>JAFOYQ010000024.1 GCA_017424575.1 Muribaculaceae bacterium
AGAACGTCTTGAAAATTTATTTAAAACTTTTGGATTTAATGTAGTCAACATTAAACTATAAAAGCCATATTATGTTATTTATATTTTGGTTATTAAATTTTGTAGTATCAGTAATCGGACATTTAGGCCTTTTGGCTGTAGTAATAATGTATTTTGATGGTGTTGACCAATGGCTTTGGATTGTTTCAGGTATGTTAGCTTTGTTTGGTTTAATTTTGGGTATATTGGATTGGGGTTTATTGTTGCCTCCTCATTTTTTGTGGATTAGTTCAAAACTTAATCTTTTGGGATATACTATTTCTTCTGCGATTAGTTATGCCTTATTTTTCTTTTCTATTGTGCCTTTTATATGGTTGCTAAATAATCTTTTTAATATTTTTTATTACATTTAAAATATTTAATAAATTAATTTTCTAAAGCTTTATGGGACTTTTTGACAGTATTAAAGACCGTTTCAATTCGGCGGAGTTTACAGTTGCTCCAAACAAAAAATTGAAAACAATTTCAGCCGATTTCATGGCTGCGTTCGATTTAACATTAGTCTTCTACAAAGGCAAACAAATTGCCGATGGCGATTTGACACTCAACCAATTGAACGAAAAAACAACTAAAGATGTGAAAAAAGCATCTGCCGATGCACTTAAAATCAAAGGTAGCACAAAAGTAGGTGATGCCGAAAAACTTTTTGACACAACATTTGGCGTAACAGTCCAAATCAAAGACAAAACAGGCAAAATCCTCGTTCCAAACGAAATCACAATCGGCAAAGCCGCTCGTGGCGAATATTAATAAAAATAAGTTTTATAATTATGGCAAAAAAATCAGTTATTGCAGGCGAATATATCTTGTCAGTTTTGGATAATGGTAGTATTGAAGTTTATCGTATTTACGATAATGTAAAAGGTGCTCTTCGTGAAGTCGCAGAAAAAGAAGGCTTCGAATACGATGCAAATTGGACAACTCGTCAATTTGGTTCAAAATTAATCGATTTCTTGGCTGAGAAAAAGTAAATTTTTTAATAAAGGCACTCGGGCTTGACCGCCCGTTTGCCTACAAGTAAAAGGACGTTGCCGAAAATCCTAAAAGAGTAGGCAGAAAAAACTTAAAATCTAAATTACCATGGCAGTATTAAATTTAACTAAAAGCACAACTGTAGCACAATTAAAAAAAGAATTCAACGAAACGTTTGGAGCTGTGTTGCGTATCTATTCTGGTCGTTCACAAGCCGAAGAAACTACAACTTTGGGCGAATTAGGCCTCTCAAATGAAGGCACTTTCGAATGTCGTTCAAGTTTGACTGTAGTTCGTTTCATCGAGCGCATACAAAACGAGTTTGGTCTTAAGGTTAAAGTATATACTTGCGACGATTGGGTGGCTGCTTTGGATGGTCTCACACTAGGATCGGTAGGAAAAGTGAAGAAAAATGCCGTTAAAGCCGATATGGAGAGTATGATTGCACATCAACGCACAGATGAGGTTGAAGTAGCACCTGAAGAAAAAAACGAAAAATCTACTCCTGCCGAAAGTTTTTCATCTTCTGCCGAAGATTGTGCATCGGCTAAGGTGCGTGTATATGGTAAGGCTCAAAATCGTACGGCTTTGGGTATTGTGCATGCCTATATGGTAATGTATCCTCATGCTACATTGGCTGATTTGCGTAAAGCTTTCCCTAATTCATTGAACGCTACAAGTGGACAAAGCGATCTTTTCCTCGATGTTACTGATTCAAAAACTACTTCTGAATGGTATTTCGTTGGAAATGACGAAATCATTAAAACTGGCGATAACAAAAAGGTTGCTCTTGTCATGATGTGGGCAAAACCTGCTTTTGAGGCTATTGTTGCTCATGCTCGCGTTTATGATATTGTGGTTGCTAAATTCGAAGCTGTGAAAGGTGGCGTTCGTGGTGGTTTCCGCTTGGAATATCTTAATGGTTATATTCCTCCAAAACCAGAAGAGAAAAAATCTAAATGGTGGTTGTGGTTGATTATTATTGCTTTGTTGGCAGCTGCAGTAGCTTTTTTTGCACTTCGTAAACCTGAAGTTGTAGAAAAAGAGGTTATCGTAGAAAAGGTTGTCTATGTTGAGCGTATTGCCGAAATTGAGAAAAATTTCAATGCAGCTCAATTTGAAAAAGGTAAAACAGAATTGAGCGAAGATGCTAAATTCGTACTTCATGATTTGGCTAAAGTGTTGAATGCTCATGAAAATATCAAACTTAGTATTGAGGGGCATACTTCTGCCGAAGGTGATGCTGATTTCAATCAAAAATTGTCTGAAGCTCGCGCCAAAGCTGCTGTCGATTTCCTCGTTAATCGCGAAGGTATCAGCGAAAGCCGTTTGGCTTATGAAGGTTTTGGTAGCAC
>JAFOYQ010000001.1 GCA_017424575.1 Muribaculaceae bacterium
ATGAATTGGCTAAAGCGGTGAACCTTTATTGCGACTTAAAAGAGATTTGTCCTGAATTGGATTCGTTAAACATTGGTGGTGGTATGCCAATTCAAGCACATTTGGATTTCCAATTCGATTACGAATATATGGTGGAGGAGATTGTTGCTCAAGTGAAAACTATTTGTCAAAATAATAATGTGCCTGAGCCAAATATTTTCACTGAGTTTGGTAGTTATACTGTTGGTGAAAGTGGTGCTATGCTCTATAGTATTGTCAATCAAAAGCAACAAAACGATCGCGAGAAATGGAATATGATTGACTCATCGTTTATGACAACTTTGCCTGATACATGGGGTATCAATCAACGTTTCGTGTTATTGGCAATCAACAATTGGAATTCAGAATATGAACGTGTCAACCTTGGAGGTTTGACTTGCGACTCTGAGGACTTCTACAATGCCGAAGCTCACTCAAATGCAGTCTTTATGCCAAAAATCAAAGAGGGTGAAGATCAATACGTTGGTTTCTTCCACATGGGTGCATACCAAGAGAGCCTTGGTGGTTATGGAGGTATTCAACACTGCTTGATTCCTGGTCCAAAATTAGTAGTAATTGACCGCGATGAAGAGGGCGAGTGGTTCACAAAACTCTTCGCGAAAGAGCAATCATACAAATCGATGTTGAAAATACTTGGGTACTAATTAATATTAAGAAGACAAAATAACATAAAAACATAATTTTTGTTATTATGTTATTCTGTCTTTTTTGAAGATATATATGAAACGAATAGCAATTATAGTTGCAATGCAAAGCGAGTTTAACCTCGTAAGCAATATATTAGAGCATGCCGAACCACGCGAAATTGAAGGAGCAAAGGCTCTTGTAGGCGAACTCTCTAGCAAGCAAATTATACTTCTTAAATCAGGTATAGGCAAGGTGAACGCAGCTATGCAAGTAACTTCGTTGATTGCCGAAATGCATCCCGACTACATTATTAATAGTGGTGTAGCAGGAGGCATTGGCGAAGGTATGCATCAAGGTGATATCGTGGTCGGTACCGAAGCATGCTATCACGATGTGTGGTGTGGCGAAGGCGAGTGGGGACAAGTGCAAGGCTACCCATTGAAATTCTCAGCTAATGAGCATTTGCTTGAAGCGGCAAAGAGTGTTGTGAAAGATAATTCTCAACTCGTTTTTGGTTTGATTTGTACAGGTGACCAATTTATCTCTGATTTGGCTACATTGCAAGGCATCAAACGTAATTTCCCTGATGGAAAGGCAGTTGATATGGAGAGTGCAGCTATCGCACAAGTTTGTTATGCTAAGCAAGTGCCATTTATGAGCCTCCGTATTGTGAGCGACACTCCTGGTATGGAGCCTGACAACACAACGCAATATCTCGACTTCTTTGCTGAAGCACCAAAGAAAACATTTGCTGTGCTTCGTCAGTTGCTTGAAATGATATAATTTTTTTTAGACATGAAGACATGAGAACATGATTTATTTCTTGTTATCTTGTCTTCTTGTATTATAAAGATATGAAAACTCTTGATTTAACACAATATGGGCGTCAAGCTGTATCGTTCTATTTAGCTTTGGAGCGTTATCTTCTCAATTCACCCAATTGGCGCAACGACGACCTGTTCTTCATTTGGGACATCCATCCTGCCATTGTTTGTGGCAAGCATCAACTTATTGAGGCAGAGG
>JAFOYQ010000025.1 GCA_017424575.1 Muribaculaceae bacterium
ATCAAGCGATTCAACGTCAAATAGTTCTGAATGGTTGATGGGGGCAACCCCTGTTATTCCTGATAGTATTGCTCCCATACCCATTGATAGTGTAATTCCCGGGAAACTAATAATTACACCTTTAGTTACTGAGATTAACGCTGATTATGTTACTGTTTCGGGTAATGTTAAATATGCCCAAGACAACGAAGTATCAATTGGAGCAGAAATCATAGGAAAAGGCACAAGTAACTATACCAGTTCTGATTTCAACGGGAATTTCTCCTTAAAAGTAAAAAAAGGCAGCACCATAGTGATACAATATATTGGATGCAAGTCCGTACAATTCATTGCCGACAACAATTGTATCGTACAAGCATACCTTGAAGACGATAGCAAAAACCTTCATATTGACATATTCCCCGATTAAAAGTCAAACGACTAAATTCAATAGTAAAAACTATTGACAAATAGCTCATTATTTCATAAATTTGCATTAAATACTATTCACTAAATAGTCTGATTATGAAACGAGGGAAAGAAACTTGCCGTATTCTTAAAGAGATACGCCGACAAATTGCTGAAGCAAATGATATAGAATTTATCACCTCGGAATGTCGCTACCAAGGCGACTGCCTCGGCACATGCCCCAAATGCGAAGCCGAAGTGCAATACCTCGAACAACAATTATCAGCTCGTCACGCTGCCGGAAAAGCTATCGCACTTACCGGTATCTCTGCTGGGTTGTTTATGGCATCATGTTCAAGCAGTTCTATCAATAACAACTCCGACATAACTGAAGCTGGAGAAATTGAAATTATAGACTCAACTATCAATCCCGATACTATTGTTACTACTCATATTGATAGTACTAACACAGAAAAAAACTCTACAACAAAAAAGGAACAACAAACTTCAATTATTATTGACATTGTAGGTGACGTCTCTTGGTGGGATTCTGTTAATGTCGCAAAAAAGCAAAAAAACAAATTGAAACAAACAGACTCCAACGCAACACATCTTTCAACCGATAATTTAAGACTTGATACTCTTAAATTAGAGGAAGAAGGAGAAGTAGCTCTTGACACTACAAACTAAAAGATAAGACGATGAAGCAACAAGTTAAATTAAGCACATTTTCACTTATTTCAACCATTATATGCCTCGTGGTGCTAATTGGTTGTACATTTGTTATCCCCGAAATATGGTGGCAAATTGGTTGGGGCGTATTCGTGGTAGTTATGCTCATCATTAGTCTTTGCTATATGCCTATGAGCATCGGTGCCGACGAAAATGCAATATATATCAATCGCAGTCTAAAGATTAAAACAATCCCCATGACCGATGTCGTATCAGTCAAACTATGCCCTCCAACAATGGGAGCAATACGCATTTGTGGCAGTGGTGGATTCTTGGGATATTGGGGTTGGTTTAGAGAACGTGAACTCGGCAAATATTTTGCCTACTATGGCAAATCATCTGACTGCTTCCTTGTAGTCCTCTCCGACGGTCGCAAATACATTCTCGGTTGCCAAAACACCCCCGAAATGGTGGAATACATCAATAAACAAATCAAAAAATAGCCCACAACCATCAATCGAGGTTTCCTATAAGCCGTTAGAGTCTTTAATGACTTTAACGACCTTAATGCCTATATCCCTAAACTTTACCCCATAATTTATTTGACATAATGCGATAAAATGCGTAACTTCGCATTTCATATCTACAACTATCAATGATTGAAATTCGCAACATAACAAAGAACTACGATTCGTTGCAGGTACTTAAGGGGATTGACCTCGACATTGTGCCTGGAGAAGTTGTGTCGATAGTGGGGCCAAGTGGAGCGGGCAAAACCACACTTTTGCAAATCATCGGTTCGCTCGATCGCCCAAATTCGGGTAGCGTAAAATACGACAATACATCGATTTTTTCGCTCAAAGACACTCAACTTGCTCGTTTCCGCAATGAGAATATCGGCTTTGTATTCCAATTTCACCAATTGTTGCCCGAATTTTCATTGCTTGAGAATGTTGCAATGCCAGCATTGATAGGTGGAGCAAATCGCAACGACGCATTTAACCGTGCACGCAAACTCATAGAGTACCTCGGGCTAAAAGACCGCGAATCTCATCGTCCAGCCCAGCTATCGGGGGGAGAACGTCAACGCGCTGCTGTGGCTCGTGCTCTCATCAACAATCCTAAAGTAGTGCTCGCCGATGAACCTTCGGGAAGTCTTGACACTAAAAACCGACAAGAACTTCACAAATTATTCTTTGACTTGCGTCGCGATATGAATCAAACATTTGTTATCGTCACTCACGACGAATCACTCGCTGCCGACTGCGATCGCATCATAAAAATGCGCGACGGGCAAATCACTGAAATCATTACAAACAAAAAATAATTCTCCACTATGAAACAACTTATTCGCTTCATATTTATAATATTAGCACTATCACTAACCACCTCTTGCAACGAGAGTAATGACAATCGCATTTCTGGCGATGATGGCGTGATGATGTGCGACATGGTTACCTTTGTGGGTAATCCCGCAAGCAATAACAACAACTCGGTGTTCCAATTCCAAAAAGAAGGCGACTCTCGATTGACCACACTTCGTGCCACCGACATCGCTCTCGACACTACTGTGATGAAGGTAAATACTCGCATGTTGCTATTCTACACTCCCGAAACTGGCATGCACAACATTGACGACAATGTATCGGTAACAGGCATTAAAGCTGTTCACAACGACTCAATTCGCACTGGTAATATCAGCCTTATGCCAAGCATCAACGACAATCCTATATTTGTCAACTCTATTTGGCGTTCTGGCACATATATCAACATCCACTGTGGATTGACCTATGTATTCGAGCCATATTCATTCGTGCTTATGGTCGACAAAAACACTATCGACAACGAGTTGCCCGATGTGTATCTATCATATAAGGCAAGCAACGACCACGGAAGTCGTTTCCAAGAATTTTATGCATCAATTGATGTTGCCAACTTGTGGAATCGCCCCACTTGTAAAGGATTTACCCTTCATGTCAACGATTCAAATTTTGGCAAAAACGAAATAGAGTTTAAGAAACTCTCAATCACACCAGCACCCCCTATGCAATAATCAAAAAAACATATAATCATGGAACAAAAAAAGAATGAAATAAAAATCGAACTCTCTCCCGAAGTAGCAAGCGGACACTACGCTAACCTCACTGTGATTTCTCACTCTGCGGGTGAGTTCTTCCTCGATTTCATCACTATGGCACCAAATATGCCACAAGCAAAAGTGCAATCACGCATCATCATGACTCCCGAAAACGCAAAAAATCTCCTTTTTGCTCTTCGCGACAATGTGCAAAAATATGAAAGCATTTTTGGCGAAATCGAACGCAAAACTCCTAAAAACAACCAAGGCAATGGCGGCAACGACATTCCTAACCCATTTATGGCATAATCATTAACAACACATTGACACTTAACGCAATATGATTAATCACAATCTATTAATATACAACTCTCTTTCTCGTCAAAAAGAGTTATTCAAACCCATTCACGAAGGCAAAGTGGGCATGTATGTGTGTGGTCCCACAGTATATGGCGACGGACACTTAGGCCACGCTCGCCCTGCTATCACTTTTGATATCTTATTCCGCTATCTCAAACATCTTGGATATAAAGTGCGTTATGTGCGCAATATTACCGACGTAGGTCACCTTGAACATGATGCCGACGATGGCGAAGATAAAATCGCTAAAAAAGCTCGTATCGACCAATTAGAGCCTATGGAAGTGGTGCAATACTACCTCAATCGCTATCACAAAGCGATGGAGAAACTCAATGTGTTGCCACCTTCAATCGAGCCACACGCATCGGGCCACATCATCGAACAAATCGAATACATCAAGAAAATTCTTGAAAGTGGATACGCCTACGAAAGTCAAGGTTCGGTTTACTTTGATGTACCCAAATTCAACCAAGACTTCCCTTATGGCAAACTCTCTGGTCGCAATGTAGAAGAACTCCTTTCAACTACTCGTGCACTTGATGGACAACAAGAGAAACGCAATGCAGCCGACTTCGCACTTTGGAAAAAAGCAGCACCCGAACACATCATGCGTTGGCCATCACCATGGAGCGATGGCTTCCCCGGATGGCACCTCGAATGCTCCACTATGGGCGAAAAATACCTCGGTGAGCAATTTGATATCCACGGCGGTGGTATGGACCTCATGTTCCCACACCACGAGTGTGAAATTGCACAATCAGTGGCACACAACGGCAAAGAAACCGTTCGCTACTGGATGCACAACAACATGATTACCATCAATGGTAAGAAAATGGGTAAATCACTTGGAAACTTCATCACCCTCGATGAATTTTTCACTGGCTCTCACCCATTGTTGACTCAAGCATACACCCCAATGACAATTCGTTTCTTTATTCTTCAAGCACACTATCGTGGCACTGTCGATTTTAGCAACGAAGCATTACAAGCTGCCGAAAAAGCCCTTAATCGCATGCTTGAAGGGTGGAAACGCTTGCAAGAACTCACTCCAAGCGCCGAATCAACAATCGAAGTAAATGGCTACGAAGCAAAATGTTATGAGGCAATGAACGACGACCTCAACACATCTATCGTAATCTCACACCTCTTCGATGCTTGCCGTGTAATCAACCAAGTTAACGACGGTAAAGCTTCAGCTACAGCCGAAGATATCGAAACGTTGAAAAAACTTTTCAATACCTTCCTTGTAGATATCTTGGGTGTTCGCACCGAAATGATTGCAGGTGGTGACGAAAATGGCGATGCACTCCGCCCATTCGAACAAGCAGTAGACTTCATTCTTGAAATGCGCCGCACTGCAAAAGCCAACAAAGACTGGGCTACCAGCGACCTCATTCGCGACCGCCTCGCTCAAATAGGCTTCGATGTTAAAGACACCAAAGACGGCTTCGAATGGTCAGTTAAGAAATAATACAACAAACCGTAACTAATTATTATCATGAAGAGATTAGCATTTATAGCGTCATTGCTCGGCATTTGTGCATTCACATCTAATGCACAAGCCATCTATGACTATCTTTCGGAGAAGGCTCCCGAAGCATATAAATACAACGATTACTACTATCAACGTGCATCGCACTTTGCTGAGCTTCCCGTTGATAGCGACGACATCATTATTCTTGGCAATAGCCTTAGCGATAATGGTCGTTGGAACGAAGCATTCAACGATGCCAACATTAAAAATCGTGGTATTATCAGCGACGTAGTGCAAGGTGTTTCTGACCGCATCGAACTCATCACAAAGGGACAGCCTAAAAAGATTTTCCTCCTTATTGGTGTAAACGATGTATCACATCACCTCACTCCCGACAGCATTACCACTGCCGTTGAAAAACTTATTGTAAAAATCAAAACACTCTCACCAAATACCGAACTTTATCTTCAAAGTTGGTTGCCAATCAACAACGACTTCAAACGCTACAAAAACATGATTGGCAAAGAGATGATCATCTTCCAAGGCAATGTAATGCTCGAACAAGTAGCACGCCGCCAAGGTGTTAACTGGATTAACCTCTTCCCTGCATTTGCCGACAAAGAGTGCAAACTTCCAAAACACCTCACCAACGATGGTCTTCACCTCAACGACGAAGGTTATCGCATTTGGTGTCAAGAGATTGCGAAATACATCAACCCCGATGTGAAATTCAACCCCACCGACCTCTATCCTATCGATAGCGACGACATCGTGTTAGTAGGGAATCAACTCATCGGTGGTCCAGAATGGCACGAACTATTCAACGATGCCAATGTAAAATCGCGCAACTCATGGGCCGATGTTGTAGAGAGCCTCCCGGCACTTGCTAAAACTGTAGCAAAGAAAGCACCTAAACAAATAGTCTTACTTCCAAGTTACAACGGCAAAAACCTCGCAAAAGGACACAATCTTAGTGGCACATTCGATGCCGACTCAATCGTGGCTTATGTAGAGCAAGCAATCAACAACATCAAAGAAGTGTCGCCCAATACTTCTATCGTGCTTCAAAGCCTTATCCCTGTAAACTCTACCTACGAAAAATATGCCGATTTCAAAGGAACTGCAAAAGAGGCTAAAAAAGCCAACAAAAAACTCCAAAAATTGGCAAAGAAACACAAACTCGAATGGGTAGATGTATACAGTGCAATGGTAGATGAAAACGGCGACCTCAAAGCCGAATACACCAACGACGGGTTCAAACTCATGGGCAAAGGTTACACAGCCTGGGCAAACGCACTCAAAACCGTGATTAAGTAATAGAATTGATTCCCAAAATAAGAAAGCGAGTGGCTATGACTACTCGCTTTTCTATTTTCTCTATTCTGTTCGATAAAACAATAGCCACAGTTTAAGCTGTGGCTATTTGTATTGTTAGGATTGCTGTCAGCAATCACTATTTTTCTTTTATTACTTAATTACGAGGCGGGCTGTGCGAGTTGTGCCAGCATCGGTAACTGATACGATGTAGATGCCTGAAGTGAGTTGGGCTGTGGCGAGTTGGTTGCCATTGCCTTTTGCTACTAATGCACCTGCTGCGTTGTAGAGTGCATAAGTGGCTTCGTCAGTTACATTGAGTGTTACGATTTCGTCTGCTTTAACTGGGTTAGGTACGATGATGAGTGCTTGTTTTGCGTCGTCGGCAAGGATATCTTCAACACCTGCACCTGCTGCTACTGCTTTGTAAACGCCATAGATGTGAGGTATTTCAATGTGGCTCACGGTGTTGACAGCATCACCCGAATATAGAGTAATCGCATTAATTGTGAGTGGATAGATTCCAGCATCAGCTACATCGGCAATATCTCCAACGGGGATTTGTACACGATTTACTGTGTTTGCTGTGAGTGTTGGAGTGATTGTTACATTTACAGCACGAGCACCTTGGCTTGGAGTCACTTGCACGGTGATTTGTTTGATAGAGGCTTCACCAGGGTTGATTTGGAACTCGATAGAGTCGGGACGGCTCCAAAGAGGTAACGCTTTTGTTAATTTGATATATGGGCTACGAGCAGAACTTACTGTATAGTCAACAGCCAAACCATTAGAGCCAATAGCTGCTAATGCATCATTTTTTACACCACTTTTTGAAACTTTCCAAGTAGAAGCATCGACATTTGTTTCAGCATCTTGATAACGCACTGTGGGGATTTCTACTTTTACAAGAATCTCGTCAGAGAAATCTTCAACAGAACCAAATACACGGGTAGTACCGTTTTTAATGCCACGAATCACACCAGCATCATCGATAGAAGCGATAGAATTATCTTCAACGCTCCATGTTAATGCTGAGTTTTCGAGAGGCATTTCTTTATCGCCTACGGTTGCAGTAACCTCCATTTGATAATCAGTATAAGAGTCAACTACTACGCTGTCAAGACGGAATGCAGGAGCACCACTGCCGATAGTTACAATAACTTCGGCTTTTGCATCTCCATAAGTAGCAGTAAGCACATGTGAACCTTCCCCATTAGAGAAGAGGATTTTGCCTCCCTCTACAATTTCGCCCAATTCTTTAGGACAAGAGAGTGTTGCTTCTTCAAAGTCATCAGAAATCATCACACCATATTTATTGAACGCATACACACGAGGGTTGTAGAATCCATATTTAGGGAGTGATGTTTTGAAGTCTTCAAAAGCAAGAGTAGCAACAGTGTTATCAACAGGAGCATTTGACACCGCAAACACACCATTTGTTACAGCACGTTCCTTGCCATCGCTTGGGTCGTTGCGCAAACCGAGTACTTTTGTATAAAGAGCTGAAGAGCCACCACCATCAAAGTTCATAGCTTCGCTACAGCCCACTTCGCGCATAATGTCGGCGAGAACTTTAGACACACAACCTTGAGAAGCACTGCTACGACCATCAACAACGAGCAACACAATCTTTGTGCCTGTAACATCATAACCTACAGCGGTGCGAGGATTGAGCGCTGTCAAGTGGTCAAGAGCGCTCTCGGTGTTAAGAACTACACCACCCGAAAGAATCATAGGTTGTCCACCTGCCAATTGTGTTGGGATAATAGTGTTGTCACCAAGTTTCATTTGAGTGTTGATGGTGATTTTTTCGCCTTGAGTGAGGCCCGAAACGAATGTAGCCGCTGTGCCATGTCCTGAAAGTACATAACTGCCAGCAGGAATTGTAGTTGAGCCTTTAACATGAGGAGCCTCGGCTACGGTCATCTCCATTGTACCAAAGCGCAAAGTGCCTTCTACAGGAGTAATTATTGCTTCGTAACCATAATCGTTAGTTCCCGAAGTTGAACCATATTTAGTGGTATAGATAACGAGATTATTTTCAGCACGAGCATTGTTAATCGAAGTCAAGTTATGAGATGTTCCTGCGCTTGATGTAACGGTGCCACTGAATGATGAGTTACCCAATAATGTTTTTTTATCGGCATCAATACCCCAACCGGTCCAACCATTATTACTGGCATACCAAATTTCATTATTGATAACTGTAGAACCGATAGGTTTGCTGTAACCGAAGAAGTCGGCATTCACGCCAGCAAAATATTGTACCTCAGCAGTAGTGTTGTTTTGAGCCATTTTTGACACACCTGCACCACCTGCAAGAGAGTTTTTGTTGGCAGGAGCTACACGCATCTCTACATTGGGATGCGAGAGGTCGGTAACAGTGTAAAACACATTTAAGTTATAAGCACCCACAACACGAAGAGATGTTTGAGTAGTACCAGGACCTACAGGTGCATGATAAAGCGTGTCAACATTGTAGGTGTTGCCTTGCAAAGTCCATTGCTTTGATGCCCATGTTGCAAATGGGGCAATTAAGGCAAGCGAAAGAAGAATTGTTTTTTTCATAAATGGGGTTATGTTATTTAATTATTATTTTAGTCATTAAATTGTTGCACGAAATGAAATATACACCACTTGTGAGTGTAGCAGTGTTGATATATCTACCCTCGCCTGTTGCAACGAGTGCACCAGAGATAGAGTATATATTATAGGGATAATCATCATTAATGCTTAACGTGATAATCTCTCCTTGCGAAGCGGGATTAGGGTAAGCAAAAAGTGATGTTATATTTTTATCTATCACAACATCTTCCACACCAGCATCAGTTGCAACGGCATTATGCACGCCATAGATGTGAGGAATTTCAATGTGGCTCACAGTATTAATAGCATCACCTGGATAAATTGTGATAGCGTTGATTGTGAGTGGATAGATGCCTGCATCAGTTACATCGGCGATATCTCCTACGGGGATTTGTATGCGATTTACAGTGTTTGCAGTGAGTGTTGGAGTGATTGTCACATTTACTGCGCGTGCACCTTGACTTGGTGTTACTTGCACTGTAATCTGCTTGATTGTGGCATCGCCAGGGTTGAGTTGAATTTCAATCGAGTCGGGACGGCTCCACAATGGCAAAGTTTTAGTTAATTTGATATTTGGATTACGAGTTGAACTAACTGTATAATCAATTGCTAATCCATTTTTATCTAATGCGCTAATTGTATTGTTCTTGACACCACTTTTTGTCATTTTCCAAGTTGAGACATCAATATCTGTTTCAGCATCTTGATAACGAGTTTCTGGTATCTCCACTTTCACAAGAATTGTGTCATTAATACCGTCGACCGAGCCATAAACCTGTGTGACGCCATTTTTAACACCATGAATCACACCATTTTCATCGATTGTAGCTATAGAAGCATCATCAACGCTCCATGTAAGAGCAATATTATCGAGAGGCATAAGATTATTGCCTACCGAGGCAGTTACCTCCATTTTATAATCATAATAAGAACTTACTACAACGCTATCAAGACGGAATGAAGGCACTCCACCACCAATAGTAACTACAATGTCGGTTTTGGCATCACCATACGTTGCAGTGAGTAAATGTGTTCCCTCTCCGTTGGCGAAGAGTGTAGAACCATTATTTATAATTTCGCCTAACTCTTGGGGACAAGAAAGTGTATATCCTTTTACATCTGTATCAACGAGTAATCCATATTGATTATAACCATAAATTACAGGTGTATAATTGCCATATTTTGGGGATTTCACTGTCCAATCGGCAAATCCAATTTCGGTTATATTATTATCTTGGGGTGCATTTAATACTGCAAATAATCCATTTGACACAGCGCGTTCCTTGCCATCACTTGGGTGATTGACAATACCAAAAGGCTGTAAATACATTCCTGAAGAACCTCCACCATCGACATTTACAGCGTCATAGCAACCAAACAGTTTCATTATATCAGCGCCTTCGGGATAGGTACAACCAGTAGATACTCCACGGCCATCTACAACACACCACACCATCTTACTGCGATCTTCGTTATAACCAAACATTGTGCGAGGGTTATTGCTATCGCGACCATTGATAAAGCGAATTGCTTCGTAAATGACTTCGCCACGTTTGAGAATTACTACATCACCACCACTACACTCTTTAATATCGGGGGCAATATTATAATCTTGTAGCGAGATATTACAATTAAGAGTGAGTTCGTCGCCCACTTTAAGTGTAGAAAGTTGGGCTGATTGAGCATCGCCATTTGCACTAATTACCACTTCGTTTTGAGTAATTGGAGTGCAACCTGTGGTTGAAGGGGCTGCTGTAACAATAAGTTTGATTGGTTTGTTTATTCCCCACGATTCGCCATCGGCAAGACGCACTCTCACATCGGTGCAACCGCTCACGCGAGTTTGGTGACCATATTTTGAGTTAAACAACACTACCTCATTATCATATATATCTTGATTGATACGGGGTAGATTTATTACAGCGTTATCGGGGAGTGTGAGGGTAAACGATTGTGTGGGATTGTCACACCACATATTTTTGTTATGGTCTATAAAAAAGTGGCCATAATCGGCCGCTGCAAGATAGCCAGTTCCCGCAATTTCGCCATTCATAATGCAATCCATGTGAGGTTGCCCTACATACTCAGGCACATACGATGATGTGATGTAGAAATCGGCATTAACGGCTGCGAAATAGTGAGTGTTTTCATTAGATTTTCTTTTGGCAATACTTGAAATTTGTTCAGTAGTGAGAGTTGTATCATTGCCAATTTCCATACAATACTCCACATTGTCGTGCCCCTTAAGGTCCATTTCGAGAACAAAGACATTTAGATTCTTTGTCTCAGAGCGCATATTCAAAGAGGTATATGTGGTTCCGGGACCAGCATTGTAGTGTTGAACCGTATCTACAGAGAAGTCAACATTTTGTAGTTTCTCAACGCGCGCAAAAGACGAAAATGTTGAGGACAAAGCCAATAATGGGAGAATGTATGGTATTAATCGCATAGGTATAAAACTATAAAAACCATAAGTGGAGCATTAAAACTCCACCTATGGCATTATTTTAGAAAGTCAAATTATTTTACGATTATTTGTGCTGCAAATGTAGTATTATTGTCAACAACTTTAACGATATAGTTGCCACTTACAAGAGAAGCAGTTGCGAGTTGATTACCACTACCTTTTGCTACTGTAGCACCAGCAGTTGTAAATATTTCCCAAGTTGCATTTTCAGAGGCATTGATTGTCGCATTTTCACCTTGAGCAATAGGATTAGGAGCAACAACGAGACCTTGCATATTAGCGCCGTCGGCGATAACTCCTTCAACACCAGTATCAGGAATATTATTATAAACACCTTCAAATCCAGTTACATCAATATGACTTACAGTATTTACGCTACCCTTTGGCACAATTGAAATTGA
>JAFOYQ010000026.1 GCA_017424575.1 Muribaculaceae bacterium
GAGTCTCGTTGGGGAGACGATGTAATTTGTCCTAAATGTGGTAAACACCATTGTACTAAACGCAAAGATGGTCGTTTCCGTTGTAATAAGTGTAAGTATAACTTCTCTTGCACTATCGGTACTATATTCCACAATTCTAATCTACCATTACAAAAGTGGTTCATTGCAATGTACCTTATTTCTTCTCACAAGAAAGGTATATCATCGCACCAAATTGCACGAGATTGTGAGATTACACAAAAAACGGCTTGGTATATGCTTCAAAAGATTAGAACGTTATTTCCACAAGATGATTCAAGAGGTCTTGATGGTGAGGTGGAGATTGATGAAATGTATCTTGGTGGTCGTGAGATAAATAAACACGAGTGCAGGAAGACAGAAGGCACTCAAGGTCGTTCTACAAAGACTAAAACCCCAATCTTTGGTATGGTCGAGAGGGATAAAGGACATGTAGTGGTAATGAAAGTAAATGACACTAAAGCAAAGACCTTAATGCCCATAATTAAGCAATTCGTTAAAGATAACGCACACGTTATCACAGATGAATTGGTATCATATCAAGGATTGACTAAAGAAGGATATTTGCATGATGTAATTCAACATGGGTTAAAGATGTATAGTGATGGAAATGGAATCACTACTAACTCTATTGAGGGATTTTGGGCACACTTCAAGCGCATGGTATTTGGAATGTACCACTTTGTAAGCAAGAAGTATCTACAACGATATATTGATGAAGCGGTGTATCGTTGGAACACACGAAAAGCGGACGAGAGTGTCCGCTTCGCTGATATGTTTCACCGTTCTATCGGAGTTGTATCTTATCAAGATGTAAGAATGGTAGGTTAATAATTTTTACGCTAAATTAGTAGATATTATTTAAAATAAGCATCTAATTGTACTTTTGCACGACTAATCCAATCAGCAACAGATTCCATAACTTTGGTAATTACTCCATCATTTGTCTGTGCTCTATATTTTTCCAAATAGATATATGAATTTTCTAATAACTTTTCAATGTATGGATAATTAATATTGTTGTTGGTATTACTTCTGTTTATTGCCCTTGGCGTTCTTTGTTGACTTGCATAGTAGTCATTCCTAAAACTTCTATTGAAATTTGGTTTACCTGTAAATGGGTCATAATCTTCGTTCAATACTTCATTTACAGACTCTTTAATCATTCTATGTAAGTCTGATTCATTTAATCTTATAGTTTGTTTCATCTTTCCATTTGTTTTATATTCTTTATTTTCTGTTTCTGATACGTAGTCTACACCCCAATTATTTGCTGAGATATAATTACCTTCACTATCTACCGAAATATTTTGTGGCACTCTATCTTTTGCTTTTACAGATTGATTCGTAAGAGCAACACCTGTTGTGTCTATATATTTCCCGTTTTGTAAAAAGTTAATAATCCCATTTACTATTTGAGTCAAAGGACTATCCACATTTTGTATTTTAGTTCCATAGTAAACAAACTCATCAAGTATAACTTTCTCGTTGGGAATAAACGTATTCCTTCGTGGTTTACGTTTCACAACAATACTTAAATTATAATTATAGTTTGCATTATGGTCAATGTATGTGTTTGCATTTGCTTGATGATTGGTTATTCTTAAAGATGCTTGGAGTATGCTCCCATCTTCTTTTGGAATGGATACAACACCATATTTACTAACACCTTCAGAGTCAGGAATACCTAACGTTTCCCTCAAATCTGTCAAAAAACCATAAGGGTCTGATACTCCATTACATTTATTTGCAAGATTTTTCAATTTTGGTATTGCTGTTTTAGAGTCAATGTGTATCTTTGTACTGCCATTCGTTTGAGAAGGATTGTGAGATTGACTCCCCTTAAGAAAGTTCGAGCGTTTGGCATTTTTCTTTTTCAAATCTTCTATTATCATTATTTTTATTTATAAATAGTGAATAGCAATAAAAAAACAACCATAATTGGTCGCTTTTTTTATGATAATAGGTCTATTATCATATTTTATCACATATTACATAAGACTAACATTAAAGAAGATACTCAATTGTAAAAAACAAAAAAGTGTAATCAGATTTATGACTACACTTAACATAAATTATTAATTAAAATAATCGGGGACAAATAGTATATTGTTCCCTAAATTAAAGTTAATCGATTTTCAAATAGTCACTTTCAGGGACAACATGTATATTGTTCCCTAATATTATTAGTTGTTCATCTAGCCTAACTTTATAGCAAGGGAGCATAAAACAGATTGTTTTTCTTCGTTTTTTAGTTAAAAAATATTTATTTTACAAATTCAATTAAACCTTTTCGCACCTTTTATGGTCAAAAGGGTGTAAATAATTAAACTATCAACTAAACTAAAAATTTTTAACATGAAATCGTTCTTAAAAATCTCTCTAACTGTTGCCCTTATTGCAACAATTAGCTTTTTTGCGATGGCTGATCGCAACATTCCTGTAAGCACTCTTCCAAGTGCAGCAAAAACATTTATCAATAAACATTATAGCGATGCAAAAGCATATAACTGCGAAAAAGATTTCAGCGAATATGATGTTGACCTCAGCAATGGTATTGACCTAAAGTTTAACAAGAAAGGCAAACTAATTCGCATTGAATCTGACCGTGGTGTTATCGCACAATCGGTTCTCAACGCGATTCTCCCAGCTAAAGCTGTAAATCATCTCAAGTCATTAGAGTTATTTGACCAAGTTGACGAAGTTGAGTTCCGTCGCAACACAATCGTAGTGGAAATAAAAGATTATGACGATTATGAAATTCGTTTCAAACTCGACGGCACAGTAAAATAAGTTAAACTAAAACAATTCCAAGATAACAATAGAGAGGACAATCAATGTGGTTGTCCTCTCTATTTCTTATATCATCAAGTATGTTTTTATTTATCTCCATATTCTTCGAGATAGGCCTCACAAGCCATTACGAGTTCGTCATACCACTCCTTGCCAAATCGGCGTGTCAATGGCTCTTTGAGAAATTGATAAACACGCAAATTGTTTTTACGACCAAGCAATTCGGCACATTTACAGATTTTCCAACGATGATAATTTACTGCCGTAAAAGATGGATATTCTTTCAATCTCACTGGATAGAGATGACACGATGATGGTTTGTAAAAATCTATCTTACCTGCACGATATGCCTTTTCAATAGCACATTGACACATTCCACCAGGAGCATAGCAAGTAAACACGCAGTTTTTTCCATCTACAATAGAGGTTACCAAGTCGCCCTCTTCATCAACATAACCCACACCATTGGCTTCGATTTCGGCTTGCGCTTGAGGCAAAAGGTCGTCCCATATCACTGGCAAAATCTCTTTTATTTTATCATACTCCTCTTGAGTAATTGGCGCTCCGGCATCACCCTCAATACAACATTCGCCAAGACAAGTGTCGAGGTCGCAACAAAAGAACTGCTCGGCAAGGTCGAGCGACACAAGTGTATCTTTGATTTGTAACATTATTTCTTCGCTTGTTTCCAATTGTTTATAATTTATTTATTCTCCTGAAAAGATTACCGACACTCCTACAAGCCTATCGTAGCGCGACCCTGGGCGATGATAATACACCTTAACAAGATATTCGTTTACTGTTTCATAAAAATCCCCTTCGACGGGAGCTGTAGAGCCTCGCATTGTTCCATAAGGCACCACAAGATATTGATAGTTATAAGCACCTTGCTTGAGCAAGAGCGTTTTTTCATACTGTCCAGTTTCTCGATTATACACCATTTGTGACTGTTCGTCAAATCTACGATGAGTAAAATCGCCATCAAGATAGATGCCACATTCAAACTGCTCTGGCAAATTAAGTGCAAAATGTGTTATAACATAATCAGCTTCGATGTCACTTTGCGATGAGTTGTATTCGCGAATTGTGAAGCGACCAAATTGAGTTTGGTCATATAGATATTGCGACAATGAGCGCAATTTATCTGTTTCCAATCGTTGATGATAATATGGAGCCGAATAAAACATCTCCTCTACGTGCATTCCAGGATATGTCACCGATGTTATTTCCATGCGACGATACTCATTTCCACCTGTAAATATTAATGGAGATTGATGTTCATAGCATAAAGTTTGTGACGATACACGCAATGGCTTTGTTAGCATCACTTCATTATCTACGCGCGAATTTTGCGATACTACTACTTTTATATCGTTATACAAATCCTGTACACCCACCTTTGCCACATCTACTTCAAGCGATAATTGCTGATGAGCATCATTATAATCCACATCGGTGCGCGATGTTATTGTTGCTCCAATCGACGCCAATGGTTCACACACCATAAATCGTGCTTGAAGCAATACTTCATCAGGATTATCCTCAGAGAATACTCGCAAAAGATAGTTGCCCGACACCGTAAATCGCACCTCATCATTAGGTAATGCCACTGTGTAATGCACATAGTGAGTTGTGGTGAGTTGCGAATACTCATATTCTTCAATATTCCCGAGATTAAACCCATCGACAAACTCCGATTCCACTAATCCTGAGGGATTCCAATCGGCATTACAATGCACAAGTGAATAGCGTAGATAACTATGTTCATCGGTCAACTCGTCAAACGAAATAATCACCCTATCATCGGTGTTAAGAGTAATCACTGGAGGCGCATAATCATTCCCCTCAACTTTCACTTGCAAAGTTTTGAATCGATGATTGAATATGCCCGTCATCATATCATCGGCATACATAGGCACCGACAATAATACATATAATAATATGAGTGTGATTTTACTCTTCATATATCATATTAACGCATACGTGCATCAATAATTGTAATAGCGTCCTCTATAAGAGCAATACATGGTTTGCGACCAGGACGCAACAATTCACCACACACCACTGAGCCATTTAACACCTTAAACTCATCGGCCACACCTTTAACCTCGGCATAAAGCATCGGTTTGTCGGTAGGTTGAGCATATTTCACAAGCGATGTAATCATCGTCATTCCTGATACTGCGCCACACACTTGACGCATACCACCTACTCCACCGCCAAAACCAGCCGACACACGAGCAGCAACTTCATCGCTCAATCCATGCACATCGTCAAATACCATCACAACACATTGAGAGCAGTTATATCCCTTTTTATGCAATGCTCGTGCACGTTCTATTCTTTCCTCGAGAGTATATTTCATATCTATTTCTACCAATCTATTTCACTCTTACCAAGCGAGCGAAGATATTCATTTGCTTTTGAAAAATGTTTATTACCTAAAAAACCTCGATATGCCGAGAGTGGCGAAGGGTGAGGCGATGTCAATACCAAGTGGCGATTTCTATCAATAAATGCTCCTTTTTTGATTGCATACGAGCCCCACAACATAAACACTATGCCATTTCTATCTTGTGCAAGACGCATAATAACCTCGTCGGTAAACTGTTCCCACCCGCGATTTTGGTGTGATCCAGCCTTATGAGCCTCAACCGTGAGAGTAGCATTGAGTAGCAATACTCCTTGGCTCGCCCAACGACTTAAATCGCCATTTTCAGGAATAGGCTTTCCTAAGTCATCGCGAATTTCCTTAAAGATATTTACCAATGAAGGAGGCATAGGCACTCCTGGATTCACAGAGAAACAAAGCCCATTCGCCTGATTTACATCGTGATAAGGATCTTGCCCCAATATTACCACCTTTACATCGTCAAACGGACACGCATCAAATGCTGCAAAAATCTTCCCTCCAGGAGGAAAAATCGTTTTTGTGCGATACTCCTCTCTCACAAAATTTGTGAGTGACACAAAATAATCTTTAGTCCACTCACCTTTGAGTCGTTCTTGCCACGATGCTTCTATTTTTACATTCATATCTACGATTATTTATTGGGGAAAGTTCTTATTTGCAAAACTACAAAAAAACCACTACTTTTGCACATAAAATTACAAGAATAATCACTTGTCCCCGTAGTTCAATGGATAGAATATTGGATTCCGGTTCCAACGATTGGGGTTCGACTCCCCACGGGGATACCAAAACTTAAAAACAAATATTAATCTCAAATCTTTATAAATCCATGAACTCAAGATTCAAATCACATCTTCTCAGTTGCATCATACTACTTTGCATCTCAACTCTTTTCACTCAATGTGTATTCACTCCTACCGATGAGGAGTTTGTATCTATTGAACAATCTACACCTAAAGATTTGCAAATTCTTATTGACGAAAGCGACTCTGAGACACAATATATCTTTACCGACGTTCAAAAATCGAGCATTGGATACGGGATTTGGGCTCACACCGTGTTTAACACCCTCGAAGCTCAAGAAAAAGAGGCTCAAGAATCAGGATTAGACAAACTTCCAGCATCTCAAAGCGTGTTTTATGTTGTCAATCTCGATAGAAATGAGGCAGCTCCTAAATCTTCTATTTGGTATGATGAAGATGGCAATGAAATAATAACAGCCGAAGCTGACAACAGCGAACTCGAATGGCACAAAATCGTTCCTGGCACTATTGGTTCACTTTATGCAAAATGTATCAAAGATATTCGCGATAATACGTTTGAATACGAATTAGATTGATAATTTTGTCTTATAAATACCTATAATCTCGTCTATTTCAAACGATAATAGTATGCAAGCGATACTTGTATCGAAGAATGGCGTGATGCGTCAAACACATCTTTTTTAGCTGCATTATAAATATTTCCAAGCCCAAAGTAATAGCGTCCTTCAAGCATTAACGAGTGTAAGCGATTTAATTTCACCTCTATCCCAAGCCCCCCTGTTATGCCATAGTCAAAGCGGTTTTGGATAGGCATATCCAATTGCTCGGTAGTGCGATATGCATTGGCAAACTGTGGAGGATTCTTGTAGTCAAAATTACTACTGATATTATCGTCTATCATGTAACTAATTTCGGGGCCAAGGTTTATCACATACTTTACACGCTTGCTCCCAAAGAAAATATGCGTCATCAATGGCAATTGTATGTAGGAAAGTGTGCGACTATATTTATATGGTTCCCCTTCCTCAAACGATTCTTTCCAACCTCGTTGAGCAAAATTCAACTCTGCCATAAGTCCCACGTATTTTTCCTCAGCATAACGAAATGACACACCACCAAGCACTCCAGTAGTCATCGATTGATCAACCTCGGGAGAGAATATCACCGACGAAAATGTAGCACCACCTTTAGCTCCAATATGAATGTGGGGTTCATATAACTTTTGAGCATTCACGCTTATGAAAAGCGCGCACACACAAAACGCCATAATACACAAAAATTTCCTCATCATCGTCAGCAATTAAAATATTACGCAATCCACATTGCCTTTTGGTCGATAGTATATCATATACAACGCTTGATTTTCGGCGCCTATGGTAGTCGTTGATTTTGTAAAATCAAACACGTTTTGCATACCCTCGTAACGGAATCTACCATCAAACAAATCTCCGTTGCCACCACGCAATGCCTTAATCACATAATAGCCACAATCATAACCCAATACTGCTTGAATTGGCGGACTTTTCTTCATTGGAGTTTTATAAAACTCCTCAAATTTATTAGCGATTTCTTTCTCTTTATCGCCATTTTCATTGAAATAGAATCGTGAATATATTACAGTGTTAAGGCTATGTAGTTTTGACAACATCGCATTATTAAACACCACCCACTCAGGATAACCAAGCATTGCTACATTAGCCTTGCTCCCCTTACGGAAATCTATTAACGCATCGACACATTTTTCCAACTCACGTTCTGAACTTGACAATGGAATAAATAAGTATTTTGTATTTTTATTGAGCGAAGTCAAGTCAATAGGCTGCAACGAACGCTTGAATATAATACGTTGTGATTCCACTCCATTTTTTTCAAATTCAGCCTTAAACATTTCGGCTATAGCAGCTTTGTTTGTATTAGCTTGTGAACCAATAATTACAGGCACATAGTCGCCATATTCCTCTACAATTCGAGCAATCGCCTTGTTATACATCTTATCACGTACAATATTTGCCTGTATAACATTGCGATATTCTAAGTGAGTTGTATCATTGGCATAATATGCATTAAACACAGCCACATTAGGATTATCAACCGACGAAGCAATTAATTCCACCGATTTATTTTCGCCGGGAGGAGCTATTATCACATTCATCTCACTCATTTCGGGTTGCGATAACACCATACTCAATGAATCGATATTGCCATAAGTGTCGTAGGCATAAATATCGACTAACTGTCCACTATTACTCAATTCTTTTGCAGCAAGAAGAAAGCCTTTGTAAAAATCGAGATAAGTGCGAGTAGCATTGCTCATCACCTCTTCGTTTAGCATGAATGGCATAAATAGAGCAATTTTATACGATTTCTCCTCTACTACATCGGCAACCTCTTCCTCTACTTTCACCTGCGATTGAAGGAAAATAGTTGGGTCATTCTCTACTGATTGCACATCTTCAGTCGTTGATGTTGCCACATCTTGTTTTGGAGCAAGAATTTTTTTACCCTCTCTAATCACAAGCTTTTCCCCAACTTTTATTCCATCTTTAGCTGAAGGGTTCATCGCTATCAACACATCAATTTCCATTCCATATTGACGGCTAATACCATATACCGACTCACCTTTTTTTACAATGTGATAAATAGGAGTAGTTACTTGGTTTAACTCATCAACAGGGAAATATAATGTAGCACCAGCCTTAAGTCCATCAGCCAACGAAGGGTTGTATTTCAGCATATCCTCTTGCGACATTTCAAATTGACGCGAAAGCGAATAAAGTGTTTCTTTAGCCTTAACCGTATAATAGTAATACTCTACTCCGTCAACAACCTTAATAGGTAATTCATAAACACTTGCATCAATCGACATCACCGACATCACAACTGCTATTATGAGAGCCTTTAATTTCATATCTTTAAGTTATAATATTTTATATCTCACAAAGATAAGGTGTTTATGCCAATTATGCAACTATCCTCCTCCCTTTAACCCTTTTATAACAAAAACAAGAGCGACAAGACTTTGGTCCTATCGCTCTTGCATCAATATATTTCAGATATATTATTTCAAAGTACCAGCTTCGGCTTGTTTAATCATATCTTCATTAGCAGTAATGTAGATTTCAACACGACGATTTTGCGCACGACCTTCAGCTGTTGCATTATCAGCAATATAGTAATCCATAGGCAAACCCTTTGAAGTTACACGAGCCGATGCAACACCATTATTTACCAAGTAAGTGTGAACCGATTGAGCACGACCGTTTGAAACTTTTTCATTTGCAGCCATTGAACCAGTATTATCAGTAAAACCAAACACTTGAACATCAGTGTCAGGATTTTCTGCCAATGAAGCAGCAAATTTAGTGAGATTAGATTTAGCTGAAGCGCTTAATGTAGTACCATTTGTTGGGAACAAAATACCACCTTCAAAAGTAACTTTAATACCTTGGAAACCATTTACGTCAGTTACCTCTTCAACTTTAGCATTTGCTAATTGTTCTTCGAGCTCTTTTTGTTGTTTATCCATCTTGTTGCCAATTAAAGCACCTACGCCAGCACCCACAGCAGCACCTACGCCAGCACCGATAGCAGCACCTTTGCCTTTACCAATTAAAGCGCCAATACCAGCGCCAAGGGCAGCACCACTACCTGTTCCGATAAGAGCACCTTTACCTAAATTTGACATTGAAGAACAACCTGATGAGAACAACATTGCAGCGCATAAAGTTACTACGCTTGCTAATTTTACTAATTTCATAATTTTTATTAATTGAATGTGTTTGTTAAAATTTTCACAAATATAATAACTATTTTTTATTTTCATCAATAAAAAATGCCGTTAAATTAGAAATATTGACTACATTTGCGTGAAATATTTGAACATTAATTTTCGATGTCGCAACCTGGACACATAAAGAAACATAGCTCAATTTTCGCCCATATAGGAGCCTTAATTACGGTAACTGCATGGGGGGTGTCGTTTATTTCCACCAAAGTACTACTTAATAATGGGTTAGGGCCTGCTGAAATATATATTTATCGTTTTATTTTAGCATACCTTCTCATCCTCATTGCCTGTCACAATCGTCTTTGGGCTAATTCTTTACGCGATGAATTCTTGTTTATGGTGTGTGGTCTTTGTGCTGGGTCAATCTACTTCATTGCCGAAAACATGGCTCTTGAATACACCTTGGTCACAAATGTTTCGCTATTAGTAACTACATCTCCACTCATCACTACAATGCTTATGTGGATGATTTACAAGAATGAGAAGCCAGGGAAAGGTACTATTGTTGGTTCGCTTATTGCGTTTATCGGTGTAGCATGTGTTATATTCAATAGTAGTTTCGTTATCGAATCAAATCCTATCGGCGACATTCTTTCTATATTAGCAGCCGTAAGTTGGTCAATATACAGTCTTGTACTTAAGAAACTTAACGCCATGTATAGCGTAATGTTTATCTCACGCAAGACATTCTTTTATGGTGTACTAACGGCTCTTCCATTCATGTTATTCCAACCAAATCTTTGTTCTCCTATTGTTTTACTACGTCCTGAGGTGTGGGGTAATTTATTATTTTTGGGAGCATTTGCATCAATGCTTGCTTATATCCTTTGGGCGCAATCAGTAAAACATCTTGGCGCTATCAAAGCATCAAATTATATGTATATCTCCCCCATTATTACCCTCGTGGCATCTGTCGCATTCTTGGGCGAAGACTTATCTCTCATAGGTGGCACTGGATGTGCTTTAATTCTTGGTGGAATGTGGCTGGGTGAATATCTTGAGCGCAAAAGCCAAAGTTAAATTTCCTCTTTCAAAAAATCTATCTCATCAATTAATTGACGGCATATAAATGCTGTCATTGGCTCGTTTTTATCAAATTCACTTTTTGCCAACTCCTTAATATCATCAAGATGAGCAGGAAGCAAATTAAACATTAATCGCAATGCCACATAGCGCTCCATTGCAACAGTAGATGTAACCAACGACTCAGCTAAATCCCATGCATAAGGAGTGTGGCGCAACAATCGATGACAAAGCATATCAGCCACCTCGGCGGTTGGCACCTCTGTAGCCCAACGGCAAGCCGTTTCAAAGCCAAATTCTTCACGAGGATAAATCATAGGAGCCATCAACATACTCTCACGAGTTGATTGATTTTTCCACAACGATTCAGCCAATTCTACACTATGCGGTGTTTCGGCAGCAATCTCTACGATTTGAGGCAAATTTAGTCCAAAAATAATGCGATAACTCGCCCCATGACGACGCATATTATCGGCTACAGCACCATTTCGCATTGCAAAAAAACGGCGCTTTACGGTCTGCATTTCATTAAACTTTGTCATATATTGCAATTTGAATATGCAAAAGTAATAAAAAACAACGACTTGTAACGACTTATTTAGTTTACATATCTTAAATATCTATTGCATAATTAAGTCAAAGAAATTATCTTTGTGTTGCAAAATATTTTGACGCAATGGATAAAAACAAAAATAAGCTACCCAATAATCAGGGAAAATCATCATTCAAAAGAGAAATCATTAAATTCATGTGGTATGGATTTGGCATTGGCGTGGTGTCGATATTCTTCTTCCTTTTACTTCTATACAACGGCGTAATAGGATACATGCCATCGATTGAAGATATCACTAATCCCAACGACAAATATGCTTCAATCATATACTCAGCCGATGGCGAGGAGATGGGTCGATATTATGTTGGGTCGGGCAACCGCGAATACTCCAACATGGGTGAGATACCTCAACACATGATTGACGCATTGGTCGCTACCGAAGATGTGCGTTTCTACGATCACTCAGGTATCGACATTCGCGCACTCTTCCGTGCAATTATCAAAACTGGTATTCTCCAACAAAAAAGCTCAGGTGGCGCATCAACTATCACACAACAACTTGCAAAGCAACTATATACCGAAAAACCAGCTGAGAACAAGTTGCAACGCCTTGTACAAAAACCTGTTGAGTGGATGATTGCACTCAAACTTGAGCGCTACTACTCTAAAGATGAGATTATTAAGATGTATCTCAACCGATTTGACTTCCTATACAATGCTGTGGGGGTAAAATCGGCTGCTCATGTATATTTTGGCAAAACACCAGCCGAACTAACTATTGAGGAGGCCGCAACACTTGTGGGTATGGTAAAAAATCCATCATACTATAACCCCATTCGCAAAAATGAGCGCACTCGTGAACGTCGCAATATGGTGTTGCATCAAA
Organism: Muribaculaceae bacterium; assembly: GCA_017424575.1. Taxonomy (GTDB): domain Bacteria; phylum Bacteroidota; class Bacteroidia; order Bacteroidales; family Muribaculaceae; genus RGIG4079. Next base: position 12,238 of record JAFOYQ010000026.1, read on the forward strand.
TGTATCGTGCTGGATATCTCAGCGAGGAAAAAGCCGAAGCGCTCAAAGAGACTCCTCTCACAATCAACTATCATCGTCCATTGAGCCACAACGATGGTATTGCGCCATATTTCCGCGAAGAATTGCGCCGTTACCTATCGGCAAAGAAACCTGAAGCAGAAAACTATATGGCTTGGGAAATCAAACAATTCCGCACCGACTCTGTAGCATGGGAAAACGACCCATTATATGGTTGGTGTGAAAAGAATGGATATGATATCTATCGCGATGGTTTGAAAATCCACACTACTATCGACTCTCGTATGCAAAAATATGCCGAAGAAGCGGCGTTTAATCAAATGAAATCGCTCCAAAAAACATTCTCGGCATCGCACAACTATAAGAAATCAAAATATGCACTTTATGACACCCATGGAGGTGAAATCAACAAAACAGATATTGACAGATTTATCAATACCTCCATTCGTCATAGCGACCGTTATCGCTTAGGCAAAAAGGCGGGCAAAACTCACGAGGAGATAATGGCAGAATTCAACCAACCAGTTGATATGCTCGTATTTAGCTACGAAGGTCCTCAAGAGGTAACGATGACCCCCTATGACTCAGTGTTATATCGCAAGCAATTCCTTCGCACAGCATTTATGTCGATGGATGTAACCAATGGGCATATTAAAGCGTATGTAGGTGGCATTGACTTCAAATTCTTCAAATACGACATGGTATCGACAGGTCGCCGTCAAATTGGTTCTACTGCTAAACCATATCTTTATGCTGCAGCAATTGAAGAACTCGACCTTGACCCAGCCGATGAAATCAACACCTTCTCTCCAGTGTGGTTCCCTAAAGGTAGCGAAGAGGGCACTATGCCACTAAAAACAGCGTTGACTCGCTCTCACAATGGTGCATCGGCAGGTTTGATGTATGAAGTTGGGCCTCAACGCATGATTGACCAAATGGCAGCGCAAGGATTGACTAAAGAGAATATTAAACCCGACCAAACTATCGCTCTCGGTTCGTGCGAAATACCATTGAAAGAGATGTGTGTAGGATATTCTGCATTTGCCAATAAGGGTTATTCGTCGGCAGCAATGATGGTAACAAAAATTACCGATAACGCTGGCAACACCTTATCAACATTTACTCCTAAACAAACTCATGCCCTATCGAAAAACGGGTATGCTCGCATGCTCGAAACACTCAAAAGCGTAGTTCTTAACGGTACAGGTTGGCGCATCAGTACTCTTGGTGCTGAGATGGGTGGTAAAACTGGTACTACCGACTTCAATGCCGATGGTTGGTTTATGGGATTCACTCCCAATCTCGTATTTGGAGCATGGGTAGGTGGTGAAGAACGCTATATCCACCTCAACCGTGTGGGTGGTAGCACAGCTCTCCCTATCTGTAAAGACTTTATGGCAAAGGTGTATGCCGACAAAACTCTTCCTTACAAGAAAGATGCAAAATTCTTCCACTTTGATGATGCTGTGGTATATAAAGATCCAATGTTTGACGAAGACACTGACTCATTGGCAACCACTGTAGAAAACATCTTCGATTAAAGAAGCAAATTCAACATACAATAAAGAAACGGCTCCATTTCAAGTGGAGCCGTTGTTGTTTTATCTCAGTATTTATACTTGGTCTAAAAATCGATATTTCCTGGAGCCGAGATAATGTGGAATATCAAATCCTTGAGCAAGTCATATTCATTTTGACGACTACCCACACCCTTGCTCTTTGCATCAAAATCGCGAATAGCCGAGATAATTTCAATCACTTGATAAGCGTTGTAATTTCTCATCCCATATTGAAATTTTGCAAATTGTATATCCCATTTTGCTCCCACCATAGCCATAAGATTGGCTTGAGACTTATCTTTTGCAAAATAAAGCGTCAACAAATCTGAGAAATATCCAAAAATTGATGTTACAGTGAGCACTGTGGGATTATTCTTTGAATTTAGTCGGAAATATTCTACAATCTTAAAAGCTTTCAACGCATCTTTTTGCGCCAATGCATCTATAAGTTCAAAGTTGTTATAATCTTTGCTGATGCCGATGTTGCGTTCAATACTTTCGGGAGTAACCATCGCATTGTCACCAAGCACGAGGTGTAATTTGTCAATCTCATTATACAATCGTGACAAATCGGTGCCTATATAATCACGGAGCATCTCGAGAGACTTTGGCTCAGCATTCATCTTTTTGAATTTAATGTGCGATGCAATGTGATTTATCACCTGTTTCTCTTTGATTTTTTCCGAGAGAAACACCACGCCATTATTCTTCTTAATCTCAGCAACGAGGTCCTTAGTTTTTGCCACAGCGCCACGGCAACATATCACAAGAATAGTCGACGCCGAAGGTTGCGACGCATATAGGTGCAAGCGATTGAGCGTGGCAGCATTGATTGCTTGCGCCTCCTTGAGAATTACCACCTGATACTCCGACATCATTGGGTAACGACGACATGCGTCCATCACCGTATCCATCGACACCTCGGGAGCATACATCGTGTACATATTGAAATCTCGTTCCTCAGGGGGAAGTATCTGCTCAAAAATTTTCACAAGCGCATCAATATAATACCCCTCCTCGCCATGAAGAAGATATATTGGAGCATATTGGCGTCGTGCCAACTGTGTTCTAAGACTTTCAAATGTAACTACAGGAGCTGCCATCGGCCTAAAATTTTGCTATAATAGATTAATTGTGTAAATTTACACAAAATTCCTTTCACTACAAAATTCATCACTATTTCTTAAATGACACCGCTCAATCTTCCACAATATAACATTAATGTGAGAACCACAGCCGACGGCACCACGCAAATTTTTGATTCGCTCCGTGGCAAGTTCTTGGTACTCACCCCCGAAGAGTGGGTGCGACAACATTTCGTGTCATTTCTCATTAACCACAAAGAATTTCCCGCAGGATTAATGGCTAATGAAGTGTCATTGACTTTTAATGGCACCTCTCGTCGCAGTGATACCGTGGTTTACAACTCATCTGCACAACCCCTCGTAATCATAGAATACAAAGCTCCATCGGTGAGGATTACGCAAAAAACATTTGACCAAATAGTGCGCTACAACATGGTGTTCAAAGCCCCCTACCTCATTGTTTCTAATGGGCTTAACCACTATTGTTGTCACATTGACCTCGAAAATCACACCTATAAATTCCTCCCCGACATCCCCTGCTATGGAGAGTTGAAGAGATAGATGCTCAATAAATATTAAAAGAAAAAAGATGTCTCAATAGCCGAATTTATGCAGTTGAGATATCTTTTTTCAATTTTCAAGTCCTTACATGCAACAAAAATCATTGATACCGTGCGAAGCACGTGAAAGCGAAGCGTGAATAATAACCGAGGGTTGAGTAACGCGAAACCCTCGGAAAATAGGACAATCTACCCCCATCCGTCCGAAGGACGGGAATGATATAATGATCTTGATTCGCGTCTGCCAGACGCATATAGTGTGGTTTACAATAACCGGGGGTATCGGGCTTTGCCCTTTACCCCCGGTTATTCATATCACTCCGTTCTCCCGTGCTTCGCACGCCTTTACTCCAAAACATTATCAAACACTAATTATAAAAAACAAAGGTAGAAAAGCGTTCACTTTTCTACCTTATTTCATATATCAGTCTTCTAATCTATTAGAAGAAATAGGCTAAGCGAATGTTCCAAGAACGGTTGCGGGCGTAGAAGTTGTCGAGTTTTTTTGTTTGAAGGGTGTTAGTCATACCCCAGTTGCGACAACCCGAGAGTTGGAAGTTTTTGAAGAGTTCCACACCTGCACCTACTTGTAAACCCACCTCTGCCCCATTATAGTCGAGAGCCGAGATATCGTTGTGTCCGGCAAGGAATGTAATTGATGGACCAGCGAATAGGAATGGAGCTAAATAATCTTCAAAACCATTCAAGCGATGAAACTTAAATCGCAAGTTGATTGGAATTTCCACGCAGTGTAGATAAGAACGCTCAATACCAAATCCATCTGATGCCCATACCTTTTTTTCGCCCAAATGAAGCGTTGCTCCACGTTGTGAATATAATAACCCAAAGTCGATTGCAAAACCTATCCCGGGGAACATATATTCGGCGACACCACCAGCTGAGAAACCTACTTCGCGATCAACTTGAATTAAATCTTGCGAGAATTTAAGATTGTTGATGCTTACTCCTCCTGTTATACCATATCGCATTTGTGCGTTAGCAGTCATGCCACACATCACACACATCACGATTATTGCTGTCAATATTTTTTTCATCGCTATATTTTTGATGATTATTTCTTAATAATTTCAATTGCTTCAGTTACATCTACAAGAGCTTGTTCGCCTGTAGTCATATTCTTGAGCATCATTTTATTTTGAACCATTTCGGTTTCACCTACGATTGCCACAAACGGAATTGCCAAAGCATCGGCATACCCCATTTGCTTTTTCATTTTTGACGCATCGGGATAAATTTCAGCTCTCACGCCTACGTTGCGCAACTCTTTGAGCATTTTCATTGACACTGCGGCTTCAGCTGCTCCAAAGTTGGTAAACATCACTTGTGTAGCGTCTTTTGCTTCTTCGGGATATAGGTCGAGAGTGTTAAGCACATCATAAATGCGATCGGCACCAAATGAGATACCAACACCAGATACACCTGTCAAACCGAATACACCTGTCAAGTTGTCGTAACGGCCACCTCCTGTAATGCTACCTATTTGCACATCTTGCGCTTTCACCTCAATGATTGTACCAGTGTAGTAGTTCAATCCACGAGCCAACGACACATCAAGGTCGAGCGTAGCACGCAAGCCCAATGCCTCAACACCAGCCACCACTTCGCGCAATTCTTTCACACCAAGAGCACCAATTTCAGATGTTGCAAGCAATGACTCTAATTGTTCGAGTCGCTCGCTGATAGTGCCATCGATAGCGAGAATAGGTTGCAATGTGGTAATAGCCTCTTCGCTCAAACCACGTTCACGCAATTCGGCATTTACGTTGTCGATACCAATTTTATCAATCTTATCGATTGCCACAGTGATATCGATAATCTTTTCGGGTGCACCAATCAACTCTGCAATACCTGCAAGCACCTTGCGGTTGTTGAGTTTGATAGTGATATTGATTTTCAATCGGCTGAACACCTCGTCAACCAATTGCAAAAGTTCTATTTCATTTACCAATGAATCGCTACCAACGATATCGGCATCGCATTGATAAAATTCACGATAACGGCCTTTTTGAGGACGGTCGGCACGCCACACTGGTTGAATTTGGAAACGCTTGAATGGGAATTGCAACTCGTTGCGATGTTGCACCACATAGCGAGCAAAAGGCACTGTCAAGTCGTAACGCAATCCTTTTTCACTGATTTGTGATGTGAGATGCACATAATCATCATTTTCCACAAGCGCTTTATCAGCTCCACGCAAGAAATCGCCCGAGTTAAGGATTTTGAACAACAATTTATCCCCCTCTTCGCCATATTTACCCATCAACGTTGATAGGTTTTCCATAGCAGGAGTTTCGATTTGTTTGAATCCATAAAGCTTAAACACCTCACGGATAGTGTCAAAAATATAATTACGACGAGCCATTTCTACGGGAGAAAAGTCACGTGTACCTTTAGGAATAGATGGTTTTTGTGCCATTTTTATTTAGTTTCTTTTATTTTTTGCTTAATAATCACTGCAAAGTTACAAAAAATGCCTTAATCTCTACGCGATGTGTAGATTAAAATGTAATATATGAGTGTTGCGAGCGAACTAAGAGCAGCCACAACATAGGTGTAAGCAGCACTTTTGAGAGCATCTTTGGCATGTTCGTGAGTAGCATAATCGGTGACGCGTGCCGAGTTGAGCCATGCCAACGCACGACGCGATGCATCAATCTCTACTGGCAATGTCACAAAGCTGAATAGTGTTGTAGATGCAAAAAGGATAATTCCAGCAAGCAATAATTGTGGGAATGTCTCAACCGTAAAAATCCCCGCGAGCAACAACCAGGGCATCACCTTTGAAGCAAAACTCACCACAGGCACCAACTTTGAGCGTAGAGTTAGGAACGAGTAAGCCGTAGCATGTTGCACTGCGTGACCACACTCGTGAGCGGCAACAGCAGCCGCAGCCACACTATTACCATTATATACCTCAGGGCTGAGATTGACAGTTTTGTCAGTAGGGTTATAGTGGTCGGTCAAGCGACCATTTACTTGTGTCACTCTCACATCATAAAGACCATTTTGTGCCAACATGCGTTGCGCCACATCACAGCCACGCAATCCGTTGGGGATAGCCTCTTTAGAATACTTTTCAAACTTACTATTTAAGCGAGCTTGCACAATGTAACTCGCAATGGCTATAATGCCAAAAATCAAATAAATTGACATAACTTTTTAATATAGTGGTTAAAATTCACTCTATAACGTTACAAAGATAATGCCAACCAATGTTATATGGAAATTATGTAATACTTTTTGTGAACTTTTGGCAAAAAGTAAAATTCAATTCATAATGCATAGTTCATATTTTTTTACTCCCATGGGCGAATTATGAACATAATGGCAGAATGGGAAGAATGACAGAAATATTTTTGTGTGTGGTGAGAATATAACAAGGAGGTAGTGACTCGAAGTACCGCGTCAGCAATTAAAACATATTTCGCATACAAGAATAATGTATTCTCTCTTAATAAGAGAGATTCGCTATGTGCAAATTTAGTTAAAAATCAATGAATTATGAAAATATTATAAGGTTTTTTATTGCGTGAAATGTATGTTTCACGGCAAGTGAGATTGTTTCACGGTGAGATAGGTGGAAGATTATTAATGAATTGGCGATTTTCGTATCTCTCTTATTAAGAAATAGATGACTTTGTTTGATACACTTTTCTGATTATTAGCAAATTAATCATTATACATCATGAACAAATTAACAAAATTTTCAAGAGCAATCCTCGCGATAGCGATAATGCTCTGTGTGGCACTCCCCACACTCGCCCACGACTTTGAAGTCGGTGGAATTTATTACAACTACCTCGACAAAACAGCAAAAACAGTTGAGGTGACATATAAGGGCAGTTATTACACTAGTTATTACAACGAATACACTGGTTCAGTTACTATCCCTTCATCTGTTACATATAGTGGCACAACTTATTCCGTCACCTCGATTGGCTATGGGGCATTTTATAGATGCTCTGGCTTGACCTCGCTAACCATTGGTAATTCCGTCACCTTGATTGGCTGGAAAGCGTTCGAAGATTGCACGGTCTTGACTGAGGTTACCATCCCCAATTCCGTCACCTTGATTGGCAACAATGCGTTCTATGGATGCAGAGGCTTAACCGAAGTTAATATTTCTGATTTATCAACATGGTGCAAGATTGATTTTGGAAATTATGATGCAAATCCTCTTTATTATGCAAAGAAATTCAAATTAAATGGAATAGAAATAACAGATTTAGTTATACCTAATGATGTTACCGAAATAAAAAACTATGCGTTCTATAATTGCAGTGGCTTGACCTCTATCACCATCCCCAATTCTGTAATCTCGATTGGCAACTATGCGTTCTATAATTGCAGTGGCTTGACCTCTATCACCATCCCCAA
>JAFOYQ010000027.1 GCA_017424575.1 Muribaculaceae bacterium
GACTTCGATGACGAAAAGAAACGCATTGCTCTCGGTCTTAAACAACTTCAACCACATCCATGGGATGCTCTCAACGCTGATCTCAAAGTAGGTGACAAAGTACAAGGTAAAGTAGTCGTTATGACTGACTACGGCGCATTCATCGAAATCGCTCCTGGCGTTGAAGGTCTTATCCACGTTTCTGAAATGTCTTGGTCACAACACCTCCGTTCAGCTCAAGACTTCATGAAAGTTGGTGACGAAATCGAAGCTGCTGTCCTCACTCTCGACCGCGACGAACGCAAAATGTCTCTTGGTATCAAACAACTCAAAAACGATCCATGGGAAAACATCGAAGCTAAATACCCAGTTGCAAGTCAACACACTGCTAAAGTGCGTAACTTCACTAACTTCGGTGTATTCGTTGAAATCGAAGAAGGCGTTGACGGTCTTATCCACATCAGCGACCTCTCTTGGACTAAGAAAATCAAACACCCATCTGAATTCACTCAAATCGGTTCTGATATCCAAGTTCAAGTTCTCGAAATCGACAAAGAAAACCGTCGCTTGAGCCTCGGCCACAAACAACTCGAAGAAAATCCTTGGGATGTATTTGAAACAGTATTCACTCTTGGTAGCATCCACGAAGGTACTATCGTTGAATTGCTCGATAAAGGTGCTGTAATCGCTCTTCCTTATGGCGTTGAAGGTTTCGCAACTCCTAAACACCTCGTTAAAGAAGACGGTTCTAACGCTGTAGTTGAAGAAAAACTCAACTTCAAAGTTATCGAATTCAACAAAGAATCTAAACGCATCATCCTTTCTCACAGCCGCATCTTCGAAGATGAAGCTAAAGCTGCTGAAAAAGCTGAAGCTAAAAAAGCTACTAAACGTGCTCCTAAGAAAGCTGCTGAAGAAGTTGCAGCTCCTGCAATCGAAAAAACCACTCTTGGTGACCTCGAAGAACTTGCAGCTCTTAAGGAAAAACTCGCTGGTAAGTAATCAATCGGTTATAAACCATAACTCAAACGGCATTCTCAATCGAGAGTGCCGTTTTTTTTGTTTCATAAGAAATGAGTTTATGAGGCTGTTTCAAGTTTTTTCTATTTTAACACAGCCCTATAGACATTATCCGAACCCTATTTTGCACCAAATTTGTGCAATCAAACAAAATCTATGCACAAAAAAAATGCAAAATCCCCAATTATATGCATTTTTTTGATGCAAAAGTATTATATTTGCATCATCAAATTATATAGAGCATGGAACGACTATACGAAGAATTTAATATGTTGATTAAAAAAGTCCCATTAGATTTTGTCAGATACAAATATGACGACATTGAATGGGATGGAAAAATGTTGGGCATTGTAGGACCTCGAGGCGTAGGCAAAACCACAATGTTACTTCAACACATCAAAAAAAATCTACCATTAAACGAGTCTCTATACATTGCTGTTGATTCTATATATTTTGCCAAGCATTCCTTAAGCGAAACCGTTGACCAGTTTGTAAAAAATGGTGGTAAATACCTATTTATTGATGAAGTCCATAAGTACGAAAATTGGTCAAAGGAACTAAAACACATTTATGATTTATATGACAACCTCAAAGTTGTTTTTTCGGGATCATCAATACTTGACATCTACAAAGGTAGCGCTGATTTAAGTCGTCGCGCACCTATATATGAAATGCAAGGGTTATCATTTAGAGAATACCTTAAGTTGTTTCACAACATCAATGCTAAAAGATATTCTTTGGAAGAGATTTTGAATCATAAAGCAATTATTGACGAAATTGAGCACCCATTACCTCTATTTGAAGATTATTTACGACGTGGTTACTATCCTTTTGGTCGCAATAAAGACTTCTCATTCCAATTAGAACAAGTCATAACACAAACAATGGAGTGGGATATTCCCAAATATGCTGGACTAAGCATATCTGTAGGGAGAAAGTTGACACAGTTGTTATTAATAATATCTAAAAGTGCTCCATTCAAACCATCATATCAACAATTAGCCGAAATATTGGGCACCAGCAGAAATTACATCGCTGATTACATGTTATATATGGAGCGAGCAGGCATGCTATCTCAATTACGCGATACCACAAAGGGCATCAGAGGGTTGGGCAAGGTTGAAAAGGTATTCTTAGACAATACCAACCTCATGTATAATCTGTCTAACCTTGACTCAAATATCGGCAATGTAAGGGAAACATTTTTCTACAACCAAATGCGAGTTAACCACAAAGTAACTGCCTCATCTATTGCTGATTTTAATATCGGCAATATCACATTCGAAATTGGTGGCCACAAAAAGGGGAAACGACAAATTGGAGATATTGAAAATGGATTTATCATTAGAGACAATATTGAAATAGGATTCCAAAATTTCATTCCACTTTGGACTTTTGGCCTCAATTATTGAGTCCTATTTATTTGACTTGCATTAAAAAATTCCACACATGAAACACGTTGACGAATTAGAATATAAAGAAAGGTCGATTTCATTAATTAATGAAGTAAATAGCAACATCGTGGTGCTTGATGGCGCTATGGGCACAATGATTCAGAAATACAATCTTTCTGAAACCGATTTTCGTGGCAATATATTTCACTCATGGCATTGCAATCTCAAGGGTTGCAACGACATTCTTTGCCTTACTGCTCCACACATTATCAAAGAGATACACCTCGACTACCTCAACGCTGGGGCTTCAATCATTGAAACCAATTCATTCAACGCCAACGCATTTTCTCTTGCCGACTATGCTCTCGAAAACGAAGTTGAAACAATCAATCTTGCTGCAGCAAAAGTGGCACGCGAAGCTGCCGATGAATACATAGCACAGAATCCAGGCAAATCGTGCTGGGTTGCAGGAAGTGTTGGTCCCTCAAATAAATCACTATCAATGGCAAGCACCCTCGAAGAAAACATCTCGTGGGACTCTCTTGTCGACACATATATCTCACAAATGCGTGCATTAATAAGGGGGGGAGTTGACGCACTACTCATTGAAACAATATTCGATACCCTCAATGCTAAAGCAGCAACTTATGCCGCACGCCGAGCAATGGAAATGGAAGGTGTGAGAATACCTCTAATGATTTCTGCCACACTCACCGAGACAGGGCGCACCCTCTCGGGACAAACACTTGACGCATTTGTAGCCTCTATTTCTCATTGCGAGCCTATATCTATCGGTCTCAACTGTGGTTTTGGTGCCGATACAATGACTCCACACATCGAAGCATTGCAATCAATCCCATTTGCCGTGAGCATGCACGCCAATGCAGGACTGCCCAACGAAATGGGCGAATATGATGAAACGCCCGAAACTATGGCATCAAAAATCAAACCTCTAATTGAGAGAGGGTTGGTTAGCGTCATAGGTGGTTGCTGTGGCACCACTCCTGCTCACATCGCCGCAATTGCAGGCATCGTTAAAGAGGTAAACAACAAAAGAAAAGAGAAAGCCGAAACGCTTTTACATTCGTCTCTTCGTAGTTCAAATTCTAAATGCCTTCTTGCTGGGCTTGAATCGTTTGAGATTAGCCCCGAACGCAACTTTGTAAACGTAGGTGAACGATGCAATGTGGCTGGTAGTCGCAAATTTTTACGCCTCATCAACGAGGAGAATTACACCGAAGCACTCCAAATCGCCTGTTCGCAAGTTGAAGCAGGCGCACAGATAATCGACATCAACATGGACGATGCCATGCTCGATGCCGAAAAAGAGATGGCTCTATTTGTCACCAAACTTGGTAATGAGCCACAGACTGCGCGTGTGCCATTTATGATTGACTCATCTAAATGGGAGGTGATAACCTCGGCGCTCAAACTCGTTCAGGGCAAAGCCATCGTCAACTCCATCAGCCTCAAAGAAGGGGAAGATGCATTCGTCGCCAAAGCACGCCACATTCGCGAAATGGGGGCTGCCGTGGTAGTAATGGCGTTTGACGAAAAAGGACAAGCCGACACCTACGAGCGTCGCATAGAGATATGCCGCCGTGCCTACGAAATCCTCACTATAAAAGTAAAATTCCCCGCTTACGACATCATATTCGATCCCAATATATTGGCTGTTGCCACAGGTATTGAACAACACAACAATTACGCACTCGACTTTATTCGCGCTACCGAGTGGATTAAGCAAAATCTACCTGGGGCAAAAGTGAGTGGAGGTGTGAGCAACCTCTCATTCTCATTCCGTGGCAATAACTACATTCGTGAAGCGATGCATGCCCTATTCCTCTACCACGCTATAAAAGTGGGTATGGATATGGCTATAGTTAACGCCGCTTCGTTGATAAATGTCGACGACATACCTCAAGATGTGAGAATTGCTATCGAAGATGTACTATTTAATCGCGACAATGATGCTACTACTCGACTTATCGATATTGCACAACGCATTAAAGAGGAAAAATCAAACGAAAAGGGGCAAACTATCGAACCTATCATCGAGACATTAACACCTCATCAAAATATTGAAAGAGCGATACTTCGTGGTAATACCGATGGGATTGAACAACATCTCCACGCCATTCTCGCACTCGAAGGTAACGCGCTCAATGTAATCAACAACGCATTGATGCCTGCAATGAATAAAGTAGGGCAACTTTTTGGCGAAGGTAAATTATTCCTTCCACAAGTCGTGAAAAGCGCTCAAACGATGAAATATGCCGTGGATATCCTCACTCCTATCATAGAAGAGGAGAAAGAGAAAAGCATTGAGGGCACGACAAACACCTCTCATTCAAAAAAGATTGTTCTTGCAACCGTAAAGGGGGATGTGCATGACATAGGCAAAAATATCGTTGCCGTAATCCTCTCATGCAATGGCTATGAAGTCATTGACATGGGCGTAATGGTTCCCGCCGAGGATATTATTGCAAAAGCAATTAAAACAAACGCCGATTTCATTGGATTAAGTGGATTGATTACCCCTTCACTCGATGAAATGTGCCATGTGGCCCGTCTTATGGAACAAAATGAAATGACCATACCATTACTTATTGGAGGCGCAACAGCATCAGAAATGCACACTGCCGTAAAGATTGCACCATGCTATAGTCATCCAGTGATATACATCAAAGATGCTGCGCTGATTCCAACTGAATTAGAAAAACTTTCCAATACTCTATCACGCGAAGATTATATCAACGCGCTCAATCGCGTCCAAGATGAATTGCGACAACAACATGCTCAATCACTTCCCCAATGCACTATTGAGGAGGCTCGTAAACATAAATTCTATAGCGACGATGTTACTCCATCTATCCCACATCAACTTGGCTCTCTCACCATGACTATATCTATTGCCGAAGCGCGAGGATTGATAAATTGGCGTGCATTCTTTGCTGTGTGGAAATTAGATGCAGCCTTTGCCGAAATTGCCGCAATCAATGGTTGCGACCACTGTCGTGCGCAATGGCTTGCTGGAGTATCACAAGAACAACGTGGCAAAGCTACCGAAGCAATGCAACTATATAAAGAAGCCAACCTCACGCTCGACTACCTTGAGAAGAAACTCTCCAACGGATTGACTGCACGAGTGGTGTTAATGCCAGCTGGGAGTCGTGATGAAGAAATAATATACCGATACAACGAAACAACCTATACCCTCCCTACCCCTCGACAACTTCGAGGCGAAGCACCTCTGCTCGCACTTGCCGACTTTGTAAAGCCTATTGGCAACGATGGGGAATTGACCGACTATATTGGAGCTTTTGCTGTCACTTGTGGGGTGGAAATGCAACAAATGATTACTCGTTGGCACGACTTAGGTGAAGAATATAAGGCACTCCTCTATCAAGCTCTCGCCGACCGTCTTGCCGAAGCTGCTACCGAAGCGATGTATCGCAAAGTGCATGAAGAAATTTGGGGATTTGAAACCAAAGGTATTCGACCAGCGATAGGATTCCCTTCGTTGCCCGACCAACGACTCGTTTTCCTTGCCGACAAGGTCTTGAACTATTCCGAATTGGATATAACACTCACCGAAAATGGGGCTCTCTACCCCACAGCCTCAACAACAGGATACATCATCGCCCACCCTAAGGCTAGATATTTCATAGTATAACTTGTCTATATATAACATCTTTTATACCCTCTTCATTATGTTAATTTTCGTTAAAATATTGGGGGGGGTAATTTTTAACTATTTAGTATTAATTTTGTTGCGATAATAACTTCTTAGCGTCGTTGATGAAAAATTTCTTCCTTTTGCAACATTTTGTAATCATCGTGCGTCTAACAATTGAATCGCGATAAAACAAATAATATTTTTACCTCAATTTGAATTTAACTCTAAAATGAAACTTCTAAAATCATTAATTATATTTTGTTGCTTAATAGTTACAAGCAAAGCATTTGCCATTGACTACCAAGTAAAAGGCACCGTTGTTGACTCTCTTGGTGAGGGTGAGATGTATGCTACCATTAGAATTTTCAATGACATCGATTCAATCAAACCTATTTTAGTTGGCGTTACCGACGAAAAAGGGTTCTTCTCTCAATCTCTAAAGACAGCAGGGAACTATCAACTCAAAATTCATTCAACTGGTAAGAGCGAACTAACCAAAGATTTCGTCATCAACGCATCTAAGCCCGTTGTTGACATGGGCACTTTGACCATTAAAGATAATGCCGAGGTTCTTAGCGAGGTCACTGTCATGGCACAGCGTCCACTTATCACAAAAGAGATTGACCGCATAGGTTATGATGTGCAAGCCGATGCCGACTCAAAAACAGCAACAATAATTGAAATGCTTCGCAAAGTGCCTATGGTGAGCGTCGATGCGCAAAACAACATAACCGTTAAAGGGTCGAGCAACTTCAAAGTTTACAAAAATGGTCGCCCCAACACTTCATTTTCCAACAATCCAAAAGAGGTGCTTTCGGCAATTCCTGCATCAATGATTAAACGCATTGAGGTTATTACCGAGCCAGGAGCAAAATACGATGCCGAAGGTGTTGGTGCGATACTCAACATTGTAACCAACGACGACACCACAATTAAGGGTATTATGGGAAATGTGTCGGCACAAATAAACACACTCGGCACTCCACAAGGGTCGTTGTGGCTAACTTCGCAAATCGACAAAGTTGCCATTTCGGCTTACGCCGGTACTTACAACATGAATAAGGCTATTAGTGAGAGCGAATCAACTAGTCACTATATTTACAAAGATAGTGGCGCTTCAATGGATTATATATCAAAGGGATATCATAAAGGTTGGGGCACATGGTTTGGAGCCGATGCAAGTTGGGAACCCGATACCCTTAACCTTTTCAATATATCGTTCAATGGTTATTGGCACGACCTTGATGTTCCAGGAACTACATCTACTCAAATGACCGCAGCTGATGGCACTCCCATCTACTCTTATAACGCAAAATATCACTATCCACAAAGTTATCTCGATTTTACTGGGAATGTGAGTTATCAACGCTCTACACATCGCAAAGGTGAAACGTTCAACATATCATATCTTGTGTCAACTACCGACCAAAATCAAGACCAAACTCAAGAATTCTACGACATGGTAAACATGCCAGTCGCTTACACTGGAACACATTCATTGTTTAACTTGAATTTTATAGAACACACTATTCAAGCCGACTATACTCGTCCGTTTGCAAAGTATCATACAATCGACGTGGGTGCAAAATATATTCTTCGCGACAACCATAGCACCACTACAAACCAATACCTCGGAGTTGATACAACTTTCAGCGATTTCTCCCACCTCACACAAGTGTTGGCTGGATATGGCGAATATCGATTTAAGTGGAAATCTTTAAGCGCAAAGGCTGGTATCAGATATGAATACTCTCATCTCAACGCCAAGTTTAATGATGGATCACAACCAAATTTCAGCAAAAACCTCAACGATTGGGTGCCCTCGGCAGCTCTCTCATGGCAAGTCAACGACGCAAATAGCCTTACATTCAACTATGCTTCTCGCATCAATCGCCCAGGTATAAGCTATCTCAACCCAGCTGTGGAAGAACACGTCAACTCTACAAGCCAAGGGAATCCTAATCTTTCAAGTGCTCGACATAACTCAATGAAGCTGACTTATATGTTAATCAGGCCCAAATTTAATCTCAACGTATCGGCCAACTACGAATTTTCAAACAATGGTATTGTGTCGTATGTAACAGCAACCGACAACCATATTTATTCTACCTACAAAAATGTTGGTCGCAACAATACCCTCTTCCTTGATGCAAATATCCAATGGAGCATCACGCCTACAACCCAACTTAACGCATACGGCTCGGCATATCGTGCTGAATATGAAATTAAAGAGCAAGGATTGCAACAAGCGCGTTGGCAATGGGGTGCAAGCGCTCGATTAACACAACAATTGCCATGGAAATTGCGACTCGAGGTTGCTGGAGGACGAAATTCGGGTAATGTCAATAATGTATATAGTTATACCGAAAATATTACAAATGATGGTTGGAACTATTACCTATCGCTCCAACGCTCATTCTTAAAAGAGGATCGTCTAACTGTTAGTATCTTTGCATTGAATCCTATTGGGCAAAGTTCGCAAGTGTCACAACAAAATTATGTCGATGGCGACTACACAGGATACACCAAAACCAAAATGATGAATACAGGCAAATTAGCAATGTTGAGAGTGGCATATCGCTTTGGCTCAGTCAATGCTCAAGTAAAGAAAACATCAAAATCAATTTCAAACGACGACATCATAGGTCGAAAATTATAATTGTAATTAAACATAGAATAATAAAGAACAAAGGGGTTATCTCACGATAACCCCTTTGCTATAAACCTTAAAAATCTAATCCTATGAAAAAACTAATTCAAATTTTCTTTAATTGTGATTTGCACCACTTTTTTGAAAACTCTATATTCTTTTTTCTGCTGTTGTGTTGTATTTGAAATACGTATTTTTTTTGCGTTTCGTATACTAAGGCTCAATAATTAATATTTTTTTGCATAATACCGATTTTTATGACTAATTTTGTGTAACTATTCCCTACGTTTATTGCATGGCGCAGTTTCAATTAAATATTCTTGGTTGTGGTTCGGCAATACCTACGGCTCGACACAATCCATCATCGCAAATTCTTGATATTCGCGACAACCTCTTTATGATTGACTGCGGTGAAGGTGCTCAATTGAGCATGAGAAAGATGCGACTAAAATACACTCGCCTCAACCACATTTTCATTAGCCACTTGCATGGCGACCACTGTTTTGGGTTGATAGGATTGCTATCTTCAATGGCTTTGCAAGAAAAAACGGGTTCAGTAACAATACATATCTTTGAAGATGGTGCAGAGTTATTTGACCAACAATTAAAATTCTTCTGCCGCGACGTACCTTTCGACATCAAATTCAACGTCATAAAGCCCTCGCGTGAAGTGATATTTGAATCGCATGCTATCACCGTTGAAACGATACCCATGTCGCATCGTGTGCCTTGCGTGGGGTTTCTATTTAAGGAGAAGCCCAAATTACGCCACCTCAAAGGGGATATGGTAAAATTCTACAATGTCCCTATCAAGGACCTTCATGGCATCAAAGAGGGGAATGATTTTATTACTGCCGATGGCGTTGTTGTGCCTAATGCACGACTCACTACCGATGCCGACCCCGTGATGAGTTATGCTTATTGTTCCGACACTACATTTAACCCCCAAATTGCTGAAATGATTAAAGGCACAAACACTATATATCACGAGGCAACATACTCCAACGAATTTGCTCACTTGGCACGTCCTCGTGGCCACTCCACAGCCGCCGAAGCTGCTCGCATCGCTCAGCTTGCTGAGGCCAAGCAACTTATTCTTGGGCATTTCTCAAAACGATATCGTGATGAATCGCCTCTATTAAACGAGGCAAAAGAGATTTTTCCTAATACGATTCTTGCTAACGACGGAATGCGAATTGATTTATTATGACACAGTTTGACCAAGATATAAAATTCATGCGCGCGGCTCTTGATGAAGCGCAACAAGCCTTTGATGCCGACGAAATTCCAATCGGCGCCGTAGTAGTGTGTCAAGGGCGCATTATAGGTCGTGGACACAACCTCACTGAAATGCTCAATGATGTAACTGCCCATGCCGAGATGCAAGCAATCACAGCTGCAGCCAATACTCTCGGTGGGAAATATCTACAAGACTGCACCCTATATGTTACAGTAGAGCCATGCATGATGTGTGCTGGAGCCATTGGGTGGAGTCAACTATCACGTATCGTTTATGGTGCTGGCGACGACAAACGAGGATACTCGGCATTTACACACCGCCACCCTTTCCACCCCAAGGCAACAATCACCCCTGGTGTGCTTGCCGATGAGTGTAAAGACCTTATGCAACGTTTTTTTAAGAGCAAACGATAATTCTTTAACTTTTCAAGTTATACGATTCAAATGTTACAAAAATTATTTGGATTTGACCCCAAAAAGTCAACCATAAAAACAGAAATCATGGCAGGGATTACAACATTCCTTTCCATGGCCTACATTCTTGCTGTCAACCCCGATATTTTGAGTGCTACAGGGATGGACAAGGGTGCTGTGTTTACTACTACTGTAGTTATCTCAGCAGTTATTACTATGTTCATGGGCTTATATGCTAAACTTCCCTTTGCTCTTGCTCCTGGTATGGGATTAAATGCATTCTTTGCCTACACCGTGTGCCTTATCATGGGTTACTCATGGCAATTTGCTCTTACTGCCGTGTTTATTGAAGGGATTATCTTCATCATCCTCACTGCGACAAATATTCGTGAAAAGATTGTTGATATTCTTCCACAAACATTAAAAGATAGTATTAGTGTAGGTATTGGATTGTTTATTGCCTTTATTGGTCTTAAAAACTCTGGCATAGTAGTTAATGATGATGCCACATTAGTAAAATTGGGTGATTTAACGTCAGGTATTGCCTTATTAGGGGTAATCGGGATTATCATTACATCATTATTTTTAATCAAGAAAGTAAAAGGTGGACTTCTTTGGGGTATTATCATTACTACTTTAATTGGTATCCCTATGGGTATCACTCAATTTAATGGTTTTGTAAGCACCCCTCCTTCAATCGAACCAATATTTTTCAAACTTGAATGGGATAAAATTTTAACAGGGGATATGTTCTTCATTGTTTTCACACTTCTATTTGTTGACCTGTTCGACACTATTGGCACTATTATTGGTGTATCATCTCGTGCAGGCATCATAAAAAATGGCAAAATCCCTAACCTCAAACAAGCATTTTTTGTTGACGCTATCGGCACCACTTGTGGCGCTATCATGGGCTCAAGTACCGTTACTACATTTGTAGAAAGTGCTGCTGGTGTAGAAGAGGGAGGACGCAGTGGTTTGACCGCTTTTGTATCGGGTATATGTTTTGCTCTTGCCATCTTCTTTGCTCCTTTCTTTCTCGTAATTCCAGCGTCAGCAACTGCCCCAGCGCTTGTACTTGTGGGATTGATGATGATGGGATCGGTGGTTAAGATAAAGTTCAATGATTATTCCGAAGCAATCCCAGCATTCTTGTGCATAATCTGCATGCCTTTATGCTACAGCATCTCTGACGGCATTATTATGGGACATCTTGCATACGTTTTTCTTAATATTCTTAGTGGCAAATGGAAGAAAGTTTCAATCGGAATGTGTATCCTCGCCATTTTCTTCCTTCTAAAATTTACTATTCACTTGTTTTAATAGTCTTTTAGTCGCGTGAGAAAAATTTTATATTGTACAATATTATCAATTGCCTCATTGACAGCGTCAGCCCAACTCAATGTGCAATTCCACTACGACATGGAGCACACTATTTATAGCGACGACCTCTCACCTCGTCCTTAATAAACTTTCAAATAAAAGGTCTATCTATAACACAAGCGAGCACCGACTGGTACTCGCTTGTTATTTTGTAGGGGATATAGTGTCTATAGGAACTATTAATCAATATACACTTTTTCAGAAACGATTTTGCCGTCGATTGTTTTAGCGAGGACAACGTAAATTCCATGAACGAGGTTATCGGTAGCCACTTCGTTACCTTGAGCGCTTGCTACTTCAGTACCCATTAAAGTATAAATTGAAATTGCTTCAACTTCAGCTCCTACTACTGCTACTTTGTTGTCGACAACCAATATTTCAGCTTCGTCACTTACGATTGATTCAACTATTGAAGTCTCACCTGCAGAGTATTTAGCTACACCTTGTTTTGGGATTAAAGTCCACAAGTGGATTTTTGAACCATCAACTTTTGCAATTGCAGTTGTTACAAATGTACCGTTTGACACACCACTTGCACCAAGCACTGGATAGCTATTCAATTTTTCTGCCGATGCTTCGCCATCGGTAACATCAATAAGGTTTAAGTAACCTTGTTGAACTGTGGTTTTGTATGAAACTGCAGCAGCAAGTTTAAATTTACCATATGTAAAGGGACAATAGCTTGTTCCGTAGATATTACCATCGAGTGCGGTAGTGTTTAATTCGCGAATAAGTGTACCATTTGCATTAAACAATGCAGGAGCACCATTTTTACCAGTTGCCCAGAATGTACCATCTTCATTTGCACGAATTTCAATCACTGCATACGAACCACCATAGTTAAATGCTGCGCCACTGGTATCTTTAAGTGTGATTTCAGATGGAGTGGGATTTGCAACACCATTTGTTACGGTGTAAACATAAACTTTCCCTTCATAACCTGTGTTTGAAGTAAAATAAAGTTTACCATTGTTGATTGTTCCTGATGCACTCATCAAGTCGCCTGAACGGCCTCCATGATTTGTTGTTTCAAGCACAAGTGATGGAGTCGCTGCGTCACCGCTCCAACTATACACTTTCAATGCACTTGTTGCGCCATAAGCAAGGTTACAAGCCACGATAGTGCCCCCCATATTTGCTACCGATGCAAATTTATATGCGTCGTTTGCAATACCTGTTGCTGACAAACTACCTTTCATTGCACCGGTGTTAGCGTTTACGATGCGGATGTAGCCAGTTGAATTGTTGGGATCACGTTGCACCACATAAAGGTTGTCACCTTTCAATGTCATGTTGCGAGTGTAGTCATTAGCAGGGTTCATCCATGTTACAGAGTTCCCATTTGCCGCCGAATAAGACCAATCGGTTGAAAATGTCGTAGGAAGTGATGAGATTGTAACTTCAGGTTGTTCTGGTTGAGTTGCTTCGGTAATAGAACCTGTGCAATTGATTTCAATGCGAGTAGAACCACTTTGCACTGCAACATAACCAGTGTATGTGCCAGCGCTTTTTGATGTGTCGAGAGTGATTTTCAACTTGCCACCTGTGCGACTGTTCCAACTTGATGTTGTCACTTTGAATGCCGATGAACTGCTATTGTAAGCGATATCACTTGTAAGATTTGCTCCTGTAATGGTTACCGTTTTAGATGGAGCAGTAGCATCTTTTTCGGCAGTAAATGACACCGAGGTAGTGCTTGCTTTGAGCGATGGAGTGCCAGGTGTTGGAGTTGGCTCGCTTTCTTCTGTAATTGTTCCTGTGCAGTTGATTTGAATGCGAGTTGAACCACTTTGCACTGCCACATAACCACTATATGAGCCAACATCTTTTGATGTATCGAGCGAGATAGTCATTGTACCACCTGTGCGACTGTTCCAACTTGATGTTGTCACTTTGAATGCCGACGAACTACTATTGTAGGCAATATCACTTGTGAGATTTGCACCTGTAATAGTTACCGATGAAGTTGGCGCTGTTGCACCCTTTTGCGCAGTAAAACTCAACGATGTGTTGCTTGCTGTGATTGAAGGGGCACCAGGGGTAGGTGTTGAACTTGCTGTGATTGTACCGGTGCAGTTAATTTGAATGCGAGTTGTGCCACTTTGAACAGCAATATATCCGCTATATGAGCCTGCCGACATTGCTGTGTTGAGCGAGATTTTCAATGTACCACCAGTGCGACTGTTCCAACCCGAAGTTGACACAGTAAAAGCCGATGTGCTACTACTATAAGAAATATCACTTGTGAGGTTTGCACCTGTGATAGTAACCGATGTAGAAGGAGCAGAGCCTCCTTGAGTTCCGGTCAAAGATACCGATGTAGTGCTGGCTTTAAGTGAAGCAGTAGGAGTTTCTTCACCCGTAACCGTAAACGCCATCATATCTTTATACATATTCAAAATTTTTGTACCATAGTCCGAAGCCGTTGCCCATCTTCCTCCGAGGTTTTCCCAGTTAGGAGCTATACCTCGAGTCACATACTTAAATCGGGGGTCAACGAGTGTTTCACCCGATGGGATAGCCTTAGTACAAGCGTAGGCATAAAGGTGTTGAATTTGCGCTGTTACACCCTCTTTCACTGTCGAGAATTGGCAACCTTTTTGACCAAGAGTGGTTACACCAAGGCCACAATAGTTATGGTCCTCGGGGGTTACCGCTGTTCCACCAGTATATTTAAACCACCCTGTTTCGATAATTGATTGACATAGCGCGATGTCGCCACGCAAGCCATAACGTGCTGACACTGCGATAAATTGTTCGGCAATTTCACGGTCAAACGAACTGTTTTTTGATTTCACGAACTGATACATGCGTTCCACCGTTGCTACATTTGTTCCGAGAATAGGAGTAGCAGCATTTGCCACTATCGCAGCCACAAGGAACAACATTGTTAATGTTAGTTTTTTCATTTTGTAAATATGTTATTTGATTATTATTCGATAAAAAACGAGTGCAATATTAGCAAAAATTTCCGACATTTGGAAGCATTTTCAGCATCAAAGCATATTTTACGTCCCAATTTATGATTTTATATACATTTTTCAAAACATATGCTTTACATATATTCGTTTTACATCAACATTTTTTCAGTATCTATAAAGAATTTTTTCCTTAATTGTTGGTAAGGAAATATATTTACATTAAATTTGCATTAATTTTACTATTATTGTATAGATAGGAAACTCAAACTAATTAATTAATAATTTAAAATTCAAACTTCTATGTGGTTAACTAACTCATCTATAGGAAGGAAGCTCATTATGTCAATTACAGGAGCTGCTCTTATCCTATTCCTTACGTTTCACGTATTGATGAATGCAGTAGCAATCGTGTGGCCAACTGCCTACAACACGATTTGTCAACTCCTCGGAGCAAACTGGTATGCACTTGTTGCTTCTATGGGCCTCGCTGCACTCTTTGTGCTTCACATTGTGTATGCGTTTATCCTCACTTTGCAAAACCGCAAAGCTCGTGGTAACGACCGTTACAATGTAACAACTCTTCCTCCTCACGTTGAATGGTCATCAAACAACATGCTCGTTCTCGGCATCGTTGTTGTAGCATTCCTCGTTGCTCACATGATTCAATTCTGGGCAAAAATGCAACTCGTTGAAGCTCTCTCTCACGACCCTGCAACATGGGCTCACGTTGATGGTGCAGCTGCTAACCCTGCTATGGGTACTTTGTTCCTCCACGCTGCATTTAACGAAGTGTGGACTCCTATCGTTTACATCATTGGTTTCGTTGCTCTTTGGTTCCACATGAACCACGGCTTCTGGTCAATGTTCCAAACTGCTGGTTGGAATAACGACACTTGGTTGCCTCGCTTGAAAAAAATCGCTTGCTGCTGGACTACTATCGTAGTAGGTCTTTTCACTATCCAAGCAGTGTGGTTCACTATCGAAGCTAAAAACGATTCTTACCTCAACAACGAAGACCTCCAAGCTCAATACTTTGAAGCTTACACTGAAATGATGAGCGAAGCTCAAGAAAGCATTCAAGCTCAAGCTATGGAAATTCAAATTTCTGATGCTTCAGATGTAGAAAAAGAAGCTAAATTCATGGAACTCCAAGCTGCTTTCGACGCAAAAATGGGTCTTATCCAAACTGCAGTAAAAACTTATTGCAAGGATATCCCTCAAGTAAAAGCTTGGATCCAACAAGAAGAAGCGCAAAAAGCAATGCAAGGTCTTCCTGAAGAATTGCCTATGGAAGAACTTGAAGAAGTAGACACAACTAATGTTCAACCTCAAAATTAATCAAGCGATATGGATAAAATGATTGATTCAACTCCTATCATGAAGGATTATGCCGATATGGAATCGGTAGCAACAACAACGATTGATTCTAAAATTCCTGAAGGTCCTGTCGCTGAGAAATGGACCAACTATAAAGCTCACCAAAAACTCGTTAACCCTGCAAACAAACGTAATCTTGATATTATCGTTGTAGGTACAGGTCTTGCAGGTGCATCTGCTGCATCTACTCTTGGCGAAATGGGCTTTAACGTGCTCAACTTCTGCATCCAAGATAGCCCACGTCGTGCTCACTCTATCGCTGCACAAGGTGGTGTAAATGCTGCTAAAAACTACCAAAACGATGGTGACTCTATTTATC
>JAFOYQ010000028.1 GCA_017424575.1 Muribaculaceae bacterium
GAAAAGAAGAAAAAAGTTGTTCTTGTTCGTATCGAAACATCGCCTGAAGACCTCCGTGGTATGGCAGTAGCTCAAGGTATCTTGACTATGCGTGGAGGTATGACTTCTCACGCTGCTGTAGTTGCTCGTGGTATGGGTAAATGTTGTGTTTCAGGTGCTGGCGAAATCAAAGTTGACTATGAAGCAAAAACACTCGAAATGAGTGGTAAAGTATATAAAGAAGGTGATTGGATTTCATTGAATGGTTCAACAGGTGAAGTTTACGATGGTCAAGTTCCTACTGCTGACCCAGAACTCGATGGCGACTTCGGGGCAATCATGAATCTTTCTGAAAAATATACAAAAACTCTTGTTCGCACTAACGCAGACTCTCCACGTGATGCTAAACAAGCTCGTTACTTCGGCGCTCAAGGTATCGGTCTTTGCCGTACTGAACACATGTTCTTCGAAGGTGATCGTATCAAAGCTGTACGTGAAATGATTCTTGCAAGCGATAAAGAAGGTCGTGTTGAAGCTCTTGGTAAATTGCTCCCAATGCAACGTGGTGACTTTGAAGGTATTTTCGAAGCTATGGACGGTTATGGTGTAACTATCCGCCTCCTCGACCCACCTTTGCATGAATTCGTTCCTCATCAAACTGCAACACAAAAAGAACTTGCAGAAGAAATGGGCTTAACTCTTGAACAAGTTAAAGCAAAAGTTGATAGCCTTGAAGAATTCAACCCAATGCTTGGTCACCGTGGTTGTCGTCTTGGTATTACTTACCCAGAGATTACAGAAATGCAAACTCGTGCTATTATTGAAGCTGCTCTTGCAGTTCAAGCTCGTGGCGTGCAAGTATTCCCTGAAATCATGATTCCTTTGGTTGGTTCATTGAAGGAAATTCAAAACCAAGCTGATGTAATTAATGCAACTGCAGCTAAAGTATTCGAAGAAAAAGGTGAAACTGTTGCATATAAAGTAGGTACAATGATTGAAGTGCCTCGTGCAGCTCTTTGTGCTGACGAAATTGCTACTGTTGCTGACTTCTTCTCATTTGGTACTAACGACTTGACTCAAATGACATTTGGTTTCTCTCGTGATGACGCTCCAAAATTCTTGAAATTCTACAAAGAAAATGGTATCATCAAGACTGACCCATTTGAAGTTCTTGACCAAGAAGGTGTTGGACAACTTGTTCGCATGGGTGTAGAAAAAGGTCGTGCAACAAAACCTGAATTGAAAGTAGGTATTTGTGGTGAACATGGTGGTGAACCATCTTCAGTTAAGTTCTGTGCTAAACTTGGTATGAACTATGTGAGCTGTTCTCCATTCCGTGTGCCCATCGCACGCGTAGCTGCTGCTCAGGCTGCAATCGAAGATTAATACACATTAATCTATATAAATAGAAAGCGTCAATATTAATTATTGGCGCTTTTTTTGATAGTTATATGCAGGAATAGAAACAAAAATAAAAAAAGCCGAGAATTCTCGGCCTTTATATATTCCACACCAAAGGATGCGATGAAACTCCGAATGACAGGATTTGAGTGCTTATTGTCCTTTGTAATCCGCCTGGGTATTAACCTTCTGCAAGAGAATGGGGCCCGCCATTGGGCAATTAAGCTTGTCTCGGTATTTCATATTATTTGATGAGTTTCCCAATCAACTTTGATGTGGTGTATTTCAATTATAAAATAACTCTCTTGTTATCCGTTAGTACAAAGTTATGTATAGGATACTAAAAAAACAAATTATCGTGACTAAAACGATTCAAAATAATGATTTTTTAAGAATCGTTATTGTATTATGAGATAGTTTTTGTATCTTTGTGTGTTATAAAACATAATTATGTAGCAAATAGATGATAAAGAGTGCTCTTGAAAAAATAATTAGCGAGGATTTGGCTGAAATATGGTCTCTTCTTAATGGAGAAGAAAAGCGTCGTATTATTGACAATTTTCAGATTCATAATTTTAAGAAGAATCAAGTAATTTATGCTGAAAAGGAGGACCCTGAATTTATTTGGTGCTTAATAAAAGGTAAGGTAAAAAAATATAAAGATGGTGTTGGCGGTCGTCAACAAATTATCCGCCTTATTCGTCCTGTTCAATATTTTGGCTATAGAGCATATTTTGCTAAAGAACCCTATGTGTCAAGTGCAGCTGCATTGGAAGCATCAACGTTAGGAACCCTCCCTATGGTGTTGGTAGAGGAGTTGATGGAGAAAAATTACAAATTGGCTCGATTCTTTATTCATGAATTGTCAAGAAACCTCGGCGGTTCGGACACTAAAATCGTCAACCTTACACAAAAACACATCAGAGGCCGTCTTGCCGAAGCATTAATGGTGTTGAGAGATAACTATGGATATGAAGATGACAACTCTACATTGAAGATTTATCTTGCTCGTGAGGATTTGGCAAACATGTCAAACATGACAACATCTAATGCTATTAGAACACTCTCGGGATTCGTTGCCGAAAAACTTATTATTGTGGATGGTCGTAGAATTAAGATTATCAATGAAACAATGCTAAGAAAAATTAGCAAGCATGGTTAAAATTTAGTTCGTTTGATTTTCCCCGATTCAGTTCTTGAAAATTGTGGGATAAAAATAATTTTTTTAGGCACTTGATATTTGTCAAGTGTCTTTTTTATTGTATCAATTATGTACTCGGTATTGATGGGTTCAGATTCGATACAAAGAACAACTATTTCACCCCATTTGTCATCTTGTTCACTTGTAATATAGAAAGGGTATGGAATAATGCCATGTAGTTTTTCCTCTATTGATTCGGGAAATATTTTTATGCCTCCACTATTTATTACATTATCATATCGCCCTAACCATTTGAAATGATTGTTGTCAATCAAATTGACAATATCATTAGTGGCTAATTCCTCAAACGACATTTCGTTAGATTTTATAATAAGGCAATTTCTATTGTCGATAGATATTGTAAAATTAGGGAGAGTTTGATAAATCTCTGAAGAGATGTGTCGTAGAGCAATATGACTGCAGGTTTCTGTCATGCCATACGTAGCATATGCATTTATCTTAAGATTATTTATGTCTGCGGCCTGCTTTTTAGATAAAACTCCTCCTCCTATAATTAAGTTACGAATATTTTTTGTGTATTTGCAACCAGTTGTTAACCATTCTGATTGAGATGGAACAATAGGAAGTAGATCAATCATTCCATAATCTTGAATAAGTGGCTTATTACTTGGAGATTCAATCCATAATTTTGCTCCAGCATATATTGCCCTAATTATCATCATTTTTCCAGCAATATAGTTGGGCGATAATGGCAATACAAGATTGGAATCGGACGTAATATTAAAAAACTCACATGTGGCTTTTGCTGATATAAGCATGTCGGATTTTAATAGCTTAATAGCTTTTGGCGAGCCTGTAGATCCTGATGTGTGTGCAGTAATATATAATGAATCATCAAACCATTCATTTAAGAAATCAATGGTTAATGAATCTGCGTTAAAGATGCGTTTTATAGTATTTCTGATGGGATCTGCCATGATAAATTCTTATCGTAAGTTAGAACATCGTCAATCTGGCATATTGGTGAGGGTATGTTATTAATATATAAATTCCCTGTACCTAATCCTTGTGGCATTTTAGTATTAAGAGTAGCTACCCATTGAGCGATTGCATTCAATCCGATGTTTGATTCTAATGCTGATGTTATCCACCACCCGATTGAGTGTTTATTTGCCAATTCAATCCATTCATTAGACCCCCAAAAGCCACCACATAAACTTGGCTTGAGTATTATATAATGTGGTTTGATTGTTGACAACATTTTGTCTTTGAGTGAGAATTCGTTTATGCCAATCAATTCTTCGTCAAGAGCAATAGGAATTGGACTTTTTTGACATATTTCAGCCATTGCACTCCACTGCCCTTGTTTAATGGGTTGTTCAATAGAATGAATAGAATATTTTGATAATTTGTCTAAATATTCAAGTGCATTTTCGGGCGCGAATGCTCCATTTGCATCCAATCTTATTTGTAAATCATCGGCAGAAAAGTTTCCTCTAATAAAACGAAGGAGCTTAATCTCTTTGTTAAAGTCAATTCCTCCTATTTTGAGTTTTATACAAGAAAATCCTGCCTCAATTTTTTCTATTATACGATTAAGCATCTCAGACTGGTTGCCCATCCAAACTAATCCGTTAATTGGAATGGGATTATATCCATCTAACCAATTGGAGTTGAAAATGATGCGTTGACCATTATTAGCTAAGTCATTGAGAGCAGTTTCAACTCCAAAACGGATAGAACTTTGCTCTATTTCTTTGGGAGATATTTGATTAATATTATCGCATATACGTTTTAGGTGCGCTTCATAATTAACATCATCGTCGGCGCTCAGACCGCGAAATATAGCGCACTCCCCTATCCCGTAGATATTAGGATTAGTTTCGTCCCAAATTTTAATAAAGTAAGTTTCTTTCTCGAGCATAGTTGCACGAGAAGTTATTGCAGGATTGCGAAATTGTAAATTATATTTTTTGTATTTCGCGAGGAGCATTATCCTGGGAATTTAGGGAATTTTTTAAAATCAGGATCGCGTTTTTCTAAGAACGCATTTTTGCCTTCTTGGGCTTCTTCCATGAGATAGTACATCAAAGTCGCATCACCGGCAAACTCCATCATACCACGTTGGCCATCAAGCTCGGCATTAAGGGCTCTTTTTATCATTCGTATTGCCATAGGGCTACGTTGTAGAATAGTTTTGCACCAATCTACGGTTTCATTTTCAAGTTCATCAAATGGAACAACTTTATTGACCATGCCCATTTCAAAAGCTTCTTGTGCTGTATATTGTCGACATAAGAACCAAATTTCACGAGCTTTCTTTTGACCAACACAACGTGCTAGGTATGAAGACCCAAAACCGGCATCAAAACTGCCAACTTTTGGACCAGTTTGTCCAAAACGAGCATTTTCAGATGCAATGGTTAAGTCGCATACTACATGTAACACATGTCCACCACCAATCGCGTAACCATTAACCATTGCAATAACTGGTTTGGGTATTGAGCGAATAGCTTTATGAAGATCAAGTACATTCAAACGGGGTACGCCATTTTCGTCAATATATCCACCTATTCCTTTTACTTTTTGGTCACCACCAGCACAAAATGCTTTGTCGCCAATACCAGTAAGAATAATAACACCAATATCATTTGATTCGCGACAATATGCCATTGCATCGAGCATTTCTTTATTGGTTTGAGGGCGGAATGCATTATATACTTCAGGACGATTTATTGTAATTTTAGCAATTCCGTCGTAGTATTCAAATAAAATATCTTCATACTTTTTAATGGTAGTCCAAGTTCTATTATTCATAACATTTATTGTTTAGGAGTTTCTCTTAAAATATTTTTTTAGAATTTGAGCACTCTCGATAGCTGGAGTGTGTATTGCCAAAATTGATGGTGAATTATCATTATCCCAGAAGGTTGAGAATATTTCATTCAGTTCACTTTCGCAAGTAGCTGAATAGAAGTTAAATCCATATCCTATAGATAATTCTTTTAATGGTAATGTTGGCTTTGTTGCAAAATACTCCTCAAGTTCATCTAATTGAGATGTTGAATCAATAAATCGGAATATTCCCCCTCCTCCGTTACACATAACAATCATTTTGAATGATGGTGGAATATTATTGATACTCAAAGCCCCAATATCATATTGAGCACTTAAATCACCAGTAATCAAAGTCGTTTTTAGATTTGATATTAACGAATGGCCTATTGCTGTTGATGTAGAGCCATCAATGCCACTTACACCCCTATTGCAATTAACTTGCGTAACTTCTTTGTTGTAATTAAATAGTTGGTGGTAGCGAATTGGAGTGCCATTTGATAGATGTAAATTGCCACTGAGTCTTGGTAATATTATAGAGAATGCCCTTAAATCACTCCAAGTGCTATTTGCAACATATTGTTCATGGCTATTTTCAGCTCTAATAGCAATCTTATTCCATAAATCTTTATAATTTGATTCTATTGGTAACTCAATGCTACTTGTTTTTAAAATTTCGTTTAATTGGTCAAAAAATTCACGAGGTGATAAGTTAATTCTCATTGTCAAAGATTTGAAGCAATCGATAGTTGTATTGGTAATTCCAATATGCCAATGTTCAACTGACTTAAGTCCTCGTATATATTGTTTTATGAATCGAGATACAATTGCTCCACCAAAAGAAATAACAATATCTGGTTTTAATGATTCCTTTTCTTCTAATGTCATTTCACTTAACACGCGATCAATGTTGTTAATTGTATTGGTGCTATTTATATTTGAAATGCTTTCACTTAAAAGTACGACATTAGAATGTGTGCTTATGAGAGTTTTAAGTGAATGGCATAAATCATTGTTTTGACTTATAATCCAATTGGGCTCATCACAATTTTGAAAACCAGCAATTATTAAGACCCTTTTATTTTGAAAGTTTGGAATGATATTTTTTCTGAAATAATCACTATCTAAGCGTGATGTTGTTGAAGGAGAAACAATTTCTCGTTGATTTATTGAATCGTAATTGATACATTTACTGAGAGGCTCATCAATTTGAATATTAAGATGAATTGGAGATTTTCTCCCAGAATTTGCCGTGATAATTGCATCATTAACAATGCGATTAACATACCATTTCAAATTATCTGTTTCGCAAAAAGCTGGTATATTGTAACTCTTTTTTACGTAATTATTAAGGGCTTCATATTGTCGAAGGGTTTGGCTGTCATCTTGATCAATCCATTCGGCAGGTCTGTCGGCCGAAATTACAATAAGAGGTAGGCAACGATAGTAGGCCTCGGCCACAGCTGGAGCGTAGTTTAATAAAGCAGTTCCCGATGTGCAAATTAATGCAACGGGATTTGCTCCATTATTTGCTGCACACATACCCAGAGCAACGAACGCAGCGCTACGCTCATCAACGATGACTGTTTTGCGAAGGGCTTTGTTGCGTGAAGCGGCAATGATTAATGGAGCATTTCTTGAACCAGGAGAAATGACTACATCGCGAATACCATGCAATGCAAGTAAATCAATTATAGTGTGGCAAGAATATTTTTCGGTAGTGCTATTCATGATGCATTTAGTTACTGTAATTATCGATTATTTGTTTAAGAGAGCTAATTTTTGTATTAGCTTCTTCCCACTCTAACTCTGCAGTTGAGTTAGAAACAATACCACCTCCAGAGTATAAACAATATTTATTTGTATTAAAATGCCCGCCTCTAAAGTTGACATATGCCATGAATTTTTCAGAATCGTCAAGTGCCACATAACCTCCATAGCAATATCTTGGATGCTCTTCGGTATTGGTTATAATATTCAATGAATCTTCTATTGGATAACCAGCAAGGGCTGGCGTTGGACTTAATTTGTTTAATATTTCAAAGAATGATATGTCATTTTTAGTGGAAGATGTAATTCTATTGCATAAATGCTCTATCTTTCCATAGGACAGACTCTCGTATTCGTGAACATTGACACTTAACCCGAGTGATTTCAAAACATCTGCTATATAGTTTGTCACAAAATTGTGCTCAACTATATTTTTCTTATCCCAAGGCTGGTTATTAAGACTCGTCTTTCTTGTTCCAGCTAATGACATTGTATTAAAATAGTTGGTTGTCTTGTCGTGATTTATTAAAATCTCGGGGCTTGCCCCAATCCAACAACCTGTTTGTTGGGTAAAATAAATGTATCTAAATGTAGATGAGTGTAACTTAAAGTACTTAAATGCAACATCTGCCCAATCAATGTTATTTACATTTCCACAAACTACCTTTGACAAAACAACTTTACCATAATTTGCTTTTAGGTGGCAGATAATCTTTTCAATTTGATTTTTATATGCTTCATAACAAGTGCTTTGTGACCATGGTGTAATCTCGGACTCTTGTAGTTGCTGTGAGTTGGCAAATTGATGAATTGTATCATTCGCATTTAATTCGTTGCTTATTTTTATTGGTAAAGATGCTTTATCACCAAAAAAATTGACATAAAAATTTATTGAGTGCTCAGTTGAAGAAGGATTTGAAAAGAATATAGGAGTGTTATTATTGGGCAAAATGTATGCAACAAAAGGGATATTCTTTTGTATACATAAGTTAATAGCCTTTTTAATAACTTTATTATTCATGTCAGTTTGAAATGGTTCCAATTAGTTCAAAAGGTAGAGCATCGATAATTTTTACGTTGTAGAACTCGCCAATATCAAGTTTAATGTTTTCTTTTTGGATGAGAACTTCAGGGTCAACCTCTGGAGAGTCCCATTCGGTGCGGCCGACATAATATTCTTCTTCCTCTCTGTCAATAATAACGTTAAAGACCTTACCTATCTTTTGTTGATTGAGTTCAAATGCAATATCTTCTTGAATAGCCATAAGTTTAGCAAGACGCTCATCTTTTACATCTGAAGAAATATTGTCGGGGAATTTTTTTGAAGCATAGGTGTCGTCCTCTTCGCAATATGCAAATGCTCCCATTCTTTCAAATCGTGCTTCCTTGACGAATTCCATTAACTCTTCAAACTCTTGCTCGCCTTCACCTGGAAAACCAACCATTAAAGTGGTGCGAAGATGTATGCTTGGAACTTTTTGACGAATGGTTTTAATTAATTCTTTTGTTGTTTTGCCATCAATATGACGACGCATATTATCCAAAACATTGTCGCTGATATGTTGGAGCGCGATATCTAAGTATTTGCAAACGTTATCATGTTTTGCTATAACGTCAAGCACATCATAAGGAAATTGTGTTGGATAGGCATAGTGTAATCTCACCCATTTAACTCCTGGAGTGGTGGCTATTTTATCAATTAACTCTGCTAATTTGGACGACCCATATATATCCATGCCATAATTAGAGAGATCTTGCGCTAATATATTAAACTCTTTAACGCCTTGTTGCACGAGAAGTTTTATCTCGGATAATATATCTTCAATTTCTCTAGATTTATATCTGCCAGTAATAAGAGGAATTGCACAAAATGCACAAAACCGATTACACCCTTCAGCAATCTTTATGTAAGCATAATGAGATGGAGTTGTTACGGCTCGTTCGTATGACTTTGTGTTATTTGGTAGTTTGGAAATTAAATCAACAATTGATTCCCAATCAAATTTGCCATACCAACCATCCACCTCGGGAATTTCTGAAATAAGTTCTTCTTTATATCGTTCAGACAAACATCCCATTACATAAAGTTGTGAGATTTTGCCATTATTTTTTTTGTCAACAAATTGAAGAATTGTATTTATTGATTCTTCCTTCGCGTCACCTATAAACCCACATGTATTTATTATGACGATTTTGCTTTTAATTTTGTCGGGATTATGATGTGCTATATAATCAACATTATTAAACATTTTAACAAGTCGCTCGGAATCAACGAAGTTCTTTGAACAACCTAATGTAATGATGTCAACCGATTTTTTCTTCATCGTTATTCTCCAAATAAAGATTTTACAAATTCTTCTTTGTGGAATACTTGTAAGTCATTAATTCCTTCTCCTAATCCAATATATTTTACTGGAATCTTGAATTGGTCACTGATGCCAATTACTACCCCACCTTTAGCAGTGCCATCAAGTTTTGTAATGGCCAACTCGTTGACATTGGTTGCCGCAACAAATTGTCTTGCTTGTTCGAATGCATTTTGTCCTGTTGAACCATCTAGGACGAGTAATACTTCGTGAGGGGCATCAGGAACAATCTTTTGCATTACATTCTTAATTTTTGACAACTCGTCCATAAGCCCTTTTTTGTTATGGAGTCGACCAGCGGTATCAATAATTACGACATCAACATCGTTTGCTTTTGCCGATGAAATTGTATCGTATGCAACAGCTGCAGGGTCTGAGCCTAATTTTTGTTTAATTACTGGAACTCCTGCGCGTTCTCCCCATACATCTAATTGTTCAACGGCGGCAGCTCTAAATGTGTCAGCAGCACCAAGCATTACTTTATTACCAGCGTTCTTGAATTGTGCAGCAAGTTTGCCGATTGTAGTAGTCTTACCAACTCCATTCACACCAACAACCATAATGACATGTGGTTTATGGCCTTCTGGTACAGTGAAATCCTCTGCAGTTGATTCAGTATTGTTTTCGGCTAAAAGCATTGTAATTTCTTCGCAAAGAAGAGAATTTAACTCAGATGAATTAATGTATTTATCTTTTGCAACACGTTTTTCAA
>JAFOYQ010000029.1 GCA_017424575.1 Muribaculaceae bacterium
GCCATGTCACCGTTTTGGCCGATGATATGCAAGTGTTCGATGGTGTGTCCTCCTGTATAGCTTTGTTTCTTCAATGTGTTGTTCTCAAAACTATAGCTATATTGAGCACCGAAGTCGGTAAAATCAACCACTTCAGGAACATCAACTGCAACAAGACAATTTTTATATTTTTTCCAATAGGTATTTTCGGCAAATTCTTCATACTTTTCAGCGCCGACACGAATTTTAAGTTTTGTAGTATCGCAGCCTGCGAAGATATCTTCACCACAAAGAATAAAGTTTTCAGGACCAAGAGCTATATCACGGTCGGTATAGTTGCTATGCATTATTAAATCAACTGTTTCAAG
This sequence comes from Muribaculaceae bacterium, assembly GCA_017424575.1. Lineage (GTDB taxonomy): Bacteria > Bacteroidota > Bacteroidia > Bacteroidales > Muribaculaceae > RGIG4079. The sequence continues at coordinate 348 of JAFOYQ010000029.1, forward strand.
ATTAGAACATCCCAAGAATGCTGAGTCGGGTATCACAATGTCCATTGATTCATACATCTCGCCAGTGTTTACATCTTTGAAACTCAAAGTTTTGAGTTTGTCTTTGCCACGAAATGCATCACGGCCAATGGCAACGGTTTTGTAGTTGTAAGCCGAACCAATATCATTATAAAGCGTGATGCTCTCTTTGTTTTCTACATCTTTTACATACATGTGGTAGATGGTGTGCTTGTTTTCGGTCATCAACCATTGTCCATGCAATACCCAAGAGGGATCGCGACGAGCCTTGTTTCCAATAGTAGAACTAATATAACCCAAACCATTTATACCAGCAACCGAACCAGCACTTATACCAGCCATACCCATTGCATAGAGAGTTGCCTTTTTAATTGATGCATTTGAAGAAAGAATAGTTGCCACCCAATTATCGCTCGTTATTTGCATTGCTGCCAACATTTTGGTATATCCTTTTTTCCCCACATAGCTTGCAGCAATAGAAGCCGCTTGCTTATACACTGCCTCCGCACTAGCATTCGCTGTTTTAGCTGCAGCTTTTGCAGAAGATAAAGCTGCACTACCCGACCCATAAGTCGCAATAGCAATAGCCACTTCAACACCAATGATGGCAGCATTCCACCACGAAGATTGAAGGCGGGTAAGTTCTGATGTAGGCAATGTGTTTAGAGATTTTGCTGCATAGTCATAAGTTACACCTTCGTGAACGATAGGATCATAAACTGTTGGCATATAGTCAGACGCCACAATTTTATCGGCATACTTACTCCAATTATCATCATAGATAAACATTTCATACGCTTGAGGAGCCACCACGATGCGGAAATCCTCGTGACAACCATCAAACACATCTTCACCTATGTATATATCCCAAGGATACAATATTTGATAATAATTAGTACCTTCAGTTACAAGGTAGTACATATTAAACTCTTTCAAGTTTTTACAACCCTTGAATGCTCCGTCGTGAATAACCATTTTTAATTGGGTGTTAGCGTTAGCCGATGCCGACGCACAATCTTCAAACACTACCTTTTTAATGTGCTCGTTGTTGCGCAAGCCTACGCTATCAATGGCGATTGTTTTGTAATTGTATGTAGTACCGATATCGTTATAGATACGCATTTCGCCATTGTTGCTATCAATAGTGGAATTGTTGACCCCCACAATTTGCATATACCATGTTTCTTTATCGGGAGCAGGTGTAAGCACACCGTCGATATCAATATTTGGCATTGATTTAGTCCACGATTCAACTATTTGCTTCATTTCAGCCATGTTGTCACTCGAAAGTTGGTCGCCAAAATAACCATACAATACACCTTTTTCGGTATAGGCTGTAGCCGCTTTCGTAGTCATATCTGTTCCCGATTCAGAAAGCATACGAGCTGTGGTATCGACAATCATTTCTCTAACAACAAAACATTCTGCAACAGAATCATATTCCATTGCCGATGCAGGAATAACCTTAGTTGTCTTTGGATATGAAAGTCTTTTTTCACTCTTAGCGGTTGGAATCGAGTCCAACACCTCAGCCAACATTTTCGTTGGCAAAGCCATTACACACAATGCAATGACAAGTAAAACTAAACTTTTTTTGTTCATTTGTTTAATGTATTATTATAATTTTGATTTATTTTTCAACACTTTCACTATTATTGGGCTCTAAAATCTCTTCAATGAAATTTTCCAACGATAATTCGGTAGTCATTCCTATTTTTTGACGGAAACGATGTCGAAGCATCAATACACTTCGTGGAGCAATAGCCATCAAATCGGCAATTCGTTTATTATCGAGTTTTAAGACGATAAGCATTGAGAGAATTTCCTCTCGACGGGTAATTGAAGGAACTTTTTCACGAAGACGAGGAAGAAAAAGAGGATATAGCAATTCGAAATATTGACGAAATTTTGATTCTCCATCTGATTGAAGTATCGCGGGAGTTAATGTCTCCAATTCATGGCGATTATCCTTAATTTTCAAGAAATCCACTATTTCTTGTGCTCTTATTTCTTCCTCAGCATTTAATTGGTCAATCTGTTGTGCCAAAGAGAGAAGTTTCTCATCGGCTTTCTTCAGTTGTATTTTATGTTGTTTCTTTTGCTTAGTAAAGTAGGCTACGATGCAACAAACCACAATAACTGAGACTACAATACATATCATAAGCCAAAGTTGTTGATTGGCTTGCTTGAGTTGAGCAATTTTTAATTCTTGCTCATTTTGTTCGGTTTGTAGTTCAACAATACTTTCAACGAGATTGAATTTTAAGCTTTTCCCTTTAAGCATTTGCTCTTCTCGGAGCATTAGCGTAGTATATTGTTCTACCTTATCGAGATTTTTGGTTTTAAGATAGTGTTTTAATATTGGTTCATAGTTAAGTTGGATATAGATTGGGGTTTCATTTTTAGTAAGCAAAAAATACATGCTATCCAACATTGTCTCTGCAACGTCATTCTTTTCGTTTTTCAAATATGTTTGCGCCAATTGGTGATAAGCCTTTGCTCGATTAATGTCTGTTCCATGGAGCGTCACATTTTGAAGCTCTTCAATACCTGCTTGTAAAGAATCGCCACCCTTATCGGTTAAAAATGTGCCATATAAAAGATTTACATCTACCATGCCACTATTATAAGGTAGTGATTGGCAAAGTTTTCGAGCTTGTTCAGTAAACAAAGGTACAGAATCGACATTTCCGAGTTGATACAATGCTCGCCCTTTATTTATATAAGTTTGTGCCGAAACCATCGGATTCTTCTCTATCATGCTTTTTTCCACACTTATGGCTGCAGATGCATACTGATTAGCATATTCGGGAATGCCCCAATAAAGGAAAAAATCAACCATAGAGTGTAGGCTGTTGAGCAACCCCAATTCATTTTTTTTTACTAATGCTTCATCTTTACTTTGTTGAAAAAGGCTTAATGCTTTATTGAGATGACCATATCGTTTATAGAGAGAGCCCAACATAGCTGTAACCCATTGCTTTCCAGAGGTATTTCTACTTAATTCAGCCTGTAACAATGCCTCTTGACACCAATTTATCACTTCGTTTTGATAATTGGGATTACTATAAAAGACAGCTGCTGCATAGGCATAATCACGAAAATAGCGTTCGGGAGTAGCTTTATAGAGTGGCAAACTCAAAGCCTTTAACATTGATTCCTCTGCCTCATTCATATTTTCAGTGCGCGATAATGCATATCCCATCACTGAGTCAAAATCTCTCAAACATTGTTTTTGTAATATGGGTGATGCCTTAAAAACTTCTTTCAACGTAGAAATGCATCCTTCAGGATCACCTTTACTTTGAAATGTATTCATCAATTGCACCAAGGCATCGGTATACTGAACCAATTCTTTGCCAGAAATTTCCTCATCACCTATAGGCGATGATAAATAATTCTTATATGCTACGATAGCTTCATCATATTTCCCATTGCGTTGCAACTCTCTTGCTTGCTGATAAATATTTTCATTGGCATAACAAGAGCCACATATCAACATTGATATTAGCAATATTAATACACTTCTGCTATAAGATGATAAACTCATAATATATTTTTAATTCGATTCACACTTTGTCAACAAGTGATTATTGCTTGTAGATTTGATGTAGGTAACCAAGCCTATACCACCTATTATTGAGTTTACAAAATTACTCAAATTCCAAGTGGTGACCTAAATGCCATTGTTTACATTTTGATTTACATCTGCATCAAATTAAAGGTTTTTCATGAACACAATAGACAAAATCTCAAAATTCTTTAATATTTACATCTTTTACACACTTTTTCATTGGCAAGTTAAACAACACAAACCATGGAGTCATCTCTATTCAAGCCTATACCGAGTGCGTTTTATTGTTAATGTTTTCAAAATTGGTTATATTTTGTCAACTTAACAGTTTTTGTCACATCTATAAATTATGATTACAATTATTTATCACTATCTTTGTTTTATTATTCACTCTTATTATGACATCTTTTTATCGTATCATACTTTTAGTGCTTTCTATTTGCATCGGAGCAAATTGCACTACTTGGGCTAGCAGCAAAAGTGAGTTTTCTCTTTCGGCTGCCGACTCTATCTATCTCAATCTCGTTGAAATGGCCGACATCGCCATTGCTGCCGAAGATTGGGCTACTGCCGAAAAATCATTATTAGATGCTATGCGTGGTCAACCTGCCAATCCTGCAAACGTATTGCTTTTGTCCAATCTCTCAATCGTGCGTTTTCAACAAGGTAAAGACTCTCTTGCCCTCGCTACTATCAACGATGCAATCAACATTGCTCCTCGTTCAATTACTGCACTCAATCACCGGGCACGCATACTCAAAAACATGGGACGCATCAACGATGCATATCTCGATTACCAGGCAATCCTTGAGATAGACTCCTCTCTCGTTGAACCTCGCTATATGCATGGCATCATCGCTCTATCCAATAACGATTATGCTACTGCTCATAGCGATTTCACCAAACTCGCAGCCATCGCTCCCGACGACGCATACACAATCGATGGCATGGCCATGTATTATTACTATACTGGCGAATTCAACAAGGCTATACCGTTCTTTTCCAAACTACTTAGCAATAATCCAAGCATCGAAAACTACTCGTCACTCATCATGTGCCACCTTTTCTTGGAACAGCTCGCCGAGGCATCATCAACCATAGCCGATGCCATGAAACTATACCCTCTGGAGGGGCGTTTTTACCTACATCGTGCCTACCTCAACCACCTATACTATCGCCACAACGATAGCGATAGCGACATCAAGCGAGCTATAGAATTGGGTATCCCTACCAACGAAGCCAACTCTTGGCGCGAAATAATTCACAATTCAATGAAAACAAAATGAGATATCAACCAATTGTTGATATCTTCCTCTATTTGTTAATATTTAGCGCCGACATTATCACACGATTTGCAAATTTTGCTGTAACTTTGCTCAAAAATAACACCATCATTTACAATGAGCGATATTATCAGACTTCTACCCGACTCGGTTGCCAATCAAATTGCTGCAGGTGAGGTGATTCAACGCCCCGCTTCAGTAATCAAAGAACTTGTTGAAAATGCAATCGACGCAGGTGCTACCAACATAAAAATCATTCTCAAAGATGCCGGACGCACCCTCATTCAAGTGGTTGACAACGGAAAAGGAATGTCGCCTACCGATGCTCGCCTTGCATTTGAGCGTCACGCAACTTCTAAAATAAAAGAAGCTGCCGACCTTTTTGCGCTCCACACCATGGGATTTCGTGGCGAGGCACTCGCTTCTATTGCAGCTATCGCTCAAGTTGACATGCGCACAATGCGCAAAGATGACTCTATTGGCACTCGCATCATTATCAACGGTTCAAAGGTAGAGAGTCAACAACCCGAAGCCTGTTCGCCTGGCACAAATATGATGGTTAAAAACCTATTTTTCAACGTGCCTGCTCGTCGTAAATTCCTCAAAAAAGACTCGGTAGAGTTGAGCAACATTGTCCACGAATTTGAACGATTAGCATTGGTCAACATTGGCGTAGAGTTCTCATTGATACACAACGAAACAACCCTTCACCAATTATTACCTGGCACACTTAAGCAACGCATCGTTGCCCTATTTGGCAAATCGCTTGACCACCAACTCATTCCTATCGAAACAGCCACCTCTTTGGCTAAAATCTCGGGGTTTGTTGGGTTGCCCGAAAACGCTCGTCGCCGTGGTGCTTTGCAATATTTCTTTGTAAATGGTCGAAATATGCGCCACCCCTATTTTCACAAAGCGGTGATGCAATGTTACGACCAACTTATCCCCACAGATGTTCAACCCAACTATTTCATCAACTTCGAGGTTGACCCCGAATCTATTGATGTCAACATTCACCCCACAAAGAATGAGATAAAATTTGAAAACGAGCAACCTATATGGCAAATTCTTACAGCCGCCATCAAGGAGTCGTTAGGCAAGTTCAATGCCGTGCCATCAATCGATTTTGACGCTGAAGATGTGCCCGATATCCCAGCATTCCAACCTAATGTGAATGCAACCCACGATATCGAACTCGACACTTCTTACAATCCCTTCGATACACATAGCAGCAAACAAAGCACGTCATCTTCATCGGCATCAATTCCCTCACGCATGAATAGCGTTACTTGGCAAAGCAAAGTTAACTCTGCGACTCAAAATTGGGAAAAACTTTATGAAGATTTCAACAACAATAAAAACGCCAATGACCTTGATTTACATAGCAGTCTAATAAATGACAACGAGCTATTTGGACAATCGCCCAATACCGAGGTCAACACAGTTGCCGACACAAACACCATTCAACTCAAATGCCGATATATCCTCACTCCATCACGCGAGGGGATTTCGGTTATAGACCAGCATCGCGCACATATTCGCGTGCTTTACGACAGTTATTTAAGTATGGCTCTCAATGGGGAATTTACAACTCAACGTCTCATTTTCCCCGACATGATTCAGCTCTCGGCATCACAAACCATCATCCTCGAAAGCATCAACGAGCAATTGAGCAATCTTGGATTCGATATATCATATCTTGGCGACAACTCTTGGAGCGTCAACGGACTCCCATCGGTTCTCGATAATGCCAATCCAGCTGAGATTATCACAAAGATGATTGAAACGGTAGAATCATCGGGCGAAAATATCGAAACCGAATTAGTCAGCAACATTGCCCTATCTATGGCTCGCGCTGCAGCCATTAAACCTGGGCAAGCCCTTTCTAACGAAGAAATAGAGAAACTTCTCGGCAGTCTTTTCCGTCTCTCTAATCCCAAATTCACTCCCGACGGAAAAATCGTTATTGCCACCATTCCACTCACCGATATCAGCAAACTCTTTTAATTAAAACAGCAATGAAACGCATTTTCCTCATTATCGCATTTATATTCTCAATTTGCACTTACATGAACGCTTCTACACCACAACAACAAATCGACTCTATAATGCGACAACGCTATGGAATCAACGCTCCAGGCGGTGGAATAATGATTCTAAAAGGTGATAGCGTAATTTTTGAGAATTACTATGGCATAGCCGATATGACTACTGGAGAGCCTATCAGCGAAAAAACTCGTTTCAACATCGCTTCGATTTCAAAACAATTTACCGTAGTAGGTGCACTTCGCCTTATTGAGGAGGGCAAACTCGCATTAGATACCCCTATTGCTCCATATTTTCCACATTACAAAGCCACATTTTGGAACGACATAAAATTGTGGCACTTAATGAGTCACACCTCAGGATTGCCCGACACTCGCGATCGCAGCAACCGCAATGCTTGTGTCTATGCCAATGATGCCATATCAATGAGCTACTTCCCAAGTGTTACTACTCTGAACTTTTCTCCTGGAGAATGCTACGACTACAAAAATCCCACATTTATACTCATTGCCAATATTATTGAGCAACTCGAAGGAAAACAATTTATCGACTACCAACAACAACATATCTTCAACCCCATAGGAATGTTGTCAACATCATATTTTAATCCCGATTACACACCTGCCAACACCGCTCACGGCTATATCAACACCCAAGCCGAAACATCGGCCTCGACCGATAGCGATACCGCAGGCAAAACCATTGAAATTAAGGACAATAAATCTATTTGGCAAGAGTATGACTATGGCGAAGAAACATTCTTTGCCACTCGCCCCGATGGAGGTATCTACTCTACCATTCGCGACCTTCGTCTATGGGAGAAAGCGCTTAAAGAATACCGAATCATATCAAAAGAGATGCTATCAACCGCATATACACCACACATCACTGTCACTGGAAGCACTTGGAGCACATACCAAAATCGCCCTAACACATCTTACGGACTTGGATGGTTTATCGACAACACTCCTGGCTATCCTACAAAGGTGTATCACACTGGAGACAACGGTGGATTTCAAGCCTACCTTGGCAAATTTCCACAAAAAGATGTAACTGTAATAATTCTTGAAAATCGCAACGACAACGACCGTTGGTCGTTGGTGAAAACCATCGACGAAATTCTTCTCAATGCAGGCATTCTCTAAGAGCGCCTTAAAAACAACTTGAAAGATTTTAGATTATCCAATCTTAGAAAGAGACCTCGGTTGAGGAGATAGATTGGCGATATGAACGAGGCGACATGCCTGTGTGATGTTTGAAATACTTGCCAAAGAATGATTGATTAGCAAAATTCAACTTTGTACTAATCTCTTGAATTGTCAACTCGCTATTGTGTAGCAACAACTTAGCCTCAAGAATCACATACGAGTCAATCCACTCTCCTGCTGTGTGACCACTGGTTTCTTTTGCCACTGCCGAAAGATGCTTAGGTGTAATACTCAACTTCTCAGCATAGAAATTTACCGAGCGTTCTTTTTGATAATTTGCCTCTACGAGCAATAAGAAACGATAAAACACATCTTCCTTTCTGCGCACATTATTTTTATTTGTAGCTTCGCCATCAATGTGCGACGCATAAATGCTTAGCGTTTCGTATAGCACCGATTGATACATTGCATCGAGAATACTATCATAATAGGGAGTGCGCTCCGAAGCCTGTTTCTTTATTATTGCAGCATGTAGATGTTGTTGTATTTCCAACTCATCGGGCGTAATCTCTACCACAGGGCGATTACGGAAATACATAAAACATTGCAATAAACGAGAGAAAGATAGAATTGAGTGATTAATCGAACTCAATGGCGCCAGAATAACAAATCCTCGAAAATCTTCGCTTGCTCGATAGCCCGTCATAGTGTGACCTGGACGAACCACCATGATATTACTTGATTTAAGTTTATGCTCAACCAAGTCAACCGACACCGATAATTCCCCTTCAATACACACAATTGAAATTAGTGTCTTTAATTTGAATGGGAACATTAAGTGTGAAATAGCCTCAACGCTATTCAACACCATCACTCGTTGTGGGCCTTCAAGACCTAATGCGACTTTTCCTGATTTGAATGTATTTGCCATATATTGGCCACTAAAATTGAGAGATTAATCTTTCTACTGCAAAGATAATACATTAATTTAATATGATATTATTTTTTTGTACTTTTGCATAATAAAACAATCTCCATAGCATCATCTCAATGAAAAAAACATTATTATTCATAATCTCAATTCTTGCATGTGGCACATCTTATGCCATATCTATCTCCGACGAGAAGGTTGAAGAGACTCTAAAGCGACTCGACGCAGAAATCGAGAAACGAGAGATATATCTCACCCAGCAACAAAACACTATTGACTCTCTCAAATCGTCATTATCAACCGATTCCACAAAAAATCTTAGTTTATTAATGGATATTGGCAATGAATATGTTGCATTTGACAACGACTCAGCATTATTCTATTACGAAAAAGGCTACAACCTTGCCAAATCACTCAACATCGATTCGTTGGCTACTTCTTTCAGATTAAAGCGAGCAACCTATCTCCCACTTGCAGGGTTTATTGATTATGCCACAAATGAATATGACGCCATTGACTCAACTCAACTCAATCCAGCACTACTCACTCAATACTACGAGGCTGGAAAACAATTATATTCCTACATATCTTCATATTTTGGCAACTACCCCAACACATCTTCTAAGTGGCATACACTCTCTCTTAACTATCAGGCAAAACTTATAGATAGACTAGACCACTCCTCACTGACATACAAACTCAATATCGGCGAACAATATCTCGACTTGGGAGAAATCTCTAAAGCCAAAGCTACACTCGAAGAAACTCTTAATTCACTCAACGAGTCAAGCAACGAATATGCTCGTACTGCCCACGCTTTAGCTCGCATAGCCTCAATCGAGAAAAACGACAACGAATACATTTACTATCTGGCACTCTCGACCATTGCCGACATCAAATCTGCCACACTCGAAGTCGTGTCAATGCAAGAACTGGGAGCTAAACTACTTGAACTTAACGACATCACACGTGCTCATGTCTATTCATCGATTGCTCTTGCCAATGCCGTGAGATGTAAAGCCACCATGCGCATGATACAATCTTCAAAAGCAATGCCAGTCATTGACCAAGCCCATGAAATAGAAACCCAAAACTGGCAACGCGTAAAATCATTTATCAACATTGCAAGCATATTCCTTGTTCTTATACTCATCGGCATGTTGATATATCTAATTTTCAAAAACAAACACCTCAGCACAGTTCAAAACAACCTTGTCATTGCCAATAATATTAAAGAGGTATATATTAGCCAATTCCTAAACCTCTGCTCTACATATATGTCAAACCTATCACAATTTAGCGACATCGTAAATCGCAAAATCAGCAGTGGCAAAGTTGAAGACTTATACAAAATTACCAAATCGGGCAAATTCATCGAAGAGCAAAGTAAAGACTTCTACGATATCTTCGATAATGCTTTTCTCAATATTTACCCCACTTTCATTGAAAATGTGAATGCCCTACTACTACCCGATAAACAGATAGAGCTCAAAGAAAATGAAAAGTTAAATACCGACCTACGCATTCTTGCATTCATGAAACTCGGCATTGAAGATAGTAGTCGCATAGCACAAATGCTCAATTACTCGGTCAACACAATATATGCCTACCGCAATAAATTAAAAAACCGCGCAATCGACCGCGAAAATTTTGAGGAAAATGTGATGAATATCAAATCTATTTCATAATATTTCCTCAAAATACAATATATTTATATTTATATTTTTGAATTTCAATCCAAACTATATTTTACTAATAATAAACATTTTAGTTTTAATATTTACAAAATTCAATCTATATTTTACTCATATATCGTAGTAAACCACAAAAAACAGTTGTAACTTTGCACTGTCATTAAAAAAAACGATGACACAGGATTAAACAAAATTTGTGATTCACACACTTTTTTTTATATTTAGGGTTAGTATAGATTGTTAGTATTTTTTTGCGATTTAATATCGCGCAAGTAAATGTGTTTTATGTTAGTTATGTAATGTCTTACAAAAGACAACAAGGAGGTCACTTCGGGAGAAGCGACCTCTTCTGTTTTTCACCCTTATACATAGGTCTAATTCATCATTTTTTTAGTAACTTTGCACAATCATTGATTAATTTATGAATACAATCAATAAAATCATCTCAATTCTCCTTCTCGCAAGCATTGCAATAACCACATATTCATGCGACGATGAACCAAAACCCTCAACCCCTCCTGCTCATCGCACAATATTAGTGTATATTGTAGCTAACAACTCACTGGGAATTGGTGGTTTTGATTCAAGAGACCTTGCCGAAATGATAGAGGCATCACGAAACAACTCTTTTAATGGAGGAAGACTTATTGTTTACCACTCTACCCTCGGCGCCCCAGCTACTCTTTTTGAAATCAGCAATGGTAACGCAACGAAACTCAAAGAATATGATAGTTCAACTCTTTCGGTTGAAGCAACGCGTATGCAGCAAGTCATAGACGACACAAAAAACATTGCGCCCGCCAACGATTACGGACTAATACTTTGGAGTCACGGCAATGGGTGGTTACAAACAGGCATTCCCAACGATACACTTCCCTCAAGCACTCCCACTAAAACCCCACTCGCTTTTGGCGATGACCAAGGGAAACAAATGAACATTACCACACTCGCACAAGTGGTTAATGATGAGAATTTTAGTTTTATTTATTGCGACTGTTGTTATCTAAGCACAATAGAGGTTATATACGAATTGCGCAACGCAACTCCATATATTGTTGCATCTGCCGCCGAAGTGCCTGCCGATGGCATGCCCTACGACTATAATATACCTCTACTGTTTGAAGACACCCCCAATTTATTGGGCGCATGCACAACAACATTCGACTACTACAACTCCAAAAATGGATCAATTCGCTCATGCACCATGTCATTGATTGACACCAAATACATTTCAGAATTAGCATCAGCCACAGCCGATATTTATAGGCTACACCCCTCTCTTCCAGCCGATTTCAAACCACAAAAATTCACTCTCGACTCAAATTGCTACTATTTTGACTTTGGACAATATATCGAAGCATTATCAGCCGATAATCCTCAATTATTTGAAATATGGAAACAGGTCATTGACAAAGTAGTAATATACAAAGCTGCAACCCCCTACATGTGGAGCCAGTTGAAACTCACCCATCACAGTGGGTTATCAACTTTCATTCTCAATAGTGCAAGCAGTTGCACAATAAAAGGATACAACCAACTACAATGGTGGACTGATGTAGCCTCAATCCTCTGGGACACCGAAAATTAACTTCAATTTATAAAAACATGACACTTCTTTCAATTGAAACAACCGACTCAATTGTAGAGTCTATTATTCCTAACTTGAAGACATTATCTGCAAGTTCAGTCGATAGTTTCCTCAAAAAAATCATTTCAGATGTCACCGATCTTGCTATAAGTATTGTCATAGCAATCGTAGTGTTCTACATTGGCAAATTTCTCATCAAAAAAGCCTATAAAATCACTCAAGCGATTTTATTACGCCGCAATATTGACAAGTCACTCACCACATTCGTGCTTAGTTTTGTAAATATTGTGCTATACTTCGTGCTTATAATTGTGGTGATAGGTATTTTAGGCATCGAAACATCTTCATTCTTAGCACTTTTTGCATCAGCCGGAGTTGCTATAGGTATGGCACTCAGCGGCACACTCCAAAACTTCGCAGGTGGCGTGCTTATTCTATTCCTAAAACCCTATAAAATTGGCGATTACATTGAGGTCCAAGGATATGCTGGCTCAGTGACTGAAATCCAAATTTTTCACACAATCATCAACACTGCCGACAATAAATCAATTATCATTCCTAATGGTGGATTGTCAACAGGTAGCATCAACAACTACTCACGCGAAAACTATCGTCGTGTAGACTGGGATATCTGTTTGGCGTATGGCAACGATGTTAACGTCGCTCGCAAAGCAATACTCGACATCCTCAACAACGATGAGCGAGTAGTAAAACAATATCTCGAAGACGATATGGCCTTGCGTGGCATCAAGCCCGACGTTCTCACCCCAGTAAAAGTTCAAACCAAAACCGACCGTTCGCCAGTTGTAATTCTCAATTCTCTTGCCGATAGTAGCATCGTCTTAACAGCTCGTGCATGGACCACAAGCGAAAACTATTGGGGTCTCAAAGGAGATGTTACTGAAATTCTCTATAACGAACTCCCTAAACATGGGCTTTCATTCCCATTCCCACAAATGGACGTTCACATCAAAAACGACTAAGAAACACTTCTCAATCTACAAAATCATATTCTCTCAAAAGGGCAAATTCCTGTAGTTGGATTTGCCCTTTTTGCATCTTTTTTTTCACATAAAACGACAACCTAAAACACTCGCCAAAATTTTTATTGAAAATAATTTCACTATGTAACCATAATTAACCATAAAATATACCTTTTCTTTGAATAATTTTGACTATATTTGCGTAATTATACCAATTCGTGAGGCACACATGTATATTTTTGACGTAATATCGATACCATAAAACCGAGTAAGATATACCCTAAATATATAAGCCTCAATCATATATATCGATGGACGCACCACATTTGCTCCCCCATCACTGCAACACTTGGCACCTTATATTGTCGATAGCAATATCTGCACACCTGCTGGAGCAATTGTTGACAGCTTGCCAAGCGACAGAAAGACTGTAACCCTCGGCGGTGAGGTGTTCTATCAGGTAGATGATACAATCTATCAGTCAAGAAAC
>JAFOYQ010000030.1 GCA_017424575.1 Muribaculaceae bacterium
AATGTCTAATAAAACCATATTTTTGTATCTAATATTTTTTCTCTATCAACTAAACACAATGACGCATCGGCACCTATCACTTTGATAGTCACACCAATACAATCACTTTGCGTGTTTTATAGCTTACAAATTTCAATTTTTCAAGTGCAAAGATAATCAAAATATATTAATATTCAACATTTTTCGTCCACAATATTTATGAACATTTTTACTCGTTTTTCGAGGCGCAACTACCCCATTTTTTGATTTTTTAAGAATCATATCCGACAACAGTTCTTAAAAAACATTGGCAAATATTTACACAAAACAAGAGGTGTGTCAAATCAAATGACACACCTCCTGTTTTTTTACCCCTCAGTCGCAAGCGACAGCTCCCCTAAAACATGGGAGCAATACATTTGCAACTGAAACTTTGTTGATTGACTCGATGATGTGGTAGTCCTCCCCTGTCTTAGGGGAGGTGGCACAAGTGCCAGAGGGGTTAAATATCTATTTTGACACACCCTCCTTGATATCCTATTAATTCCTCTTGTTATTCAATTACGATAGGAAATCCTAATTGAGAAGTTATTGCATAACCTATGCAATTAAATCGCAAGTCCATGCCTGTACTCAATGTTGCATTTCCATTCAAATTTGTAATTGCATATTGTGGATATGGCACATTTTTTACCGATGGGATAATCTCTTCACTGGCAAGTGTATAGCCCGTATTCGACACTTGGAACGGTATATTTTCAAACTTCATATCCATCGCAGGCATTTTATCGGCAAATTTTGCTTTATATATATCAATTGTAGCCAAGCCTGTAGTTGGATTCAACGACACTAAATAAACAGGCTTAGGAGTTGGATAAAATACCGACTCACCAACTACTGCAGTTGTTCCAAAGTAAACTCTCTGTTTTTGTATTGCAGTAACCTCAACATCACCAACTTTCATTGACAAGTTAATAACCGGAATATATTCGGGAGTGAAATTTCCTAATCGACGTTCAAATATGCTAATCTTCATTTCATCAACCAAATAATTTGACACATCGTTCATATTTTGTTCTCTCATTTTAACCCATGTAGGCACTACATCTTTTACATCAAGAATCTTTACATCAGTATTACCTGCAGCGTATGACCATTTCAATCCCTCAAAAGCAATTGAGATACCATTTGGCATAAAAGTTGAGAATTTAGCATTGTAGATATATATATCAGCTGTATTATCAGCTCTCCATCTAAACTTATATGTAGTTCCTTCTGAAATAACGCTCACCAATTTTCCGTCACTACCTTTTTTACTCAACACGCTAAACGAGCCAGTATAATCTTGCTCTATATAATTACCACCCAAAATGTCATCATCTTTCTCACAAGAGGTAGCCATAATAGCAAACACAGCTACCGACAATACTGTTTTCAAAAATTTCATACTTTTTATCTTAATTATATTTATTATTTCATATTAAAGTTCAATCTCAATGTCGCACCACAACGAATGGGGTTGCCACGTTGCAAAAAGGCGTTCCCTATAGAAACGAAATAAAATGTATTGTATTGTGCATTAGTTAAATTGTCTCCCCACAAATCCAAAGAGAAATCGCCTCGTTCAAATCTCACCGAAGCACCTAACAATGCATAAAACGGCTGCATTACATTATTTTGCTCATTCCAATAAATCTCGCCCACCCCTTTCATATTTGCATCAAAAACAATTCTATCGAGCCAGTTTTGATTTATTGGTTGAGAATACGATACTCCTGCATATAACGTGTGACGTGGAGCATAAGGGATAACCTTTCCCTTGTAATCATCATTGCCACTCTTATACTCTACAAATCGCGCATCGGTATGGCCATAACTTGCTGTCAATGCCCACCTTTCGGTAGGTCGCCACGACGCCGATAGTTCCACGCCAAAGCTACGTGTTTTCCCAGCATTGGTCATCATGCGTCCTGTGGTTGAGCCTTTGGGGAACACTGTCAACTGCTGGTCGCGACAATCGATATAAAACACCGACACACCGGCCGAATATTTACCGTTGTAATCGGTTATATGCGCACCGAGTTCGTAATTCCAACTCTTTTCGGGCTTATACGACACAACCTCGTCAACGTTATACACTTCGCTCAACCCCATCATGCTTTGAATGCGTTGTTGCAACACATCTGAAAACATTTGAGTGTTAAATCCTCCAGCCTTATACCCTTTTGCCACCGAGGCATACACTCGAGAAGCATCACTAATGGGCAAGCGGTAAGCGACAGTCAACTTTGGCAAAAGTTCCAAAAACGACTGGTCTAAATATCCATAGTCATCAATATCAACCAGAGTCACACTATACACATCGCCATTTGCCACATCACCTTTGTATATTGAAAATGAGGTATTGCAAAAATTGTTATAGTTTAACTCTGATTTTTCGTAATCCAATCGCAACCCAAGTGTAAACGACCATTGATTCAAATCGTAGTGACTCTGATGATACAGTGCCACGCCATAGTTAGGTATCTCAAAATCGCTACCCAACACAAAACTCCTTTCATCCCAACGAATAGGATAATCAGAATTGGCATTATTGCGGTTTTTCTCTATAAGTTCTTGAATACCATAGTCTTTGAATGTCACAGGAGCGCTCATATTAGTGTGGCGATAAAACCCAAATGCCCCCACAAGCCAATCGTATGAACCAGCACTACCCTTCACCACTACATCTTGCGTCAGAGCCCACTCTTTACGCTTTTGTGTAAGGGTAAAATACTCCAAAGGGAGAAAGTCTTGATCGAGCGTCATATTATCGTCGAGATACTGAAAACTGGTGATACTTGACAGAGTAAATTCTCCCGCAGTCCAATTCACCGTCAACCCATCGTTAATTGATGTGCGACGATAAAAACAGGTATCGTTATAACTTATTTCACCACTTGCTACCGATTGATATGGGTACCCACTTTGACGCGACAACTGCGCACTTGCCACGTTCTCTATCGCCAAGTTTGACAATGGATACCATTTTGTTTTCCACCGCAACGAACCTTGACGCTCTGTGCCCACATCGGCACCATTAAATTTATTATCATAAAAGCCATCGGTCATAGTGAAATTACCACCTACCGACATTCCCAAATGCGAATTAAGTTTTGTGTAGTATGACAACGAACTTTTCAACGAGTTACCACTTCCATATTCACCCATAAATCTCACCCCTTGAAACTTAAATGGCGACATGCTATAGATATTTACAAGCCCACCCATTGTATTTCGACCATAAAGAGTGCCTTGTGCACCCCTAAGCACCTCAATTTTCTCAATATCAACCAATTCAAAATCATAATTATCCTTATTGAGAATGGGTACATTATCAACATTAAGCCCCACTACAGGTTGGTCAATACGAGCACCTATACCACGTACATACACCGATGAGGTCATGCGTGAGCCATAGTCGGGGATATAGAAATTGGGAGCGATAGCACTCACATTTTTTATAGCATCAACCCCCATGCGTTCCAAGTGAGCAGAGTTTAACACGGTTACCGATGCTGGGCTTTTATTCAAGTCAGAAGTTTGCTTTATTGATGACACCGTTACCTCTTGCAGAGTATCATACTCCTCTACATCAATAGCCCATAAGCCACAAGCACTGCTCATAGCCAATATTATCAATATGTAACGCAAATTTCTCATCATAAAATCAGGGTGCAAAGTTAATATTTATTTCGCAATCTTACAACCACTTTATGACAACGCTATTTTCATAAAATCAACAACGATACAGCCATTATCAACATGCCGAGGATTACCCCAGCGATTGAATAGTGATGATGGCCATACTCCTCTGCCCCAGGCAACAATTCATCGAGCGAGATAAACACCATAATACCCGAAACGGCTGCCAACAACAACGCGCCTACCATTGGAGTCCAAAATGGCAAGAGAAAAACAATCCCAAATACTGCGCCCACAGGTTCGGTCAATCCAGTCCATATTGTATAAGTGAGAGCCTTGCGGCGGCTACCTGTTGCGTGCAATATAGGCACCGACACAGCAATACCCTCGGGAATGTTGTGAATAGCAATCGCAATCACGATAGGGATAGCCACATCAAGTCCGTCGAGAGCCGATACAAATGTAGCCATACCCTCGGGGAAATTGTGAATACCTATCGCTAGGGCAAGCATAAAACCTGTGCGTTTGAGTTTTTCCGATTTATTTTGAGCGTTTTCTATGCGATGAAATTCGTGAGGGTTTTCATCTTCAGGAATCAGGAAGTCAATCAGTGCAATCAAGCCCATTCCACCAAAGAAAGCGATGAGCATATAAATGTTTGCCGTGGTGTCGGTGTATATACCTTTCAACACCTCGAGCGACTCGGGAATCATCTCCATAAAAGCCACATATATCATCACGCCAGCCGACAAGCCCAATGCTCCCGACAAGAAACGAGTGTTTGTGGCAGTTTTAGAAAACGCCATCAATCCACCAATGGCCGTTGACATACCAGCCACCAGCGTCAACCCAAGAGCAAGTAATATAGATTCAAAAGTCAATGAAATTTCCATCTTTGATAATCATTAAAGATTCTATGCTACAAAGATACAACATTTTTTTAGCACAAAGAGCAAAGCTAGGAAAAATGAAAAAGGAGAAAATTTTACACCCCTCAGTCGCTACGGGTTTCAACGACATGGCACGCCTGGGAAAGAGAGGACAGAAAGACACCCGCGGAATAAAGAAAAAATATGTTCCTTCTGTCATTCTGTCTAAAAAACACGAAGCAGGGAGTGGATTAAGAAAGCCCGTAAGGGCTATAGCTGCCCACCTTTTTAAGGGGGGCTGTCGCACCGCGACTGAGGGGATAAAATTCTGTTCCTTCTGTCATTCTGTCTAAAAAAATTCGTCTTTCCGCGTGAGCACAACTTTGAACTTTTGACTTAAAATTACCCTATTCGACCCAGTTATCCAAGTGAATCTCTCTTAATAAGAGAGATTCACTATGTGCAAATTTAGTTAAAAATCAATGAATTATGAAAATAATTTAAGGTTTTTTATTGCGTGAAATGTATGTTTCACGGCAGGTGAGATTGTTTCACGGTGAGATAGGTGGAAGATTATCAATGAATTGGCAATTTTCGCATCTCTCTTATTAAGAAAGAGATGATTTTATTATACTTAATAGGTTGGTTAATAATAAAATATTCGAAATGGACAATTTTACAAAAGACATCTCAAAACGTAGAATTGAATTGTTAAAAAAGAGTTTACCTCTAAATGATTCTTGTTTAACAAAATTCTATAATGCATGGAATAAATTAGACGATTATGTGCATCAAGAGCAGGCTTTAACTGCATTAATTGATAAATATAGAGATAATACTGATGTAAGTGTAGTTTTATTAAAATGCAGTATCTTAAACCAATTTTATAGTACTCGCATAAATTCTAAAGATTTAATCACTTTAGCAAAGCATATAGTATGTCTTAATATTGATGCGAAATTGGAAGAGGGCGATTGGAGTGTAGTTGGTGATATTGCTAAATGCCCGGGATTAAGTAATCACATTTCTTTTGCCTCAAAATATTGTAATTGGCATAATCAACAATCATATCCAATATATGACAGATATGTAGTAGATTTATTGTGTATATTAAAGGATAATGATGAGCTAAATTCTTTTAAAACAAAATCGCAAATTAAAAATGAGAAAGATATTAATAAGCGGTATCAAGCATTTGGAGCAGCATTAAACGAACTAGCATATAAAAAAGGCAACGTATTAAACTTTGCATTAGATAAAAATAAGAATATTATATATAAAGCTCTTGATAGGGCATTATGGCTTTTGGCAAAATATTATTTGGGAGATGAAATATCTGTGATTGATATTGCGGAGGCGATAGGTGCTCCTATTATGAAATATATATATGAAAAATTCATAATACATCAATCTGAAAATGGAGCAATTGCTGTCTCTAACGAAAAAGAAACGGATTGGTTAGATACTAAAAATACTTTACAAAAAATATGTACGAAAGAAGGAATCAAATATAATAAAGAAACATCAAATCCTGAATTGGGGCAAAAAATAATTGAATTAAAAAACACAAAACAAACAAATAAATAAACTAATCATGAACAAATTAACAAAATTTTCAAGAGCAATCCTCGCGATAGCGATGACTCTCATGGTGGCACTCCCCACACTCGCCCACGACTTTGAAGTCGGTGGACTATATTACAACTACCTCGACGAAACAGCAAAAACTGTTATGGTTACTTATAAGGGAAATTCTTATTATGATTATTCTAATGAATACACTGGTTCAGTTACAATCCCTTCATCGATAACAACAGGCAGTGGTACTTATACTGTCACCTCAATTAATGCTCATGCGTTCAATGATTGTGAACGCTTGACCTCTGTATCCATTCCTAATTCTGTAACCAAGATTGGCCACTATGCATTCGCTGATTGCACTGGCTTGACCGAGATAACCGTCCCCAATTCTGTCACAACGATTGGCAATTTTGCATTCTTTCGTTGCACTAGCTTGACTTCAATAACTATCCCCAATTCGATAACCTCGATTGGCTCGGATGCGTTCCGTAGTTGCAGTGGCTTGACCGTACATATATCAGATTTATCTGCATGGTGCAAAATTGATTTTAGTGATAACGAATCCAATCCACTATATTCTGCAGAGAAATTCAAACTTAATGGAACAGAAATAACAGATTTAGTAATACCAAATAATATTACTAAGATAAAGCAATATGCGTTCTACAAATTCAGTGGCATAGCAAAGGTAACAATTCCCAATTCCGTTATCTCAATTGGCTCATCTGCGTTCTATGGTTGCACGGGCTTGACCTCGTTAACTATCCCCAACTCAGTAACCAATATTGACTCATATGCGTTCCAAAGTTGCGATGGTTTGATAGAAGTAACCATTGGCAGCTCTGTCGCTAAAATTGGCACTGCTGCATTTGGCGATTGTAATAATTTATTAGATGTTACATCTCTAAATACTATGCCACAAAATATTGATGCTAACGCATTTTCAACAACTGCATATACCAATGCGATATTGACTGTTCCATATAAATGCAACGGATTATATGCTGCTCGTACTGGTTGGGGTAGTTTTAACAATATTGTAGAAATGGAAATGCCTAAAATTTACCTTACTCTTAAATTCCCCGAAAGTGGAACGATTACACATAAAGAGGTTTATGAGGAGGCTGTAGATTTATCATTTAAGGCAAATGAAGGTTGGGAAATCAATAGTGTAACTTTCAATGAAGAAGATGTAACTGCAGAACTTGATGAAGATGGTAATTACACAACTCCTGTATTAATGGCTGATGCCATTCTTGTAGTTGTCTTTGAAAAGATTGATACAAGTATTGAGCCAATTTCAGAGAAAAACGATATTAAAGTTTATGCAAATAACGGTGAAGTGCGTATCGTAGGTGCTGATGCACAATCAGAAGTGGCTATTTATAACTCTATCGGCGCATTAGTTTATAAAGGATATGACAAAACAATTGCTCACAATGAAAATGGAGTATATATCCTCACTGTTGAAGGTCGCACATTTAAGTTTGCAATGTAGGATTATCGACACGGTAACAAAAGTACAAAAGGCTGACGCATAGTCGTAAATATCTGTTCTTATGTACTTCTGTCTATAAGAATCAAAAGGCTATCGAGTTACAACTCGGTAGCCTTTTATTAATAATTCTGTCATTCTCTCCATTCTGTCCTTCTGTCTAAAAAAAGACACCCGCAGGAATAAAGAAAAAATATGTTCATTCTGTCCTTCTGTCTAAAAAACACGAAGCTGGGAGAGGGTTAAGAAAGCCCGCAAGGGCTATAGCTGCCCACCTTTTAGGGGGGGCTGTCGCGTAGTGACTGAGGGGATAAAATTCTGTACATTCTGTCCTTCTGTCTAAATTAAAAAGTTCATTCTGTCAAAAAACTGCGCCTTTCCCCGTGAGAATAATTTTGTGCATTATCGCAGTAATTTCGCTTTTTTACGTTGTAACTTTGCACCATGAAACATGCATCGCCTTACGGCTACTCCTTAGTGACCTTAGCGACTTTAGTTACCTTTATTATAATAACCAATTAAATAACTTTTTAACTATGAAAATTAATTTACGCTTTTTTGAGGTAAATACCCCTAATCAATTGGGGAGTATTAGATACCAACTCGTTGGTAAAGGAAATCGTTCAATTACTATCAACTCTCAACATCTCATCTATTCGCATGAATGGAACTCTTATCGTAATGCTATTCGCCTGCCTCGCAAAAATACCACTCGCAAAGCCCAACTGATAGCAATCATGAACGAGGTGAAATGCGATATGATGCAGATTCGTGAGATTTATGACGAATTTGTTGCAACTGGCGAGAAATTTGATCTTTTAGATGTGTCGCGAGCATTTTGCGCCCAACGACGCTCCACCTCGCTCGTTGACTTTGTTTATAACGCCATCGACCACCTCACCGTCTTAAAACGACACGGCACAGCGCAAAACTATGCATCTACAATAAAGAGTTTTATGGCATTTCGTGAAAACTGCGACATAGACCTTACCGAGATTGACTCCGACATGATGCAACGCTACGAAGCATATCTTATTGACCGCGGAGTGTCGCCAAATACAATCTCATTTTATATGCGCAACCTCCGAGCCTTATATAATCAAGCTGTAGAGCAAAATATCACACCTCAGCGCAACCCCTTTAGGCATGTCTATACTGGCATAGCCAAGACCATGAAACGAGCATTGCCACTCAAATCGATTCAACGCATTCTCTCGCTCGACCTGCACGACAAACCATTGCTCGACTTTGCGCGTGATATGTTTATGTTCTCATTCTACACCCGAGGCATGTCGTTTGTGGATATGGCACACTTAAAAGTCGCCAACGTAAAAGACAATATTCTATATTATCGGCGACAGAAAACAGGACAGCAACTTCAAATACGCCTTGAGCAGCCTATGCTTGATATTATCAATAAATATAGAGGAAAGGCCCATTCGCCATATCTATTGCCAATATGTAAATCGCTCGACGACAATCACCAAACGTATAGAATGGCGATGGCAAGAGTGAATAAATATCTCAAGCAAGTGGGGAGGCTTGCCGATATCAATGCTCCACTCACTATGTATGTGGCACGGCACTCATGGGCAAGCGTGGCGCGCGACCAACGGATACCACTTTCCATTATCAGTCACGGCATGGGACACGATAGCGAACACACAACACAAATATATCTCGCCTCCATAAGCAGCACCCTCATCGACAACGCCAACACCCGCATACTTTCCCACCTCACGCCCTTAAATACCTCACCAACCTATAGGAATCGAGTGTAGCGACACGGCACGCTGTGTCATCATGTATAATATTTACGCATAAATTATTAAAATATGCGTTAATGGGTGTCAATGGGTATGGAATATTGAAAAACTTTCCTTAATTTTACGGCTTAAAATGAAATTAATACCCTATTATGGATAAAAATAACCCAAAAGATGATGAACAGTTGGTGGCTCGCTTGCGTGAGCCTGCCACTTGTCGTGAGGCTTTTGGAGATGTGATACGTATCTATAGCGAACCTCTTTACTGGCAAATACGTCGCA
Organism: Muribaculaceae bacterium; assembly: GCA_017424575.1. GTDB lineage: Bacteria > Bacteroidota > Bacteroidia > Bacteroidales > Muribaculaceae > RGIG4079. Next base: position 9,657 of record JAFOYQ010000030.1, read on the forward strand.
TGGTGAATAATCACGATGATGCCAACGACTTATTGCAAAATACGTTTATGAAGGCGTGGGGGGCTATAGAGAATTTTCGTGGCGATGCCAAGTTATCGACGTGGCTCCACAAAATCGCTATCAATGAGAGTATCACATTTCTTGAGAAGGAACGTAAACGCCTCAATATATCGCTCGACGATGAGGAGTCGTATCTCATCAATACGATTGAAGCCGATAGCAATATAGATGGCGATGAGCTTGCATTGAAATTGCGTAAGGCTATCGCTTCGTTGCCCGAAAAACAACGATTGGTATTCAATATGAAATACTACGACGAGATGAAATATGAAGAGATGTCGGAAATCCTCGGCACGTCGGTGGGTGCGCTGAAAGCATCATACCATCTTGCCGTGAAAAAAATTGAGCAATTTTTTGAAGACAACGATTAAACCTTTTTCACTCATTGTAGTCATAAGTAACAAATAATCTCCCCCTCTATATGAAAGAAGATAAGAAGATATTAGACAAGGTGAATCGCAATTCGGGCATGACTGTTCCCGAAAATTACTTTGCCGACTTTGCCGAAAAGATGATGCAAAATCTTCCCGAAAAGCAAGAACCAATCATTGCTAAACCACCTACAGCATGGCAACGTGTGAGAGCTTATGTGTATCTCGTCGCAATGTTTGCTGGCATCTGGTGTATGGTTAAGATGGTTGACCTCATGGGTTCAAATACCCCTGGCACCCCTGCATCGGTTGCACAATCGGAACAAATTTTGGCACAAGCCATAGAAGATGAGTCGTTCATCGACGAATATTGCTACGACGGCGTAGATGAATATTCACTCCTTGAGTCGCTCTACGAAGATGGTTTTGACTCTGAAACATTAGCTTTTGAATCATACTCTAATTAATATACATTATGAAACGTATTCTATTTATCATATTAACAATAGCAATAGTTGCACCTTTTAACTCAATTATAGCTAAGGATAAGAAAAAGCACGACCGTAAAGAATGGTATGCTCAAATGCGTCAACACAAACATGATTTTATTGACGATGAACTTGATCTCACCGACGAGCAAGAGGCTAAATTCTTCCCTATCTACGACGCTATGGAAGATGAACTCCGCAAGGTGCAACGCGAAACTCGAAAACTCGAAAAACAGGTTGCCGATAAGAATGCTACTGATGTTGAATATGACGCTGCATCTAAGGCTATCATTGAACTTAAGAAGAAGGAGGCTGATATTGAATTGAAATATTTTGACAAATTCAAAACAGTTATTTCAAGCGAACAAATTTTCAAACTTAAAAGGGCTGAAAAGAAGTTTACGCGCAAAATAATGAATGCCCACAACAAAAAACGCAAAAAAGATTAACGGAAGTCCAACTCTTTTCGATAAATAATCTTCAAAAAAACATACATACATAAACCTTAAGGACTCTCCTATGTTTTTCCTTAAGGTTTTTTCTTTTTTTTCAATTCTATTGGCAAAATTATGAGAACGCTCATATCTATTTCACTTTTTTTAATTAGCATTACAGGTTTTAGTGTTCAACTCTCAGCTAAGAAAAATATTGAGCCCGACTTTGCTTTTCCTCAAGAGGTGTCGCAACAAGCCGAAGAGAATCTCAAACAGGCGTTGAAAGAGAATGATGGAAATGCTGTAGTGAGGTCGCTGATTGACTATTCGATAGCCAAATCACTCATCAATACCGATAGCATACAGTCAATTATCAACAAAATTGAGCAGGTGGTAGTTAAAGAGAAGAATCCTTGCACCAAAGCGTTGCTCAACACGCTATTGTGCCAAATATATTCGAGTCTTTACTCGTCGGATGCGTTAACTATTGAGCGCCGAGCAAACATAAACGCTGGCACTCCACTCGACATTGCCGAATGGAGCAAAAAAGATTTTGAGGAGAGAATCTTCGCATTGTGTGATGAGGCTTTAACAGATGCCGATGTACTGAAAAAGGCCAAATTGATTGATTATCAAGATATCATTAAACAAAACTCGCTCACACCTATCTACTACCCCACTCTATATGACTTTGTAGCGAGTAGTCTCATTGAATATATCCATGAATTATCTCTTATTGGCATCAAAAATAACATCCTTCCACTCAATGAGTTTTTAACAACCCCCATAAGCAATACCGACCAATATACTCAACGCATTAACTCTATTTATAAAGATATAGAGTCATTTCACGAGAACGACATTGCGCCACTCATCTACTGGGATTTGATGCGCGTTGATAATAGTTACGATTCGAATGCCATATTACGCGATGATTATTCTCCCCTTAATCAGAGAGATAAGGCTATCCAATATCTATATGACACCTATAGCCATTCGGAATATGCTTCGCTTGTATTAATTTATCAGTGGGAGGAGTCATATCGAAATGCCAATGCCCCTACCAAACTCAAGTTTTACAACCTCTTAAAAAAACGATTGTCACAATTTCCTGCATATAGTGGGAATTGTGATATACAGAACATTCTTAACCATATTGAGCAACAAAAATTAAGTTTTCGCCACAATCAACTCATTGCACCCAACGATACATTATCGATTTATATATCTAATACCAATTGTTCATCGCTAAAGGTTGAAATATTGCGATTGCCCGATGATATAGGGGGAAGAAGTCACTATTCTTTAAAAAAAAGTGAAACTCCACAAGTTTATAAATCGCTTGACCTCTCATACCGAAACGAAATACCATTCTTTTTAGAAGACACATTAAAGACAACTATCTCTCAACCAGGATATTATAGCATTATTGTTTATAATGATCACATCAAAAAAGATTTAAGCAATCTTGAGGTGCTTTATTGCTCGGAGTTAACCAGCATTTCGGCCAATCGTTTCAAAGATGATTATCGCATATGGGTAATAAATGCTAAAACGGGAAAAGTAATCAACAATGCCGATATAAATATTTTTGAGCAATGGGGCAATATGACAAAAAAGAAACCTTTACTCACCACAAAATCGCAGAGAAACGGCATCATAAAAATAAAGACCAATAAAATAGACCAATATTATTATACATTGAGCAAAGGCGAGGACAAATATGCGCCTCATGACTATTTTTATATTTCAGACATAAACTCGGACACCACCTGGATTGACCGAGCAACATGCTTCACCTCTCTGCCATTATATCACCAAGGCGATATAGTGGACTGGAGTGCAGTTATTTATAGCACCAAAGGCGAATCACAAAAACTTGCGACTAACAAGACTTATACCATCTCATTTCGCGATGCCAACTATATGCAAATCGACACTGCCGTTGTCACTACCGACGATTGGGGGCGAGTTGAAGGGAAATTTACTATACCTACCGATCGCCTTACTGGGAAATATTCAATAACTATTATAGGGCAATTTAATCGCAGAGTCGCAGGCACTTCTTTTATGGTAAGCGACTATAAATTACCCACTTTTGATGTAAAAATATCGGATATCACAAAACAAGAGAATGGCAAATACCTTATCAGTGGCGAAGTGCGTGCTTTTTCGGGATTTGCATTGAGTGATGCCACTATAGCCCTCGATTTAAAATCGCGCGAATATCAATTCTTTAATAGCACTCCATTCTCAACTGTTCTAAAAGACTCTACTGCAACCGATGCCAATGGGAAATTTTCGTTTTCTATTGCGTTGCCCAATATCAATGCAGGGGGAAAAGCAATATACAAGGCCGAAATAGTAGCAATTGCACCCAATGGCGAATCACATGAAACAAACAAAACATTTACCAATGGCAACTCGTTTTTTATCAGCACATATGGGTTAGAAAGAGCCCCCATAGAAGTCAAGAAAAGCACCAAACTTGACATAAAATTAAGTTCTATATCAGGCACATCGACCGATGGCACAATATACTATTCAATTATCAACAATAATGAAGATATTGTAAAAAGCGGTTCTTTCGCAGCCGCAAATCCCGTTGTTGATTGGAGCGATATTGCAAGCGGTGAATACGAGATAAAAATGCATTCTATTGCCCCTACGGCAACCGACACCATAACCTCCGACATAAGATTATATCGACTATCGGATGCGTTACCCCCTATAGATGAAGGGATATGGATACAGCACAATAAATACTCCATCACAAAAGATAATTCGGTTGAGTTTTACTATGGTTCAACATTGAGCGATGGTGAGATATTATATGTTCTACACGATAACCAAAAAATATATGATCAACGCTGGATTAAGACTAAAGCCGGCATTCACAAATCGCGCATTTTATTGCCTAAAGATGTCAACGAAGCTATAGTGAATTTAATCGCCGTAAAGGATTATAAATGCTATCACATATCGGCAAAAATAAGCCGAGCGAATGCCAACAACGGCATCAAAATAAATGCACAATCATTCCGCGACAAAATCACTCCCGGGAGTGATGAACAATGGACATTCAGCGTTACCGACACTAAAGGAAACGGCAAAGAATCGGCAATAATTATGGATATGTATTCGATTGCTATCGAAAAACTCAATCCACACAATTTCAACCTACAATTCTACAAACCAACATATTACGGCAACATTATCACACCCTATTTCACTAATAACAGCCAATATCTACAAAGCACATTATGTAGCACCGGCAATTGTATTGACATGGAAATTCCGCAATTCAACACCTATAGCTATTCTTTAATCAATATCCATTCTCGTTATGAGAATGTAATTGCAATGGGCTATTCACCTCTAAAAGCGGCCAATAGGTTGTCGGGGAAAGTTGCAGGATACGCAATTGTTGAAGAGGAAGCTGCGTTGAGCGATGAGAATGTGATGTATGAAGTTGTGGAAACAAAAAAGTTAAACCTTGCAGTTGAAACAATCGATGAAACCATTGCGCCCAACATACCATTGCGAGATAATGAAACGCCATTAGCTTTCTTCCGCCCTATGCTCACTACCGACACGCTTGGCAACCTTACATTCTCATTTACCGTTCCCAATGCCAACACCACATGGCGATTTAACGCCATTGCTTTCAACGAAGATATGAAAGTGGCATCGTTTGCTCGCAATGTAATTGCTAATAAGCCACTTATGGTGCAACCCAATTTGCCTCGATTCCTCCGTCAAGGGGATAATGCTGTAATCAAAGCGTCGGTGATGAATAATAGCGATAGCGCATTGATAATCACTACAGTTATCGAACTTTTCAACACCTCTACATCAAACACATTTGCAACATATACACAAACCGATACTATCCCTGCTGCACAATCGGCTGTGGCCAATATAAACGCTATTGCTCCTACCGATGCATCGATGATAGGATATCGCATTAAGTCATATTGCGACAACTTTGGGGACGGTGAGCAATCGCTAATACCTATACTCCCAGCCACTTCGCCCGTTATTGAGTCAACAACGTTCTACATGAACCCCAACGAAAAGAGCATAACCATACAACTCCCCTCTATCCCCGATGATGCTCGCGTGACACTTGAGTTTTGCGAAAACCCAACATGGTAT
>JAFOYQ010000031.1 GCA_017424575.1 Muribaculaceae bacterium
ATTCTTTTGTAAGTCGCACATAACGTTTCATATCAGCAATTACCGAAGGGTCAGTGATAAGCGTACTAACCTCTTCAAATCGAGCTTCAATGCCGTCAAGGCGAGATAATAATGATGTATCAGCCATAAAATGTTTAATTTTCTACAAAGTTACAAAATTTAATTGAGAGTTGGGGTTAATACTCCATAAAAATGGGTGTTTTACACAATATTATATAGAATTATCTGTACCTTTGCACTAAATTAGTAGAAAAGTATATGGAAAATTTACCTCAAGACCCATTTATATTATTCAGTTATATAAACACTAAATTGCGCGATAATTATGCGTCGCTCGACATACTTTGCGAAGATTTAGGAATTAACAAAGATGAGTTAATTAAGAAGTTGTCAACTATAGGAATGTTGTATGATGCAACACTCAACAAATTTATGTAAAATTAATCTCAAATTTCTTGCAATCACTCAACAAAGAGCGTAACTTTGCATTGAATGGAAGACTACATAAAAGAATTAAACCAACAACAGCAAGATGCTGTACTATATCTCGATGGCCCTCAATTGGTTATTGCTGGAGCCGGCTCGGGAAAAACACGCGTACTCACTTATAAGATAGTACACTTATTAAATCATGGTTATGAGCCATGGCGAATTTTAGCATTGACATTTACCAACAAGGCCGCCCGTGAAATGCGAGAACGCATTGAAGGTCTCGTTGGAGGTGCCACATCTTCAAAATTATGGATGGGTACATTCCACTCTATTTTCGCGCGCATCCTACGCATAAATGCTGAACGATTGGGATTTAAAAGTGATTTTACTATCTATGATAGTGCCGATTCTAAAGCATTAATCAAAACCATCATCAAGGAGATGGACCTTGATGACAAAATATACAAACCTTCAACAATAATGAGTGCAATTTCTATGGCTAAAAATGCACTCATATCCCCTACTGCATACGCTAATAGTAGGGATATCATGGAGGCTGATTCTCATGCTAAACGTCCTCGCACTCACGAAATTTATCGTGGATATTGCCATAGATGCTTTGTGGCTGGAGCTATGGACTTTGACGACTTACTATACTATACAAACGTATTGTTGCGCGATAATCCCGATATACTCCGACATTATCAAGAATATTTCAGATATATCCTTGTTGACGAGTATCAAGACACCAATTTTGCTCAACACTTGATTATATCACAACTCACACGCGAAAATCATAGTCTATGTGTTGTAGGTGATGATGCTCAAAGTATATACTCGTTTCGCGGTGCAAACATACGCAACATTCTAAATTTGCAAAACGCATATCCCGATTTGCAAATTTTCAAATTAGAGCAAAACTATCGTTCGACTCAAACAATTATTAATGCAGCAAATTCCCTTATTGAAAAGAACTCTGAGCAGATAAAAAAACAAGTATTTTCAAAGAACGACACAGGCTCTAAAATTGATGTTGTTCAAAGTTTTAGCGACTACGAAGAGGCTTTTTTAGTTGCAAATCGCATATCACAAGTGAGGATGCTATCACACGATAGTTATGATGAGTTTGCTATATTATATCGCACTAATGCGCAATCACGTATCCTTGAAGAGTCGTTACGCAAACGCAATATTCCCTATCGCATATACGGAGGTCTCTCTTTCTATCAACGAAAAGAGGTAAAAGATGCTATTGCCTATTTCCGCCTATCTATCAATCCTAATGATGATATGGCTCTAACTCGAGTAATTAACTATCCTGCAAGAGGGATTGGCGACACAACTATTAGAAAGTTAACAGCATGTGCTTCTGATAATCGTGTAAGCATTTGGACTGTAATAAACAACCCCACAAATTACAATCTAAATGTAAACTCTGGTACTCTAAAAAAGCTTCAAGCATTTCGTGATTTAATACAATCATTCATTGAATTGAATGAAGCCGGGAATAATGCTGAAGAGGTTGCAAAACATGTAATTAGGGAGACGCAATTGCTAAGCATTTTATTATCAGACAAAACTCCCGAAAGCATTTCTAAGCAAGAAAATCTTCACGAATTGCTCAATGGTGTTAAAGAATTTGTATCAAACAAACTTGAAGAAGGTAATACTGAGAACATTTCTCTTACCGATTTCCTTGCTGAAGTTTCTCTTGCTACCGACCAAGATACTCAAGATGAGGGAAATGGAGGGGAAAAACTTACATTGATGACAGTACACGCAGCCAAAGGTTTGGAATTTAGCAATGTATTTATAGTTGGCGTTGAGGAGGAACTATTTCCATCATCAATGTGCTCAACACAAAGCGAAATTGAAGAAGAACGACGATTGCTCTATGTGGCAATTACTCGTGCTAAACAATTTTGTATGATATCGTATGCTTCATCTCGCTTCCGTAATGGACAAACCAAAACAAGTTCTCCATCTCGTTTTATTCGAGATATTGATGCTAAATATCTGAATCTTTGTTCAGGAACTACTATTGGAGGTAATAATTCTTTCACAAATCCTGTGGATAATTATCGCAAATCATTCCATACTGAAACAAAGACATACTACGCACCTCGCAATTTGAAACCACTAAAAAACACGAATGGAACATCTGCTTCTACAAGAACTATCCCGTCGGGAAATCCATCATATAGCGACATTCACAAGGCTGAAAACCTCTCGGTAGGAATGATTATTGAACATCAACGATTTGGCACTGGTAAAATTACTACAATTGACACATCTTCAGCCGATGCGCGCATCATTGTGGAATTTGCCAATACTGGAACAAAAACATTATTACTCAAATTTGCTCACTTTAAGATTATAGGATAATGAAAATCAACGAAATATCTACTCCGTTTTATATTGTATATGAGGATCGCCTTCGTCGCAACCTCGAACTCATTAATAGAGTTAAGCGCGAGGCTGGAGTGAATATCATCATGGCATTCAAAGCCAACGCATTATGGCGTACATTCCCTATCATTAAGGAATATTGCACAGCCTCAACTGCAAGTTCACTTAACGAAATGGATTTGGCTCTCGATTGCTTGGGAGATGAGGTTCACTCATATTGTCCAGCATATACCCCATTGACTATAAATCGCTATCTTGAAGGTAGCACTCATATCACATTCAACTCTCTCAATCAGTGGGAGCGCTTTAAGAATGATGTAATCACTCATAATTCAACCGAAGGTAAACGCCATGTATCACCTGGAGTGCGCGTAAATCCACAATGCTCGGTAATTGAAACCGACATATACAACCCAGCGTTACCAGGCTCTCGATTTGGTGTTACTGCCGATATCGCTGGCGATAAACTCCCCGAAGGAATCGAGGGTATGCACTTTCATGCTCTTTGCGAATCTACATCATACGATTTAGCCAAAGTGCTTGAGGCTTTTGAAGAACAATTTGGCAAATATTTGCCTCAAGTAAAATGGGTAAACATGGGGGGCGGTCATCTAATGACTCGTGAAGGATATGATGTAGAGCATCTTATTTCACTACTTAAAGAGTTTAAAAGCAAATATCCATGGCTTGAAGTAATACTTGAACCAGGGAGCGCATTCACTTGGCGCACAGGCGATTTGATCACATCGATTGTTGATGTAGTGGAAAATCAAGGCGTCAAAACAGCCATCATCGATGCTTCATTTGCTTGCCACATGCCCGATTGCCTTGAGATGCCTTATCAACCCAAAATTACAGAAAGCGTAGATGTCGATTCTTCGCTTCCAACATATCGTCTTGGTGGCAATTCATGTCTAAGTGGTGACTTTATCGGCGACTGGAGTTTTGAAAAGCCTCTCGAAATTGGCGATAGACTGACTCTTGAAGATATGAATCACTATACTACCGTTAAAACTAACATGTTTAACGGTATTCAACACCCCTCTATAGTGTTATGCCACGCCGATGGGGAATGTGAATATCTGCGACAATACACCTACGAAGATTATAAATCACGAATGAGTTAACCTCTATATAATTTTAACATTAAAACTAATCACTATGCCACGTTTTTCTATAATAATCCCAGTATATAATCGCATTGATGAAGTACGCGACCTAATGGAAAGTCTTGCTCATCAATCATGCAAAGACTTTGAAGTTGTAATTGTTGAAGATGGGTCTTCAGCACCATGCAAAGATGTCGTTGAGGAATATTCCGACAGAGTTAATGCCTCATATTATTATAAGGAAAATGAAGGACGTTCGATTGCACGCAACCATGGGCTTGAACGTGCCAAAGGTGATTATTTTATCTTTTTTGACTCAGATTGCGTCATCCCCCCCGATTATTTCAAGACTCTATCTGATGCTCTTGATAAAAAACCTCTTGATTGCTTTGGTGGTCCTGATGCTGCACATGAATCATTTAGCACAACTCAAAAAGCGATCAATTATTCTATGACCTCATTCCTCACCACTGGTGGGATTCGTGGAGGGAAAGTGCAATTAGAAAAATTTGTGCCACGCACATTTAACATGGGATACTCTCGTAAGGTATATGAAAAAGTTGGGGGATTCCGTGAAATGTTCTCTGAAGATATCGACATGAGCACTCGCATTCGCCAGGCTGGGTTCTCTATAGGATTGATTCGCGAAGCATACGTGTATCACAAGCGCCGCGTAAATATGCGATTGTTTACTCGCCAAGTATATGTGTTTGGCATGTCGCGCATCACACTAAAACTTCTTTATCCCGACTCACTCAAATTAGTGCACACACTACCCGCCATGTTTGTATTGGGTTCGGTGTGTTTGATCTTACTTTCTCTTCTTTGGAAATGGTGGTGCATCTTGCCATTGGTTGCATATCTATTAGCAATATTTATCACTGCCTTATTCTCAACTAAATCTCTCATCATTGCCATTAAGGCAGTGCCTGCAAGCATCTTGCAATTATGTGGATATGGTTGGGGTTTTATCAAAGCATTCACCACTAAAATTCTTTTGCGCCGTGGTCGCAACATTGAAGAAGAAGTGGCAATTAGAAAGGGTAAATAACACGATATGGACAACCAACTAAAAGAACCCGAAAATCGCTTCTTGGGTCGCATTGCCGACCTTGACGAAGGGGATAAACCCCGTGAGAAGGCGCTCACACAAGGTATTCGTTCTTTAAGTAATGCCGAACTACTTGCCATTATCTTTGGCAGTGGATTGCCTGGCAAGTCGGTAATATCTATGAGCCAAGAGGTACTTGCTTCATGCGACAATCGTCTTTCGCGATTGAGTCGCATGTCAATCCACGAAATGAAAAAGAGTTTCAAAGGTGTTGGCACTGCCAAAGCCATTTCACTTGCAGCGGCATTTGAGTTAGGTTTACGCACTCGCGACGAAGATGCAGCACTTGACCCTCAAATAAAATGTTCGACCGACATCTATAACATGATGCGCGCCAAACTTGAGCGTCTTGAATATGAAGAGTTTTGGGTGTTATACCTCTCTCGTAGCAACCGTGTTATATACGAAGAATGTATGAGCAAAGGTGGGGTTTCGGGGACAGTAACCGACATTAGGCTAATATTAAAACGTGCCATAGAGTTACTCGCTTCGGGAATTATTCTTGTTCATAATCATCCCTCAGGCAATCTACGCCCAAGCCCCGACGATGACCGCATTACAACCAAGGCAAAAGAAGCTGCCAAACTACTTGACATCAATGTTCTTGATCATCTGATCATCACACCCACCAGTTATTTCTCATACAACGATAACGGACGACTTTAATTAATGCGGAGTGAGAAATGCGTAATTAACGCATCGAGATTCTTTATTTCTTTTACACTTCTTTTATTACATTTTTAAGAAATGTTTCGCGATTTTCTCGTGAGCCATGGGCAGTTTTCTCACAATTAAGCCATTTCACACCAGTTATACCTACTGAATTGAGTACAAAAGAGATAAGTGTATCCTCTATAAAATGATGATATAAAGCAGTTGGACCTTGCGATGTGGTAATTAATAAAGTGCGACTAATATCAAACGCTGGTAGCATAGCCCCTTCATTAGAATAATTATAGGCTACACCTTTTAACAACACTTTATCAAGGAAACCTTTGAAAATCGCTGGCATCATTCCCCACCATATAGGGAAAATGATAATAAGTTCGTCGGTACCTTGAAGCATATCGCCATATTTTGCAACAATTGGATCAGCAGTCTCTCCCCTATTATATAAAGCCAAATCGGCAGTCGTCATCGTGGGGTTAAACCCATCTTTTACGAGGTCAATTACTTGAAAAGATCTCCCTTCATCGCGCAATTTCTTCTCAATTCCATCTAAAATTGCCCGATTAAAACTCCCCTGCCACGGATGTGAATAAATTAAAGTTGTCATAATCCAATATACCATTAAAGTTACATTGCTATAACACGTTTATAATGCAAATTGTTTGTCACAATCTTGCACTTATATGCTTTACATGTCTACGATGTCCAATAGACGAGTTATGGCAAAACTATAACATTTTAATTATCTTCATTTTCTATCTCTTTTTTTCTAATTTTAACACATTTATTTTAACACATTATTTTCTTTTTCGCTACCTTTGCGTGTAAGATTAACACATTAACATTAAATTCATAACAAACACATACACTTTAAACTTTTTGATTGATTAATTTATGAGCAAAATTTTGATTATTGGCGTTGGTGGTGGTGGCATTAACGCAGTAAAACGGATGAAGGAGGTTGGAATTCCTGATGCTAATTATATCTGCATTGAATCACATGGTAACGATTCTGACAGAAAACCTGGCGACCTACCCTATTATGATTTGTGGGAAATGAATGGAAGACCTAACTTACCACCTGGAAGTCGTTCCAACATATGGCGAGAATTTGCCGAAAATGTAGAAGATGAAATCGGAAAAATCATTGAAGATAATTTAAAAGATTAATTTTGATTCACAGATTATTGTATAACTAAATTTTATAACAAACAAAATGAACTTCTAAAATATGAAAAAACTATCTTTTGCACTCGTTGCATTGGCGCTTCTATCATTTGGAGCGTGCAATTCTACCACAGAATCGAATGGTCAGGCTGACTCATTGGCCAAAGTAAATGATTCATTAGCCAATGTTCATCCATCATTGTTAGATGATGACCCATGGAATGACACTACCGAATACACACCCGAAACATTTAAGAATTGTTGCGACACATTGGTTGGAAATTTCAGTGGCAAAGGTGTTGACACTCTCATTGCCGAACCAATAGGTCAAAATACAATGCTTAAAAATTTCAAAATTTCAAGTAAAAATGGGACTATACCACCACTATATCTTGAAGAAATATACGGAATATGGATGGTCCCTGAAGGTGATCTTGATGGCAATGGCACCGAAGAATTTGGAATATTTTGGGATTCACCAAGTAGTACTTGGAGTGCATATCAGGTTTACACTTGTATAGATGGATTATGGCATTTGATGGTTTCTACAACTCGATGGCTTCATCATGTAGATGAAGGGTTTACACTTGATAACGCCGTCAAATCATCTAATAGAAAAGGCTATATCACAGTTCTTGAATCACAAGGATGTGAAGATTTTTACATTGAAACAAAAAAAGTAAAAGTTAACCCCCAACCAATACCCAAAGGAATCGTTCATTTTGCAAGAATTGTCGAATAAAACGACCTTGCTTACAACAAAACTTTTCTCTAAAAACAAAACTATATCAACAATTTTCTAAAAGGATGAAAAAACTCTCTTTTGCACTCGCTGCATTAGCGCTTCTATCGTTTGGAGCGTGCATTTCTACTACTGAATCGGATAGTCAAGCTGACTCATTGGCCAAAGTAAATGATTCATTAGCTAATGTTCACCCTTCATTATTAGATGATGATCCTTGGAATGATTCTACTGAATACACACCAGAAACATTTAAAAAATATTGCGACACATTAGTTGGAAATTTCAGTGGTAAAGGAGTTGATACTCTCATTGCTGAACCTATTGGTCTAAATACGACTCGTAAGAATTTCAAAATTTATAGTAAAAACGGAACTACTCCACCACTATATATTGAAGAAATATGGAACATTATGATGATTGACGAAGGAGACCTTGACGGCAATGGCACCGAAGAATTTGGATTCAGTTGGAGATTAGAAGTTGGCAACTGGACAACTTATCATGTTTATACTTTCATCGATGGCTTATGGCATGAGATGGTTTCTACTACACAATATATGGATCATTGGGAAGAAGGGTTTACATATAGTAGCGCTGTGAAACCAGCCAAAAGAAAAGGCTATCTCAAAGTCCTTGAATCGCATGGTGGAGAAGACTTTTGGATTGAAACAAAAACAGTAAAAATTGATTCTCGACCAATACCAAAAGGGATTGTTCATTTCGGGGAAATCGTAGAATAATCTTATTCTTTTTCGACAATAAGTTCTCTCAAAATGAAACTAACTCGCAAACAAATATTGTGCGCTATATTAACACCGATAATCGCAGTAATTATTGCGATTATCGGGTGTTATACAATTGTAGAGTGCATGTCATGGGGCAAAACATTTGACAACACTGCCGACATTCCTCATTGCCCAGTGGGACTTTTGCTTGGCACATCCCCTCGTGTACCTAATGGTGATCCCAATTTTTATTACATCAATCGCATTACTGCAACTGCCAATCTTTACAAGGCAAATAAAATTGACAAAATCATCGCAAGTGGTGGGGATTATTCTTCTCGCCCAAGTGGGGGATATAACGAATTGATTGCCATGCGCGATTCTCTCGTGGCGCATGGGGTTCCCGATAGTGTTATAATTCTTGATTACGATGGAACACGCACACTTAACTCTATCGTAAAAGCCAAAGAGATTTATGGGGTAGATTGTATTACTATTATTTCACAAGAATACCACAATGAACGGGCAATATTCCTCGCTTCTCAGAATGGAATTGACGCTATTGGCTACAATGCTAAACCATCACACATAATAACCAAACGCATAAAAAACGAAGGTCGAGAGTTCTTTGCCCGAGTGAAATTATTCATTGATGTGATTTTAGGGGAAAAACCTAAATTTGAAACAAAAGAGAAATAAAATATCCTATTTATTTTCTTAACTTTGCAGTGATAATAATAGAGTGCAATGGTTACTGAATTAAGTGAGGATATAATTAAGTGGATTGAGGAGCATCGCAACGACGATACTACTAAATTAAGGTTGAGTTGTCGCAAGAAAGACGATGCCTCAATTTATGAGTATGCCATAATGCAGATTGAATGCCGAAAAAAAACTGTAAAAAAATTGCACAATACGCTTAAATCACCTCACTTTATTTTTCCTACTACCCTTTCTGCCGAGCAATGCACATCAGACGACCTTGCCGAGTTTCACTCAACATTAATAAAGGAGGGAGAAACAATACTTGACATGACCTCTGGTCTTGGCATTGATGCTTTTCATCTTGCACAAAAGGCTAAACATGTCACTGCAATTGACCTTAACGAAGATGTAGCACAAGCGTTGTCAATAAATGCAACGGCTCTAAATGTAACTAATTTCACCGGCATTAATACTGATAGTGTAGAATATCTCAAAAACTCCACCGAGCATTTCGATACAATCTTTATAGACCCTGCTCGTCGTGGCGATGGAGGGAAACGATTGTTTGCCCTATCGGATTGTCAACCTAATGTAGTAGAATTACTCGACCTCATAAAGCAACATTGCAACAAACTCATTGTCAAAGCATCGCCCATGCTTGACGCGACGCAAGTGTTGCGAGAATTGCCCGACACTACCGACTTATATGCTATAGGCACTCGTCAAGAATGCAAAGAATTGGTAGCCGTTATCGACTTTAATAATCACAAAGAAGCCCCAACCTTACATTGCATTACCGAGCAAAGCGACTTCACATATACTCACGAAACTGAAATGAACTCAACGGCTCTGTATGGCAATATCTCAGAGGATATGTATATATATGAGCCATACCCTGCTGTAATGAAGATGCAACCATCTAAGACTCTATCACAACAGTACAATGCAATAAAATTACATCAACATACACACTTGTATGCTTCTGCCCAAATAATTGCTGATTTTCCAGGCGTTTGCTATAAGATTGAACGCATATATCCGTTTTCATCACGCACAATAAAAGAGATTACAAAAGATTATCCTCGTGCAAATGTGGCTGTGAGAAATTTTATATTGAGCGCCGATGAACTTCGCAAAAGATTAAAAATAAAAGACGATAACAGGTATCGTCTTTATGGTGTAACAGTTGCAAATGGCGACCGATTATTAATTATATCTACTCCAATCTAAACTTTTTCAAACATTCGAGCCATCGCTCGTTTGTCTTCACGCTCCTTAATAGATTGGCGTTTGTCGTATTCTTTTTTACCACGACCAAGTCCAATAACCAATTTTGCATATCCTCGCTCGCTAATAAAAAGTTTTAATGGCACAATAGAAAACCCCGATTCTTTACCATCCTTTTCAAGACGTCTAATTTCTTTGCGATTGAGCAATAGTTTACGATCTCGACGTTGCTCATGATTGTTATATGTGCCATAAAAATATTCGGCAATATACATATTCTTTACCCACACCTCACCATTAGTCACATAACAATATGTATCAACCAAGCCAGCTTTACCAAGACGTATTGATTTTATTTCGGTTCCAGTTAGTACCAAACCTGCTGTAAAAGTTTCTATGATATTGTAATCAAACGTAGCACGTTTATTTTTAATACTAATATCCTTATTACACTTCATTTTACCCATAATCGTCTTATCCAATAATAAATTTCAAAATAGCGCCTAAAGCGTATGGCACACCTAAAATAGAAATAATTGCCATAACTAAAAATTGCACTAATTTATCATCCTTCACGACAAGATATCTTGCACTTTTCCATAATACAATTCCAACATACACATATAGAAAATCAATTATCGATAAGTCGAGAGGCAATAAATTTTTGACAATTGCAACAATCGAAACAATTGCCAATGAATATGTAATTACGGTTGTATATTTTTTTTCATTAACCTCCCCTTCAACACATTGGCCCATTGTAGATGCAAATACAACCATTGCAAAGAAATATTAGACAAAGAACTTTACAAACGTTACAATAGCATATTGCAATACTGTAATAAAACTTAAATCTTCATAGAAATATCGAGCAAAAGCAGTAATTGCTGCAACTCCAAATAATGGATACAATCCTACTTTTGCCAATTGTTTTGGATCATCGCCTGCATAAGAGATATCCTCCCAGCCGTTGCCAGGCGACATTATCAATTGACATATATGTTGAAGAAATTTGAGCATACTAATCTATATTTTCCACAAAGATACTATTTTTGAGCATTACAACTCGCATAGATTCTTAAAAAACTCAAATTTATTCTTAAATATCCACTATCATACTGTTATTAAATTCAAAAAGTGATATTTATAATTATTATATGAAAATAAACCACTATCTTTGTAGAAACAATTTATTGCAATGAATACAGATATTTTATCTCAATTATACACCCAAGTATTGGGACAAAAACCTACCGAAATAATCGAGTTACCCGCATCTGGGTCTAATCGCAGATATTTCAGACTATTAGGTACTACATCGCTTATTGGAGTTATTGGCACTTGTAAAGAGGAAAACGAGTCATTCATATACCTCGCCAATCATTTCAAAGAGAAAAACCTTCCCGTACCAAAAGTTTTAGCCGTTGCTGACGACTGCATGGCTTATGTGCAAGAAGATTTGGGCGATAACATTCTTTTCAAGGCTATCGAAAAAGGTCGATTGACTCGTTCGTTTAGTAACGAAGAAAAGGATTTGTTGATTAAGACTATTAAAATGCTCCCTGATGTTCAATTTGCGGGAGCTGTTGGATTGGATTTTAGCAAGTGCTATCCCCTCGCCGAGTTTGACACTCGTACAATTATGTGGGATTTAAACTATTTCAAATATTGTTTCTTAAAAGCAACTGGTTTGGAATTTCAAGAAGATAAACTTGAAGACGATTTCCAAGCAATGAGCGAGGTATTGATGCGTAGCCAATCAAGCACCTTT
The DNA here is from genome assembly GCA_017424575.1 of Muribaculaceae bacterium. Classification (GTDB taxonomy): domain Bacteria; phylum Bacteroidota; class Bacteroidia; order Bacteroidales; family Muribaculaceae; genus RGIG4079. Next base: position 12,071 of record JAFOYQ010000031.1, read on the forward strand.
ATGTATCGCGATTTTCAATCGCGCAATGTGATGCTTGTTGACAACGAGCCTTGGTTTATCGACTTCCAAGGTGGTCGCAAAGGTCCATTCTACTACGATGTAGCATCATTCTTGTGGCAAGCGAAAGCAAATATGCCCGACAGCTTGCGCAACGAGCTCATCAACGAATATATCGAAGCATTGCGCAAATATAAACCAGTAGATAAAGAATATTTCTACGAACAATTACGCCATTTCGTGCTATTCCGCACACTACAAGTTTTAGGGGCTTATGGTTTCCGTGGATATTTCGAGAAGAAACCACATTTTATGCAGAGCGTACCTTATGCTGTTGCAAACTTGCGAACATTGCTTCAAGAGCCATATCCAGAATATCCATATTTGAGCAAAATACTCAAAGAACTGGTGGAAATGAAACAATTTAGCGACGATTTGCAAAAGCACACACTTACCGTAAAAGTGATGAGTTTTGCTTATAAAAAAGGTATTCCAAATGACACCTCGGGCAATGGTGGCGGATATGTCTTTGACTGTCGCGCAGTAAATAATCCTGGCAAATATGAACGATATAAACCATTTACTGGACTTGACCAACAAGTAATTCAGTTCCTTGAAGAAGATGGAGAAATCTTGACTTTCCTCGACCATGCTTATGCTCTTGTTGATTCATCGGTAGAGCGTTATGTAGAGCGTGGATTTACCAACCTCATGATATGTTTTGGTTGCACTGGTGGTCAACATCGTTCGGTATATTGCGCACAACATGTAGCCGAACATATTAATAAGAAATTCAATGTCAAAGTTGAATTAGTACATCGCGAACAAAATATTGAACAAACTTTCAACGCTAAATTATAATTTTACGATGAAAGCAATGATTTTTGCCGCTGGATTAGGCACAAGATTGCGACCTCTCACCAATGACCGCCCAAAAGCACTTGTTGAAGTAGGTGGTGTGGCTATGCTTGAGAGAGTTATTAATCGTCTAAAATTACACGGCATTACTGAGATCGTAATAAACATTCACCACTTTGGAGAAAAAATTATTGAATTCATAAAAGAGAACAATAATTTTGGCATAACCATCCACATCAGCGACGAACGAGACTTATTGCTTGACACTGGTGGAGGCATTCTTAAAGCTCAGCAATGGCTTGATGGGAATGAACCAATTATTATTCACAATGCGGATATTCTCACCGATTTTGATTTGGACAAAATGGTTGAGCAACATATAAATAGTAATGCTGATGCAACACTACTTGTTGCCGACCGCAAAACTGCTCGATATTTTTACATAGGAGAAAATAACCGATTAAATGGGTGGACGAATATCTCAACAGGAGAGGTAAAACCTGCAGATTATATTGCACTTAACACCGACAAACTTAGAGCATTTGGTGGAGTGCATATAGTATCGCCATCAATCTTCAGTGAATTGCAAAATTATAGCACAGAACCTAAGTTCTCTATTACGCCATTCTACATTGATAGATGCAAAGATTTGAAAATTATGGGATACACCCCTAATGAAAAATATCAATGGCTCGATATAGGCAAGATTGAGTCAATTGCCATTGCCGAACAAGAATTTATTGAAAAATAGTGCATTTTGCGCTATTTTTTCGTTTATAATCGTTTGATTTATTTGCAATATCAATAAATTTTAGTATCTTTGCACCCGCAAAATCAATACAAAACCAAATTTTTAATTTTTTATTTAAATGGCAACTAAAATCAGATTACAACGTCATGGTCGCAAGAACTATGCGTTTTATCCTATTGTGATCGCCGATAGCAGAGCACCACGAGATGGTAAATTTATTGAAAGGATAGGTTCTTATAATCCTAACACTAATCCTGCTACAATAACATTGAACTTCGAACGAGCTTTGTATTGGGTAAACTGCGGTGCTCAACCCACCGACACAGTACGCACTATCCTTTCTAACGAAGGTGTGCTTTTGATGAAACACCTCCAAGGTGGTGTTAAAAAAGGCGCTTTTGATGAAGCTGAAGCACAACGCCGTTTCGATGCTTGGAAAAGCAAAAAAACTGCTGAAGTAGATGCATTCAAATCAAAACTCGCTAACGAAAAAGCAAGCGACGCTAAACAACGTCTTGAAGACGAGCAAGCTAAAAACAAAGCAAAAGCTGAACTCGTTGCAAAGAAAAAAGCAGAACTCGCTGCTGCAGCCGCTGAAGCTGAAGCTCCTGCTGAAGAAGCAACTGAAGAAGTTGCAGCTGAAAGCGCAGAATAATTCGAATAGAATTTTCAACATTTATAAAGGATGTCGTCAAACGGCATCCTTTTTTATTTGCTTATCGGCAACAATCTTGCTATCTTTGCACATAATAATAACGTGCTCATAATCGTAAATGATATCAATACAAAACCTATCGGTAGAATTTAGTGCAAAATCACTTTTTGACAATATAAATTATGTCATAAACAAAAAGGATAAAATTGCACTTGTTGGAAAAAATGGTGCGGGCAAATCAACTATGCTCAAAATCATTGCAGGACTACAAAGCCCTACATCGGGTTGTGTAGCTAGGCCTAATGACATTACAATAAGCTATCTACCTCAACAAATGGTGTTAAATGACACCCTTACTGTTATTGAAGAGGTTAGCAAAGCGTTTTCTCATATTGATGAAATGCACGACCAGCTCAACAAAATCAACGCCGAATTACAATCGCGCGAAGACTACGAAAGCAAAGAATACCAGAACCTCATTGATCGCCTCACCACCCTCAACGAGCACATTGCGATGGAAGAGAGCGAAAATAAAGAAGCCGAAATGGAGAAAACTCTCATCGGCCTGGGATTCAAGCGAGAGGATTTCAATCGTCCTACAGCAGAATTTAGTGGTGGTTGGCGCATGCGAATTGAGCTTGCAAAATTACTACTCACCCACCCCGATGTGCTACTTCTCGACGAGCCCACCAACCACCTTGACATCGAATCTATTCAATGGTTGGAAAATTTCCTTATAAATAAAGCGAATGCCGTAGTATTAGTTTCGCACGACCGCGCATTTATTGACAATGTAACAAATCGCACTATCGAGATATCTCTTGGCAAAATATACGATTATGCAGTAAACTACTCAAAATATGTAGTATTACATCAAGAACGCATTGAACAACAAATGCGAGCATACCAAAATCAACAAAAACAAATCCAAGAGACTGAAGATTTTATTGAACGGTTTAGATACAAAGCGACTAAAGCAGTTCAGGTACAAAGCCGCATAAAACAATTATCAAAAATTGACCGAATTGAGGTTGATGAAGTTGACACATCTCACCTTAATCTAAAGTTCCCTCCAGCACCACGTTCGGGCGACTACCCCATCATTGCCGACAATGTGGGGAAAAGATATGGCGAGCATCAAGTTTTTGACAACGCCACATTCACCATTAAACGAGGTGAAAAAGTTGCATTTGTAGGCAAAAATGGCGAGGGTAAATCCACATTAGTAAAATGTATTATGAACGAGATTCCATTTACTGGGAATCTCAAAATAGGACATAATATAAAAATAGGATATTTTGCCCAAAACCAAGCACAACTTCTTGATGGTGAAATCTCCGTATTTGACACGATTGACAGAGTTGCTGTTGGGGATATTCGCACCAAAATACGCGACATTCTCGGAGCATTTATGTTTGGTGGTGAGGCCTCAGATAAGAAAGTAAAAGTTTTATCGGGTGGCGAAAAAACTCGCTTAGCAATGATAAGATTACTACTTGAGCCAGTAAACTTGCTTATTCTTGACGAACCTACCAACCACCTAGACATGAGGACAAAAGACATACTCAAACAAGCTATCAAAGAATTTAATGGCACTGTCATCGTCGTTTCTCACGACCGCGAATTCCTTGATGGTTTAGTAGAAAAAGTATATGAATTTGGCGACGGAAAAGTTAAAGAATGTCTTGGTGGCATATATGAATTTCTTGAAAAGAAAAAGATTGCTTCTCTAGCTGAATTAGAAGTTTCAAAGTCTGTAAATAAGCCCGAAGCAAACGCCAAAATCATTACTCCCCCCGTAGAACAATCCTCAACCAAACTCAGCTACGCAGAACAACGCGAACGAGAAAAAACAATCAAACGTGCCGAGAAAAAAGTATCTGAGGCAGAGAATGAAATATCAAAAATCGAGGCTGAAATTGCCGAAATAGAGGACAAAATAGCATCTGGAGATGTGGATAGTGACATTTTCAATCAACATGCGGCCAAAAACAAGCAACTCGAGAACGCAATGAGTCTTTGGGAATTAGCCTCAATGGAATTAGATGAACTTAAAACAAAACTTAATAATAACTAATTAAAACAACGACAAAATGAAGAAATTATCTTATGCAGTTTTGTCTATCGCTTTTGCATCAACGATAACAATGTGCACAACAAAATCACCTAAAGGTGTGGACCTTGCAAATCTCAATGATTCAGTTACTCCACAAGAAGATTTTTATGGTTATGCGTGTGGAGGTTGGATGAAAGCCAACCCTTTGAAACCCGAATATTCGCGCTTCGGGACGTTTGACCAACTTGGCGAAAACACTCGCGAACAAGTAAAATCACTCGTAACCAGTCTTGACTCTAAAAATGCCGAAAAAGGTTCTGCCGCTCAACAAATTGGCGACTTATATGCATTAGGCATGGACAGCGCTCGCCTCAACGAAGAGGGAGCCAATCCAATCAAAAAAGATATTGAAATTATCAACAACACAAAACGCGA
>JAFOYQ010000032.1 GCA_017424575.1 Muribaculaceae bacterium
AACCGTGCTCCTACACTTCACCGTCTTGGTATTCAAGCATTCCAACCTAAGATGATTGAGGGTAAAGCAATCCAACTTCACCCACTTTCATGTACTGCGTTCAACGCCGACTTCGATGGTGACCAGATGGCGGTTCACCTTCCACTTGGTAATGAGGCAGTTCTCGAAGCTCAAATGCTTATGCTTGCTTCGCATAACATTCTCAATCCTGCCAATGGTTCGCCAATTACGGTTCCTTCTCAAGATATGGTGCTTGGTCTTTACTATATCACTAAGGCTCGTGAGGGTGTGAAAGGTGAAGGTCTTAAGTTCTATTCTCCAGAGGAGGTTGAAATTGCTTATAACGAAGGTGCAGTTGATATCCACGCAATTATTTCTGTTCGTACGCATGATGTTGATGCAGAAGGTAATTATGTGACTCGTTTGATCGAGAAAACTACTGTTGGTCGTGTTATTGTTAATAAATTTGTACCAAAAGAGTGTGGTTATCTCAACGAATTGCTTTCTAAAAAATCACTTCGTAATGTTATCGGTCATGTTATCGAAACTTGTGGTGTAGCACGTACTGCAAAATTCTTGGATGATATTAAAAACTTAGGTTATCAAATGGCATTCCGTGGAGGTTTGTCTTTCAACTTGGCCGACGTTATTATCCCAGAAGAAAAAGCTGCACTTGTTAATTCGGGTTACGAAGAGGTAGAAAATATTATGAATGATTATAACATGGGTTATATCACTAATAACGAACGTTATAATCAAATTATTGATACTTGGACTCGTGTTAATAGCGAGTTGACAAATGTCGTAATGAAACAACTTTCGGGCGACAATCAAGGTTTCAACTCTGTATATATGATGTTGGACTCTGGTGCCCGTGGTTCGCGTGAGCAGATTCGTCAGTTGTCGGGTATGCGTGGTTTGATGGCTAAACCTCAAAAAGCAGGTGCAGAAGGCGGTCAAATTATCGAAAACCCTATCTTGGCTAACTTTAAAGAAGGTCTTAGCGTGTTGGAGTACTTTATCTCTACTCACGGTGCGCGTAAAGGTCTTGCCGATACGGCGTTGAAAACAGCCGATGCGGGTTATCTTACTCGTCGCTTGGTTGACGTATCTCACGATGTTATCATTAATGAAGAGGACTGTGGTACATTGCGTGGTCTTGTGGCAACTGAAATCAAAAATAACGAAGAGGTTGTTGCTTCTCTTTACGAACGTATTCTTGGTCGTGTGTCTGTTCATGATGTAATTGATCCACTTACAGGCGACCTTATTGTTGCTGCAGGTGAAGAAATCGTTGAATCAGCAGCTAAACGTATCGAAAAATCACCAATCGAACGCGTAGAAATACGTTCAGTGCTCACTTGCGAATCTCGTCATGGTGTTTGTGCTAAATGTTATGGACGTAACCTCGCTACTGGTCGTATGGTCAACAAAGGTGAAGCTGTTGGTGTTATTGCTGCACAATCAATCGGTGAACCAGGTACTCAGTTGACACTTCGTACATTCCACGTCGGTGGTGTGGCTTCGAATATTGCTGTTGACAATGGTATCACATCTAAATATGATGGTCGTCTTGAAATAGACGAACTTCGTACTGTTGATGCAGAAGATGCAACTGGCAACAAATATCAAGTTGTTGTAGGTCGTTTGGCGGAAGCTCGTATCATAGATCATAATACTGGTATTGCTCTTACAACACAAAATATCCCTTATGGTTCGAAACTCTTTATCCCTGCTGGATCTGATGTTAAGAAAGGTGATAAGATTTGTGAATGGGACCCATTCAACGCTGTAATCGTTTCAGAGGTTGCCGGTACAGTTCAATTCGAATCAATGGTAGAGAACTCTACTTACAAAGTAGAATCGGACGAAACAACAGGTCTTTTGGAGAAAATCATTATCGAGTCTAAAGACAAAACTAAAGCTCCTGCGGCTCAAATTGTAGATAAAGCTGGTAATGTTCTTAAAACATACAACCTCCCAGTAGGCGCTCACTTGGTAGTTGATGCAAAACAAAAAGTTAAACCTGGTGATTTGATTGTTAAGATTCCACGTGCTGTAGGTAAAACTGGTGACATCACCGGTGGTCTTCCACGTGTTACAGAATTGTTTGAGGCTCGTAATCCATCTAACCCAGCAGTTGTTGCCGAAATTGATGGTGAAATCTCATTCGGTAAAATCAAACGTGGTAACCGTGAAATTATCCTTACATCACGTACTGGCGAAGAGAAAAAATACCTTGTACAATTGTCAAAACAAATCCTTGTTCAAGATGGCGACTATGTGCGTGCAGGTACTCCTCTTTCTGATGGTGCAATCACTCCTTCTGACATTTTGGCAATTAAGGGTCCTACTGCAGTTCAAGAGTATATAGTGAATGAAGTACAAGACGTTTATCGTCTCCAAGGTGTGAAAATCAACGATAAACACTTTGAAGTAATTGTGCGTCAAATGATGCGTAAAGTGCAAATTGCTGATGCTGGTGATACTCGTTTCCTTGAAGGACAAGTTGTTGATAAAATTGAATTCATGGAAGAAAACGATCGTCTTTGGGGTAAAAAAGTTGTTACTGATGCAGGTGACTCAACTAATTATATGGCAGGTCAGATTGTAACAGCACGTAAACTTCGTGATGAAAACTCGGCGCTCAAACGTCGCGATATGCGTCCAGTAGAAACTCGAGATGCAATGCCAGCTACTTCGCTTCAAATGCTTCAAGGTATTACACGTGCAGCTCTTCAAACTCAATCGTTTATGTCAGCTGCATCGTTCCAAGAAACTCCAAAAGTATTGAACGAAGCTGCTATTAATGGTAAAGTTGACCGCCTCGAAGGT
>JAFOYQ010000033.1 GCA_017424575.1 Muribaculaceae bacterium
ATTTTCATTATTGTTTAAGTAACGTTTCAATAGACATTCTCATTGTCTATTTTTTAGCCTTACACCCAAGCAAGGTGTAGGCGAAGTGTGCCATAGAAAACCGCCACAACCCAATAACCACTCACAGTGTGTATTTGTCTTTGAAAATGTTGAAGAGTGAAGTTGTCTTGTCTATCTGATAGTATATAGAAAAATAAAATCCATTTTTGTATTGCCAAATAAATAGTTTTTTGTAAATTTGCACCTTGGAATGTCGATAGTCAATCAATCGTTGACTATATACATTCACTAATCACTAATCACTAATCACTAATCACTAATCACTATAAAAACACTATGGCAAATCAATTCTCTCGTCGCCACATCGGTATTACCGAACGCGACCTGCCTAAAATGCTCGAAACAGTTGGTGTAAAATCAGTTGATGAGCTCATTGAACAAACTATCCCTGCAAACATCCGTTTGCCAAAACCACTCGACCTCCCTGAGGCTATGACTGAACAAGAGTTCTTGACTCACATTCACGAATTGGCTCAAAAAAATCAGTTGGCTGACAACTATATCGGTCTTGGTTATTATGGAGCTATCACTCCTGCTGTGATTTTGCGTAACGTATTCGAAAACCCAGTATGGTACACTTCATACACTCCATACCAAGCTGAAATCTCACAAGGTCGTCTCGAGGCTTTGTTGAATTTCCAAACTATGGTGGCTGACCTCACTGCTCTTCCTTTGGCTAACTGCTCATTGCTCGACGAAGCAACTGCTGCTGCCGAAGCTATGACTATGATGATGGCACTCCGTTCTCGCGACCAACAAAAAGCTGGCGTTAACACTCTTTTCGTTGACCGCAACATCTTCCCTCAAACTCTCGACGTATTGAAAACTCGTAGCCTCCCTCAAGGTGTGAATCTCCTCGTGGGCGATTATGCTTCGTTCGATTTCTCTACTCCTATATTTGGTGCTATCCTCCAATATCCAGCATCTGATGGTCGTATCTGCGACTACCGTGACTTCGCTGCTCGTTGCCACGAAAATGGTGCTAAAGTGGCTGTTGCTGCTGATATTATGAGCCTTGTGCTCTTGGCTGCTCCTGGCGAATGGGGTGCTGATATCGCATTCGGTACTACTCAACGCTTCGGTATGCCATTGTATTTCGGTGGTCCATCGGCTGCATATTTTGCTACTACTGAAGAAAATAAACGTCATATCCCAGGTCGTCTTGTAGGTATCTCTAAAGATGCTAATGGCAAACCTGCATTGCGTCTTGCTCTCCAAAGCCGTGAGCAACACATCAAACGCGAAAAAGCATTGTCAAACATCTGTACTGCTCAAGCATTGCCTGCTATCATGAGTGGTTTCTATGCTGCTTATCACGGCAACGATGGTTTGACTGACATCGCTTACAACATCCATGCTAAAGCTATCATCTTGGCTAACGAGTTGAAAAACATGGGTTGCGAACAATTGAACGACTTCTTCTTCGACACTATCCGCATTAAATTGCCAGAAGGTAAGAGCGCAATGATGCTTCGCGAAGTGGCTGAGGCTAACTTGGTTAACTTCCGTTATTTCGAAGATGGCGTTATCGGTATCTCAACTGACGAGTTGACATCGGCTGAAGGCGTACTCAAAGTGTTGGCTATCTTTGCTAAAGTGCTCGAATTGCCAGTGCCTTCTACTATCCTCGATGTTAAAGAGACTGCATTGCCACAAGAATTGGTACGTCAATCTAAAGCATTGAACCACGAAATCTTCGAAAAATATCACTCTGAAACAGAGATGATGCGCTATATCAAATCGCTCGACCGCAAAGATATTTCATTGACTCAATCAATGATTTCTCTCGGTTCTTGTACTATGAAATTGAATGCTGCTGCTGAATTGTTGCCTCTCTCATGGCAAGAATTTACTGGTATTCACCCATTTGCTCCTGAAGCTCAAGTACAAGGTTACAAAGAATTGATTGCTAACCTCGAAGGTTATCTCTCTACTATCACTGGTTTCGCTGGTTGTACATTGCAACCTAACTCTGGTGCTGCTGGCGAATACACTGGTTTGTTGACTATCCGTCGTTACCAACAAGCTCAAGGTCAAGGCCACCGCAACGTGGTATTGATTCCTGCTTCAGCTCACGGTACTAACCCTGCTTCGGCTGTTCAAGCTGGTTTCAACGTAATCGTAACTGCTTGCGACGAAAATGGTAACGTTGACGTAGAAGACATCCGCGCTAAAGCTGAACAACATAAAGACGACCTCGCTGCGTTGATGATTACTTACCCTTCAACTCACGGTATCTTCGAACCTGCTATCCGCGAAATCTGCGAAATCATCCACGCTAATGGTGGTCAAGTATATATGGACGGTGCTAACATGAACGGTCAAATCGGTTTGACATCTCCAGGTTTCATCGGTGCTGACGTTTGTCACTTGAATCTCCACAAATCATTCGCATCTCCTCACGGTGGTGGTGGTCCTGGTGTTGGTCCTATCTGCGTTGCTGCTCACTTGGTAGAATATCTCCCATCTCACAACTTTATCAACCCTGAAAATCCTAACACTGCAGTTGCTGCATCTCCATGGGGTTCAGCTGGTATCTTGCCTATCACTTATGGCTATATTCGTATGATGGGTGCCGATGGTTTGGCTGAAGCGACTAAAACAGCTATCCTCAGCGCTAACTATATGACTAAACGCCTCGAAAATGCTTATGGTATCGTTTATACAGGTGCTACAGGTCGCGTAGGTCACGAAATGATTCTCGACTGCCGTCACCTTAAATCATATGCAGGCGTTGACGAAAGCGACGTGGCTAAACGTATGATGGACTTCGGTTTCCACGCTCCTACATTATCGTTCCCAGTTCACGGCACATTGATGGTTGAACCTACAGAATCTGAACCATTGGCTGAACTCGATCGTTTCATCGATATGATGCTCGTTATCCGCGAAGAAATCGAAGCAGTTCACACTGGCGAAGCTCCTGCTGAGGACAACGTACTCAAAAATGCTCCTCACCCTGACTATGTGATTGTTTCTGACGAATGGAATCACTCTTACGGTCGTGAGAAAGCAGCATTCCCACTTCCTTGGGTAAAAGAAAACAAATTCTGGATTTCTGTTGCTCGTGTAGATAATGGTTGGGGCGACCGTAACCTCATCTGCGCTTGTCAAGATTAATTAATCAAATATTAAAATAAAAGACACGAGGCATAAGACTATTTTTGGTCTTGTATCTCGTGTCTTGTATCTTATATCTCAACTCATTCCTCATTCCTCACTCCTCATTAAAATATGAAAGTTCTTTTCCTCACCCCTTGGTATCCTCATCGATATGATGCAATGTCGGGTTTGTTTGTGCGCAAACATGCCCAAGCAGTCGCACGTCAGGGTGTTGAGGTTGGTGTGTTGTCAATCTACAATGCACAATGCATAATGCATAATGAAATTGAGGATAAGGTAGTTGAAGGAGTACGCGAGGTAGTGATTTATACAAACAAAGGTGGAGCTTGGGGCGAAGTGCAGGCTATGAAGCAGTTGTGGCAATATTGGCACAAGCATTATGGCAAGCCCGATGTGGTGCATGTGAATGTGCTGACCAAGCAAGGATTGCTTGCGCGTTGGTTGCAAGTGAACTACAATATTCCGTACGTAGTGATGGAGCATTGGTCTGGCTATTTACCAGAAAATGGTAGTTATAGAGGCTTTGTGCGTAAGACATTGAGCCAAATGATATTATCGCATGCTAAGGTTGTAATGCCTGTATCATCTAAATTGATGAATGCGATGCAACAGTATGGATTGCGGCATGCTAACTGGCAAATAGTGCCGAATGTGGTGGATGATTTCTTTTATAACAATGGCACTACAAGTCGTGTCAGTAAGGGTAAATTTCGTTTTATCCATGTGAGTTGTTTCGATAATAAAGCCAAAAACACGTTGGCAATAGTGGAGGCTGTAGAGAGGTTGTCGAAGCAACGCAATGATTTTGAAATGCTAATGGTCGGCACGGGGCAAGATATATTCTTTACTCGTAGTTTGGCCGATAATTATAAATTAGCAAGTAGGGGATTTATGCGTTTCACAGGCGAGCAAACGCCACAAGAGGTGAAGGCATGGATGGATGAGTCGGACTGTTTTGTGTTATTCTCTAACTATGAAACAGCCGCAGTGGTGCTTGAAGAGGCTGCGGTGTGTGGTATGCCGATAATATCTACTCCGGTGGGCATTGCCGAAGAGTTGATTGACGAGACAACAGGCATTATCGTGCCAGTAAAAGATGTGAACTCGTTAGTCGAGGCAATGTCGGCAATGATTGATAATGCGAAAAAATATGATTCAATCAAAATAAAAGAACGAGCCGCGAAATATAGTTTTGATAGAGTAGGGCATCAGTTAGTTGAGATATATCGTAGTCAATTATAAAGGATTATATCCGAAGGGTTAATTATGCATTATGAATTATGCATTATGAATTAAATAAAAGGTGGCAGTAGAAAACATAGGTAAGCGCGATTTGATATGGGCAACGTTGGCAACGTTGTTTAGTATAGGTTCGGGGGTATTATTATTCCCGATGGTGCTCAATATGTTGCCATCAGAGACTGTGGGTGTGTGGACCATATTCACATCTGTCACCTTGATAACCAGCATAATGGACTTCGGTTTCAGTCCATCGTTTGCGCGCAATGTGGCGTATATATTCAGTGGTGTGCGTTCGTTGAAACGAGATGGACACGAGTATGTCGATGATGCAAATATAGTCACCATCGATTACGGACTCTTGAAACGCACAATCCGAGCAATGCAATATTTCTATTCGCGTATTGCCCTAATATTGTTTCTATTTTTATCTATTTGTGGTTCTTTTTATATATTCACTTTAATGCAAAATTATGCTGGCGATGTGCGTGAGGTGTATGTGGCTTGGGCGATAGTTTGTTTGGTGAATAGTTACAATCTATACACATTATATTATGATGCGCTGTTGAACGGGCGTGGTTTGGTGAAGCGCAAAAATCAGATAGTGTTGATAGGCAACGTCTCTTATCTGCTTCTTGCTGTGTTCTTTTTGTTGTGTGGATTAGGTTTGGTGGCTATCGTGTCGGCGCAGTTGTTGTCGGTGTTGGTGATACGCATACTAAGCCGAAAATCGTTTTACGATAAAAATATCATAAACTCTTTGGCATATGTCAGTGTAGATGGTTATCGAGATGTATTAAAGGCAATTATGCCTAATGCCATTAGATTGGGATTGGCATCGATTGGCGGTTTTCTTACCTTCCGACTTAGTACATTCGTCGGTCCGCTTTATATCCCGCTATCGGATATGGCATCGTTTGGTATCACCTTGCAGTTGTTGTCGGTAGTGTCGTCGTTGGCATCGCTCTATACCAATGTTTATTTGCCAAAAGTATTTCAGTGGCGAGTTGAGAATAATTTGGCGCAAGTGCGAAAAACCTTTTATCTCTCTTGCCTATTAGTGTTTGCAGCCTTTTTTAGTGGCGGATTGGTGATAGGTTTCTTGGGCAATTGGATTTTGGGTCTGTTGGGTAGTCAAACCCAATTGTTGTCGGGCACATTATTGGTGTTTTTGGTGCTACATTATTATTTGGAAACCAATATGGTG
>JAFOYQ010000034.1 GCA_017424575.1 Muribaculaceae bacterium
CGTTGTTGATATTAAACGAGCAAATGTTTTTGCCGTAGCTGGCAATATCATGATTACAGGGATTGACACTCCTCAACTAGTAGAAATCTACAATGCTCAAGGCTCTCTTGTAAAATCTATCACCGTTAACAATGGAGAAGTTATATCAGGACTCGCCAAGAGCAATCTATATATCGTAAAAATTTCAAACCAATCTTATAAAATAGTTTTGTAACATGAAAAAGTTTAGCATTATCATGCTGATTATGTTGTTGGCAACAGCTTTTACAGCACAAGCAGGCTCTCAATTCGTGCCAAAGGAATATTCCTATGAGGAAGTTGGCTCTGATGCGAGCAAGAGTTTCTATGTCTATTTTTATCAGTTGTTCACCTACCCCGATGAGATTACTACAAAGACCGACATCTCGCAATTGGAAGGGATTACAATTACTACATCTTCGGGCGACAACTCAATTATTAAATTGGCTGCCATAAACGCTCACATGAATCAAACGAGAATGCAACTCACTCGTTTGGGAGGAGTAAAAGGTGAGACTACATTTACTGTTTCAATTACCTATAATGGTGAAACTGTTACAAACACTTTCCCCGTGAAAGTACCTGGATTGAAAACGTCAATGATTAAGTCATATATAGAACCAGAGCAAGCAGAACCTCAAATTTATGATGTTATTGGCAACAGTGCGTTCTATAAATCTGACGAAAAAACAGCTTGCACATTGACTCTTGACAATGCCGATGAGTTAAAACATGGTACTGCCGAATTGGTTGACGGAGAAAATGGATATAAAGTCATTAAATACACTCTCAACGGCACTCCTCAACAAATCGTTTCAGATGCAATCAAATATACTATCACTTTATCTGACGGCACAGAATCCTCATCAAATAAAGTTATCACTTACGCAACTCGCAATTGCTATGCCACAAAAATATTGGAATATCAACCAGCAGCTGGGCAATTCCGTAGCGAAGTGGCGTGGGATAATCCTGTGGAGTTTTTTGAGAATAGAGAAAGAGGGTTAAGCCTCGGTGCATTAGGTGGATATGTAGTGCTTGGTTTTGACCAACCTATCTATAACAACCCACAAAACCCTTATGGTGTGGATTTCACTGTCGAAGGGAACTCATTTGTTGCTGCCGAAAAAGGGGTATGGACCGAACCTGGTGCCGTGCAAGTAATGGAAGACAAAAACGGCAACGGACTTCCCGATGATGGTGAATGGTATGAACTTGCCGGTAGCGACTATTGGTTAAGCACAACCAAACGCAATGTAGAGCTCACCTACTACAACCCTCACTATAACGATCGCTACACTGTGCCCTGGGCTATGAAATGGGAAGAAAATGGCGAAACTAAATATGAATATGGCGCTGTGGTAACAAACAATTTCCACAAACACACATTCTACCCCGATTATTACTATAATCAAGACAACCCCGACGAATCAAAGCGATGGTATAACCCAAGTGTATCACGCGACTCAATAACATTCACCGGCATGACCAACATTCGCGGTTGCATTGATATGCGCTCTCCAAGTTATATCGAATTTTATTCTTATTCAGGATTTGGATATTGCGACAATAAAGGTTTCGTGAAAGATGATGCTCGTATCGCACAAAATCCATATGGCCGTCCAACTCTTGGCGAAACAGCGGGTGATGGTATGGATATCAGTTGGGCAGTTGACAAAGATGGCAATTATGTTGACCTTGAAAAGATTGATTTCGTGAAAGTATATACTGCCGGACAAGTTATCGCTGGTTGGCTTGGCGAATGGTCAACCGAAGTATTGGATTGTGCTATTACTCTCCCCGACCCCGAATATGTGCCACAAGATTATTACTACAATTATGTGGGTATTACTCAATTACAAGTTCCACTTGGCCACACTTGCCAATATGAAGGTTTCTTATTCAAAAATGGTCGCCCCGTAAAAGATGCAAATCAACGTTGGTGGCTTACAATGGATAAAGAGGGGCTTATAACCGATGGTGTTGATGCTATTGCCGAAATCGATAACACTGGTTTCCTTACATCTAAAGGAAAAGGAACAGTGTGGGTACACTTCTCGGCAATGGACGGCATTCCTGAAGAGGCATTTGAAGTATCAGTATGCAATCTCACTGCAGTAGTAATCAGTCTTGAAGGGAATACTGGTGCCGAAAGTGATGCTTTGTCGTGTGTAGTGGGCGAACGTGTTTATATCAATGTTGAAAGTGAAGACGAAAACACCGAAAACGTAAACGAAACAAAATCTAATCGCTTCATCTACGACAATTACACTTGGTTAAACAGCAATCCCGATGTAGGGACAATAGATAATGGGAACTTTATCGCATTGAAACCTGGAACTACCACTCTCACTGCAGTGTCGGGAATTAACCCATCATTAAGCGACAAAATTGCAATAACAGTTATTGATATTCCCGAAATTACAGTAACTCCTATACAAATTGCATCAACTAGCCCCACTGGAGAATTACTCAACAGCGACATCTTCTCAACAGGCAATGGAGCTACTGTATATATGAACAAAGTAACTGCAAAGGAAGGATTGGCAAATGTTTCACTTTACAACAACCACCTTTCATATCAATTTACCGAAGGGGAATATCTCACCGACGTTCTCGTATTTGAAGTAACATGCTATGGCCAAGAAAAAACTATTGAAGTCCCCATTACATATGGTCCTTACAACTTAGCATCTCGCAAAAAATTGTTGATGATTAATGGCACCGATGAAAATGGTAGCGAATTAGGCATTACTCAACTTCAAGGTATTGATGCCGAAACATTTGAAAGCAAAACATACGTTGAAGAGCTTGCCAATGAGCCAACCACTAACGAATTCCCAACCGATAACATTCTTCCTGATGGTGCTTATGCATACCTCACTCAAGGCTCTACCCTCTCCCGCTATGATGTTGAATGGGGCAAAACTATCGCAAATGCTACATTAACCTCAACCTACAAGCATCAACTTGCTTCTTATAAAGACAAAATCCTTGTTGGCGACGGCGATTCACTCAAAGTGTTCTATCGCACCGACCTTGAAGCGTTCAAATCAATTAAGCTGAACGGCACAATCAAGCAATTAGTTCTTGACGGCGATGTTGCATACATCTTGTGTGCAAAAGATGACAACGCAATGATGAACAAGATTAATCTTGCAACTTGGGCATTAACCGAAACCAATTTAGAAATTGATGGTGGCAACAATGCATCGGGAATGTATCTCCACAATGGCAAACTCTATATTGCTACTGGCGAAAGAGATGGAGAAGCTGCTTCGATGGTTGTATTTAATCCAACGGACAACACAAGCAC
>JAFOYQ010000035.1 GCA_017424575.1 Muribaculaceae bacterium
AAAGAGATGCTTCGCACCAACCAATCGGGTGCATATCACTGTACGAGTGTCGTGGGGTGTAATACCCGCAAGCAACATGGTTTGTTGGTGATTCCTATTGCTGAAATGGGTAATAAGCCACATGTGTTGTTGTCGTCGCTCGATGAAACTGTGATACAACATGGCGCTCCATTTAATCTTGGGTTGCATCGTTATAAGGGTGGGGTGTATAGCCCCAATGGGCATAAGTATATTCGCGAGTTTGACTGCGAAAGTGTGCCCCGAACCACCTACCGTGTGGGTGGCGTGATTCTCACAAAAGAGAAGATTTTTATCTCCCATGAAAATCGCATCTTGATTCGTTACACCTTGGTTGAGGCTCACTCTCCAACAACATTGCAGTTCCGTCCATTCTTGGCTTTCCGTGAGTCAAACGAATTGTGTATGGCCAATTCAAGTCTCAACACTGCGTGTGAAGAGGTGGCAAATGGTGTGGCAAGTTGTCTTTACAATGGTTACCCAACGCTCTATATGCAGTTTAGCCACAAACCAAAGTGGGTGAACGATCCTCACTGGTATAAAGATATAGAATATGTAAAAGACCTTGAGCGTGGAGTGCCTTACACCGAAGACCTTTGGGTGCCTGGCTACTTTGAAGTGCCTATCAAGAAGGGTGAGTCAATCATCTTCTCGGCGGGTGTGAAAGAGGTGTCGCCTCGTTCGCTCAATAAGATGTATGAAAAAGAGATTGCATCGCGCACATGCCGTTCAAGTTTCTACAACTGCTTGAAGAATGCAGCAAAACAATACTATCTCAAAGACAAAGATGGCGACTTTATAATCTCGGGTTACCCTTGGGGCACAGTGTTGGCTCGCAACACATTTATGTCGCTCCCTGGCACTACCTTGGCTATCGACCACAAAGATGATTTTGAGTCGATTATGGCTACTGCAAGCAAAGAGTTGCTTAAGTTTATGGCTACAGGCGAGTTGAGTAATCGCATTCATGGCATTGACTTGCCCGATATCCCATTGTGGGCTGTGTGGGCAGTGCAACAATATGCTAAGTCGATAAGCACTACTGCTGCTCATGATGAATATATGGAATTGGTTGAAAATATTGTCAATTATATTCTCGACAATAATCATCCCAATCTCCAGGTTGACGAAAATTGCATGGTATCGACCATTGGCACTTCGATGCCTGTGTCGTGGATGAACTCAATGATGTGGGGCAAACCTGTAGTGCCACGCACAGGATATCTCGTTGAATTTAATGCATTGTGGTATAATGCTCTACGCTTTGCTGCTAAGTTGAGCGAAAACGATGAGTCGCGTCAAGAGTTCCACAACAAATGTTTGGCTCAAGCCGAAAAGATTGTTGAACCATTTGTGAATATGTTCCTCAACGACTATGGTTATCTCTATGACTATGTGACAGGAGCGTATGCCGATCCATCAGTGCGTCCTAATATGGTTATTGCCGTAGGGCTTGACTACTCACCACTCGACCGCCGTCAACGCAAACGTGTGCTTGACGTGGCTACTCGCGAATTGCTCACTCCTAAGGGATTGCGCACACTTTCACCTCGTAGTTATGGCTATCGTCCATTCTACCTCGGTTCGCCCGAAGATCGTGAAATTTCACTCCACAACGGGCCCGCACGTCCATGGTTGATGGGCTTCTATGCCGATGCTTACCTTCGCGTGTTTGGCATGAGTGGTGTGTCGTATATCGACCGCATGCTCATCGGTTTTGAAGATGAAATGTCGCAAGGTTGTATCGGTTCGTTGTCGCAACTCTACGATGGTAACCCACCATTTGCAGGTCGTGGCGCAATTTCTCACGCAACAAATGTGGCAGAGGTGCTTCGCACATTGCGCACACTTAAAAAAATGACAGTTTAATTCACTCACATATACCAATTATAGATTATGAAAGCATTAATGTTTGGGTGGGAGTTTCCACCACACATCTTGGGCGGTCTTGGAACAGCCAGCTATGGTCTCACTAAGGGTATGTGGGAGTGTGGCGATATGGATATCACTTTTGTGATACCCAAACCTCATGGCGATGAAGAGCGCACATTTGCTCGCATCATCGGTGCGTCACAAGTGCCAGTGGCATGGCGTGATGTAAATCGCGAATATGTAGAAGGTCGCATCGGTCACTTGATGGATCCCGATTACTATTATCGCTTGCGTGATAATATTTATGCCGACTTCAACTATATGCGCACCAACGACTTGGGCTGTATCGAATTCTCAGGCCGTTACCCCGACAATCTCCTTGAAGAGATTAATAACTATTCAACAATGGCTGGTGTGATAGCTCGCACCGAGCAGTTTGATATCATTCACTCTCACGACTGGTTGACATATCCTGCAGGTATTCATGCAAAGCAAGTAACAGGCAAACCACTCGTAATCCACGTTCATGCTACCGACTTTGACCGTTCGCGTGGTAATGTTAACCCCACAGTGTTTGGTATAGAACTTGATGGTATGCACCATGCCGACCATATCATTACCGTGAGCGACCTTACTCGTCGCACGGTGATTGAAAAGTATGGAATCGACCCTGCTAAGGTTACAACAGTGCACAATGCTGTTGAGCCTCTCAGCCCTGAATTGCTTGCTGTTACAGCCAACAAACCTAAAGAGAAAGTGGTGACTTTCCTCGGTCGTATCACAATGCAAAAAGGTCCTGAATACTTTGTAGAAGCTGCTGCGAAGGTGTTGAAAAACAACCACAATGTGCGCTTCGTGATGGCAGGTAGTGGTGATATGATGGATAAAATGATTGCTCTTGCTGCCGAGCGTGGCATCTCTGATCGTTTCCACTTCCCAGGTTTCCAAAAGGGTAAACAAGTGTATGAAATGCTCAAAGCATCTGATGTATATATCATGCCTTCGGTGTCGGAACCATTTGGTATCTCGCCACTTGAAGCGATGCAAATGGGTGTGCCTTCGATTATTTCAAAGCAATCGGGTTGTGCCGAAATCCTCAGCAATGTCATCAAAACCGACTATTGGGATATCGATGCAATGGCCGATGCGATTAATTCAATCGTAACTTATCCTGCAATGTATGAACAACTTCGTGAAGATGGATTGAACGAAGTGAACCAAATCACTTGGGACAAAGCCGGAGCTAAAGTTATCGATATATATCGCAAGGTGTTGAGCAATTATAATTTTTAATCACAACGAAAACAATAAAAATACAATATAGATTATGAAAGCAATCTGTTTTTATTTCCAGATTCATCAGCCATTTCGCCTAAAACGCTATCGTTTCTTCGATATAGGCAATGACCACTATTATTATGACGATTTCGCTAACGATGATATTATCTCGCGTATCGCATATCGTAGCTATATCCCTGCTGCCGAAACATTGTATAACATGATTCAAGAGGGCAAGGGTAAGTTCAAATGTGCTATTTCAATCACTGGTGTAGCTCTTGAACAATGCGAACAATATGTGCCCGAATTTATCGATATATTGAAAAAACTTGCCGATACTGGTAAGGTTGAGTTCCTCGCCGAAACTTATGCTCACTCTCTTTCTTCACTCACTGAACCCGAAGAGTTTATGGCACAAGTGAAAGACCACGAAAAGAAACTCAACGACCTCTTTGGTGTGAAACCTAAAGTGTTCCGTAACACTGAGTTGATTTATTGCGACGACCTCGCTCCTCAAATCGCTGCTATGGGATATAAAGGTGTTATTACCGAAGGTGCAAAACATATCCTTGGTTGGAAATCGCCCAACTATGTATATTCAGCGGCATCGGCTCCAAAGCTCAAAATGTTGTTGAAAAACTCAAAACTTAGCGATGATATAGCATTCCGTTTTAGCAACTATGAGTGGGAAGAATATCCATTGACAGCCGAAAAATATATTGGTTGGATTGCTGATACTCCTCAAGATGAACAAATCGTGAACTTGTTTATGAACCTCGAAACATTTGGCGAAATGCAAGGTCGCGAAACAGGTGTGTTCCAATTCCTCGAAGCTCTTCCACGTTTTGCTGCACAAGCAGGTATCGATTTCCTCACTCCAAGTGAAGCAATCTCTAAAATCAAACCAGTGGGCGAATTGAGCGTGATGCACCCAATCTCTTGGGCTGACGAAGCTCGCGACACCTCGGCTTGGCTCGGTAACAAGTTGCAAAACGAAGCGTTCAACAAACTTTATTCAGTGGCTGAACGTGTGCGCCTTTGTGATGACCGTCGTCTAAAACAAGACTGGAACTATCTTCAAGCAAGTGACCACTTCTTCTATATGTCAACTCGTCATGGCAGTGATGGCGCAGTTCATAGTCACTTCTCACCCTATGAAACACCATTCCAAGCGTTCACCAACTATATGAATGTGCTTGCCGACTTCATCGTGCGTGTTGAGGAACAATATCCTCTCTCAATCGAGAACGAAGAGTTGAATGCATTGTTGACAACTATCCGTAACCAAGCTCATGAAATTGAAGCACTCAACAAGGAGTTGACCTCAATGCGTAAGAACATTGAACACTTCAACGAAGAGCACAAATTGCGTGAAGCATTGGCAAAAGCTGAAGCCGAAGAAGCCGCACCAGCACCTGCAAAGAAACCAGCTGCAAAGAAATGCGCTCCCAAAAAGACCGCTGCAAAAAAAGAGGAGCCTGCTAAACCAGCAACCAAATCCCCTGCAAAGAAAAAAGCAGCCGCGAAGAAGTAAGATAGACAATTTTGTCACTCAATAACACCACGCCCGATAGCATGCTACCAGGCGTGGTGTTGTTTTTATTCAATAAGACAACTGGGATATGCTGGAGAGAAGTCTATTCAAAGTTCTAGGACATCTAAGACAACTAGGACCACTGGGATACAATAAAATCCCCGAATGCGGGGATTTTATTGTTGGATATTGCTATTGATTTTCTTTGCGAAAAGAGATTCTTGCTCTTGTCATTTCTTCGCGTATGCCTCCATTTTCAACAAATTCTTGTTTTGCGTTTTTCAATAATCTCTCTAATAAAAAGTCGGTTTGGTGAATCAGTGTAATGGCAATATTGGCAATCATCTCATCGGTGCATCTTTTGATGATTTCTCGATAATATGCCGAATCATTGTTAGCTTTGCACACATCGCGAGTGTGAATTGCTCGTCGGTCATTAGGTGCCCACAATGTTAAATCTCTCACGCGTAAGTAATCTTCATAGTCAATCAACAACTCTTGTAAACTCGCTTTAGCAACATTTATGAGCTTGATTTCCATTTCGCGTGAGGTTGTTGAAGCCGAACATCCCTCAACTATATTTTGCTTTCCCGAACGCGCTGCTTGTATCATTTGGTCAATAGTGCGGTCACCTTTAGCCAAATAGTTATTGGCGAAATAGAAAGTAACATCATAGATACACTCCGCCTTTTGATAGACAATTAGATCTCTATACCCCCCACGTTGTTTTAAGAAAGAGTCTTCCATCTTGATAAATTTTAGTTGTCTTAGTTGTCCCAGATGTCTTAGCGAGGAGAGGTAGTTATATCGTCATTTCGCCGCAGAGGGTGCGGGAGAGGTATTGGCGCACATCTTGAGGTGGGAGGCCGAGGCCGAAGAGGTACATCATCTTGGTGATGGCTGCTTCGCAGGTGATGTCGTGGCCCGAAACCACGCCTGTGTCGGCCAACATGTTGCCTGCTGCGTATAAACGTTCATGCACACCACCGTTTGCACATTGTGTAACATTTAGAATTACAATGCCACGTTCCACAGCTTCGCGAATGGCTTGTGTAAACCATGGGGCTGTGGGTGCGTTGCCCGACCCGAATGTTTTTAGCACGATGCCTTTGATACCAGGTGTGTTGAGTTGGTGGCGAAGTATTGCCTCAGTGATGCCAGGGTGAAGATCGATAAACATCACTGCTGTGTCGATGCCATATTGCACGTTGAGAGGGCGTTTGGCTTGTACGCGCCAAAGTGCCTCTTCGTTAAAATGTATGCCTAACCCTATCTTAGCCAATGAAGGGTAGTTATTGCTCTTGAAGGCATTGAAGTTGTCGGCACTCATCTTGGTTGAACGATTTCCACGCCACAAATAGTTCTCAAAGAGAATTGCTACCTCTTGCACCATAGGGTCGCCATTGGCATCGGTGGCAGCGGCGATTTGGAGTGCTGTAATGAGGTTTTCTTCGCCGTCGGTGCGCACTTCTCCAATGGGGAGCTGTGAGCCAGTGATGATAACTGGTTTGTGAAGGTTTTCGAGCATAAACGAAAGAGCCGAGGCTGTATATGCCATAGTGTCGGTGCCGTGAAGCACTACAAATCCATCAAAGCGGTCGAAGTTTTCTTCAATATGTCGAGCAATTTCAACCCAATGCTCATGGCTCATATCGCTTGAGTCGATGGGTGGATTGAATTGAATGTTATCGATATCATAATCGAGCATCTTGATTTTGGGCACGTTGTCGATGAGGTGCGTAAAGTCAAAAGGCTCCAACGAGTGGGTATCGGGATTTTCAATCATCCCGATAGTACCACCAGTATAGATTATGAGAATGTGCGGTTTGCGGCTAGTAGTTGTCATATAGAGGAGTGTTGATAGTTATTATTTTACTTGAGCACCTGGAGCTACAGGACCTGTAGGACCACATACTACCAACGACCCATCGGCATTTTCGGCCGAAAGAATCATGCCTTGTGAGAGCACACCTTTGAGCTTGCGAGGAGCAAAGTTTGACACGAAGCACACTTGCTTGCCAATCAAATCCTCGGGTGCGTAGTATTTAGCGATGCCCGACACGATAGTGCGTTTTTCCATACCATCGTCGATGAGGAATTGGAGCAACTTGTCGGCTTTAGGCACTTTTTGACATTCAAGCACGGTACCCACGCGAATGTCGAGTTTCATGAATGTGTCAAAGTCCACATCGGCTTGTTGTGGAGCAGGTGTCCAGCTTTTGATTTTGTTATCCTCTTTGGTCTTTTCAAGACGGTCGATTTGAGCTTGGATAGCGTCGTCTTCAATCTTTTCAAAGAGTAATTCAGCAGCTCCGATTTGCGCGCCGTCGGCGAGGATTGAAGATGAACCGAGCATTTCCCATTTGATAGTACCCATGCCAAGCATCTTCACGAGTTTTTCCGACATAAATGGCAAGAATGGCTCGAATGCTACAGCGATGTTAGCGCAGATTTGGAGTGCTACGTTGAGTATTGTTTCCACGCGAGCCATGTCGGTCTTAGCCAATTTCCAAGGTTCGGTTTCTTGGAGGTATTTATTGCCAAGACGAGCAATGTTCATAGCATCTTTCAATGCTTCGCGGAAGTGGAATGTATCGAGGTTAGCGCTCAACGAGGCTTTGATTTCGTTGAGTTCGGCAAATGCTGCAGTGTCAACCTCTTGAAGCTCGCCAGCAGCAGGGACTTTGCCGTCGAAATATTTGTGAGTTAGCACGATAGCACGGTTTACGAAGTTGCCGAGGATAGCCACAAGTTCATTGTTGTTGCGAGCTTGGAAATCGCGCCAAGTGAAGTCGTTGTCTTTTGTTTCGGGAGCGTTGGCAGTCAATACATAGCGCAACACATCTTGTTTGCCAGGGAAGTCAACGAGATATTCGTGCAACCACACAGCCCAGTTGCGTGAGGTTGAAATTTTGTCACCTTCGAGGTTGAGGAACTCGTTGGCAGGCACATTGTCGGGCAATTGGAAGTTGTCGCCATAAGCACTCAACATTGCAGGGAACACGATGCAGTGGAACACGATGTTGTCCTTACCAATGAAGTTGATGATGCGAGTTTCGGGGTCTTTCCAATATGTTTCCCAAGTGTCGGGGAGGAGTTCTTTAGTGTTAGAGATGTAACCGATAGGAGCGTCAAACCACACATAGAGCACTTTGCCGTCGGCACCTTCAACGGGCACGGGGACACCCCAATCGAGGTCGCGGCTCACGGCACGAGGTTGCAAGCCCATGTCAATCCACGATTTGCATTGGCCATACACGTTGGTTTTCCACTCTTTGTGGTCTTCAAGAATCCATTTGCTCAAGTGTGACTCCCACTTGTCGAGAGGGAGATACCAGTGCTTTGTTTCTTTGAGCACAGGAGTGTTGCCAGTGATAGCACTCTTGGGGTTGATGAGGTCGGTGGCGTTGAGCGATGTGCCACAAGCCTCACATTGGTCGCCATAGGCGCGCTCGTTGTGGCAGTGAGGACATTCGCCAGTTACATAACGGTCGGCAAGGAATTGATTAGCCTTCTCGTCGTAGAGTTGCATTGATGTTTTTTCAACAAACTCACCTTTGTCGTAAAGGTGACGGAAAAATTCGCTTGCAGTCTCCTTGTGCATGGCCGAAGTGGTGCGCGAGTAGATGTCAAACGAAATGCCTAATCCTTTGAACGAATCTTTGATGATGTTGTGATAACGGTCAACGATATCTTGAGGTGTTACACCTTCGTTTTTTGCTTTGATAGTGATGGGCACACCATGCTCGTCGCTACCACCAATCATCACTACATCTTTACCACAAAGACGGAGGTAACGAGCGTAGATGTCGGCAGGCACATACACACCAGCAAGGTGACCAATATGAACAGGACCATTAGCGTAGGGTAACGCAGTGGTTATAAGGGTTCTTTTGAAGTTCTTTTCCATGTTATATAGTGTTGTTTTATTTTCAAACTACAAAATTACATTAACTTCACGAAATATCCACAATTTAGCATACGAAATTTTTATTAGACAGAAGGATAGAAGGGATATGGCGTGTCTGATAGATTGGACAGAAGAACAGAAGTACATATTTTTCTTTATTCTTGTGTGTTTTAATCCCCTCAGTCGCAAGCGACAGCCCCCCTAAGAAAGGTGGGCAGCTGTGGCCCTGCGGGTGGTGCCTTTTTTTAGACAGAAGGACAGAATGAACATAAGGCTAACGCGGTGGAAATCAATAAAAAATAAAATTTTGTCATTCTGTAAATTTGTGTCATTCTGTTCTTGAAAATAGACAAAATGACAGAATGGGCAGGTTGTTCTCACGCTGAAAGGCGCTGAAACTCGCAGAAATTTTTTGGGACAGAAGAACAGAAGGACATATTTTTTCTTTATTCCTGTGTGTTTTATCCCCTCAGTCGCAAGCGCCCCCCCCTTAGAAAGAGGTACAGTTTTTTCCTGTCTAGTCCTAATATAGGTTTACTGGAGCAGGAGGAGCTCTCCATCTTCACTTGTGAAGGGGGAGTACGGCGAAGCCGGGAGGGGGATGCAATCTAAGTTAAGACTAATTTATAGGGGTGTGGCCCTAGTGGGTGTTGTATGAACGATGGTGTATTATTGTTGTGGGAAATGGTGGATGGTGGGGATGTCGCAGGGGTGTGGCGATGTGAGGAGTTTGTCTACAAACAGTTGCATATGGGGTGAGGCATTGAAATACACATGATATTCCTCGTATTCTACACAGTAGAACCCATTATAGTGTGGAATCTCTTTTTTATTGCTATCGATGGCGTTATCACTCTCTTCGCAATAAAACATTGTGTCGATCTCTGCGCCCAAAAAGCTATTTTGATAATCTTCCTTTATGCCAACTATTGTACTGCAATCGACCAATTGCTCTCGCTCAATGCCCAAGTCGGTTAAGCATTTCCTAATCAATCCTAATTGTTTGTCGCGTGTCATATAGTATTAAAAATTGTTGTTTTAAGGTTTTATGAATTTTATAAATGTAATTTGTTCCTTTGTGTGATAGGTTTTTCTTTTTGTAAGATTTTTACTATTCTTAAAATTCTCAACTTATTTACTTTACTCTACAATAAACGGCACACCATATTTAACTCTTGGAGCATATTCTTCTCTAAGTCCATTTATATCAAATGTAGTCGTGAAATCAATACATTCAACGATATGGCATAGTGTATATTCTCTATTAGGTTTAGCACCTGGATAGTGTTTAGCCACCATAGTATCATAGTCGGCCACTATTTGCTTTGCTTGGTCTAACTCAAAAAGTTTATATTCTGACGGATTACTAAAGTTGTAAAGCAACAATATAGATGCGTCAATTATTCCACTTTTACCAATTGCTCCACCTCGTTCACCCTTTCGCACATTATACATCTGATTTTGTAAAATCCAGTCAAGATGAGATTTATCCTTATAACAGCCAACAAGCATTTTTTTAGTTGGTCTTTGCTTTGTTTCTATTATAGGCGTGTTATCTGTATTTGGTAAAAATCCCTTTTGAATAAGAGTCTTTTTAATTTGCATTGCTACATGATAAGCCAAATTTACAGGGACAGCATTACCAATCATTTTATACCCATAATCTACATCGGTATAAATGAATTTATAGTCATCTGGGAAACTTTGCACACGAGCAACCTCTCTCACTGTCATTCGGCGATATAGATGTTCACTACCTTCCACAAATTTTTGTGAATTAGTTGCAACCTTTACCATTTTTGGGGCTTGTGGGTGCAACTGACATTGCCTACCACTCGCTTGAACAGTAAATCCCGGCTCGTCCCATGCTCTTACTCTATTTCTTGACATAAATATTGGAGAAAATGCTCCAATAAAATACTCATTATTTGGGACTGCACATTCCGAACCATTTGTTTTATTTTTATCCTTTGCTGGTATTGCTGAAAATTGCAAGTCCCATATTACTTCGCGTAATGTTGGCTTATGTTCAAGAGGTGTTGGGTATTCGAAATCATAAATTTTTAAGTCTTTTCTAAATCCAATATAGAATACTCTGTTTCGGTCTTCTGCAACACCATAATCATTAGCATTTAAGACTTTTAAGTTTACATCATAACCAACCTCGTCAAATAGTTTCATAAAACCTTTAACTGCTTCTGCATGGCGTGAGGCTAACATTCCCGGCACATTCTCTGCTACGAAAAATAAAGGTTGAGTGTCCTTCAAGATACGAATATAATCATAGAAGAGTTGACCTCTACTATCATTAATACCTCTTAAAGAGCCTGCTTCGCTCCAAGATTGACATGGAGGACCTCCAATTATTCCTGTAATGTTTTTAGGGAATGCAGAAGATGGAATCTTTCTAATGTCCCCCTCGATTAATGTAGTATTAGGGAAATTTGCTTTAAATGTTGGGCAAATTTTCGGGTCATATTCATTTGCTATGACGGTCCTAAATCCTGCTTTGTGAAAGCCATAATCAAGACCTCCCGCTCCAGAGAAAAGGCTAATTATATCCATATGTTTTTATAGTTAATCCCAAATGCAATTGATTGTTATGATGGCAGTAGGCATTCCTACTATTTGAATATCAAATTTTAATGATGGTTCAACATTAGTCTTCGCATTATGTATTCTAAATGAAAACTGCCAACCTTCATCCATATATAGTTCCACTGTATTTGTCTTACCTGGCACAAAATCCAGTTTCACAATTCTTGTGGGTAAAGAAACCAGTGGAACTTCGATAGAAGGTTTTAATTTAGTAACACCATACTGATTTAATGTGCCGTGCAAATTAAATCCTTGAATTCTTGTAAATCTCTTATCGTCGACACTGATTACTTTGTAAAAGTCAAATTTACCAAGCAAATACTCAACCATCTTTGATGGAATTTCTTTGTTCGTTTCGTATTGCTTGTTTATTTCTTTAATAAAAGCGTTTAATATCGGAACATATACATCATTTTCCTTGCTTGGCAATTCGCTAAATTTTGTTCCCTTAACTTTTTCTTGAGCAAGCCATCCAAAGATTGGCAAAACCTCATCCCAATACTCTTTTGAACAAGGAATACCATACCAAATTTTTCCAAAATCGATTCTATGACTTAATCGGCTATGTTTTACTGCATGGTGATTATGTTTCAAACTTAATCCAATTTCCCACGCAATTTTTCTGCGAACAATAAGAATATCTCGCACATCTCCTTGTTCTCCTTGCTGATCGGGTTGGATAAACAATTCTATTTCATCGTTCCCGTCTTCAATTATGCGAGGTTCCAAATCAAAAATTCGTTTTACTGCAGCTTTTGCACTAATAGTGTATTTATTTTTATCCTCATCAGACAAAGTATTCCATGCGTTTTCCGCCGCCGTATAACTACTGTTTTTTATAATAGTTGCAGGGCGTATCTCACTTATTTCTTTTCCTAATATCAACAAACTTATAAATTCATAAGCTCGTCCTTGGTCATTACTTTTACTGCTCATTGCTTTATAAATTATATATAATCGTTTCAATATAGTGCTGACAAGAAACAATCTTTTTGAAACGAGATTATATGCCTATCTCAATAGCTCTTAATCTCTTGTCAGAAAATATTTGCTTATATTGCAAAGATACACAAAAATATTAGATACTAAAATATTTATGAGTCCAATGTTGATATCTAAATTAATAAACAAAGGAAGTGTGTTTGAGCGATGTTGTTTTTTTATCCTTACATCAATTCGTCGAAGTTGAATTCTTTTTTCATGCGGTAGCCGAGGCCGGTCATGATGGCGAGGGTTTCGCCTTGAAGGTTGGTGATTTTGATGTCGCAGTAGGGTAGACGGTGGTGGTTGACCTGTTCGGTGCATTCGGCTTTGATTGTTTCGCCCAGTTGTGCCGATCGGATAAAGGTGATGTTGTTGGAGATGCCGAGGCTGAGTATGCCATGCGAATTGGCAACGGCAGCAAATGCCAGGTCGGCGAGGGTGTAGATGACTCCACCTTGACACACTCCGGCACCATTAAGATGCCGAGGAGTGATGGTGAGTTGGGCCACGGCATAACCTTCGCGCACTTCGGTGAGTTGTGCGCCAATGCTTTTGGCAAATTGGTCGTCGTTGTTAAGACGGTCTTTAAGAGTCATAGGTGGTTATGCAAAGTCGGCTTCGGTGAGGAAGGTAAGCTTTTTGAGCATGATGGTTTCTTTGGCTTTTTCGGCAGGGTCGGCACGGAACACGAGTACCCCTTTGCCTTTCCAAAGGAATGAATACATGTAGAGAATGCTTATGCCGTCGTCGGAGAGCATTTTGATGGCATTTGCTGCGCGACCTGGTTCGTCGTCGATGCTGAGGGCTATGACGTCGGCCAACTGTGCATTAATTCCTGCTTCTTTCAAAATGATATATGCTTGCGAGGGGTTGTCGCACAATACGCGATAGATGCCGTAGTCTTTGGTGTCGGCTATGGTTGAGGCGATGATTTGAATGTTGGCTTTGCTTAGCAAATCGAGCACTTTGATGAGTGTGCCGCCTTTATTCTCTATGAATATTGAAAGTTGTTTGATTGTCATATTGGTTAATTTTTAATTCATATTCTTTTTAATTAGACAGAAGAACAAAAGTACATGTTTTTATTCTGTTGTGGTTGTCTTTAATTAGACAGAATGACAGAATGGACATGTTTTTATCCTCTGTGGGTGCCTTATTTAGACAGAAGAACAAAAGTACATGTTTTTATCCTCTGTGGGTGTCTTTAATTAGACAGAATGACAGAATGGACATGTTTTATTCTGCTGTGGTTGTCTTATTTAGACAGAATGACAGAATGGACATGTTTTTGACTCCTCTGAGTCTTTATCCCCCTCCCGGCTTTGCCGTACTCCCCCTTGAGAAGAGGGAGAGTTGTGGGCTTGCGGGTTTATTGATATACTGTTCGTTTGTCAACGACGCGCACGGCTTTACCTTCAGTGACAGGGAGTGAGCCTTTAGGCACGAGTTTCACATGTGGGGTGAGTAGTATCTCGTCTTTGAGGGCGCGCTTCACATCGCTGGTGAGTTTGAGCAAGCGTTGGAAATCGTCGGTGAAGAGTTCTTCGAGTTCTACTTCTACGGTCATGTTGTCGTTGTCCTCGTCGGTGGTGAGTGTAATGAGGTAGTTGGAAGCCAACTCGGGGAACTGCATGAGTATCTTCTCGATTTGGATAGGGAAGATGTTTACGCCACGAAGCACAATCATGTCGTCGGAGCGTCCTTTCATGCGGTCGATGCGCACATGGTTGCGACCACATGGGCAGGTGCGACCAAGCACGCGAGTGAGGTCGCGTGTGCGATAGCGTAGCAATGGCATCGCTTCACGACAGAGAGTGGTGAGCACAAGTTCGCCAATTTCGCCATCGGCAACAGGCTCGAGTGTTTCGGGGTCAACAATTTCTACGATATAGTAGTCTTCCCAGAAGTGGAGACCATTTTGCTCGGGACATTCAAATCCTACACCTGGGCCACACATCTCCGACATACCGAATGAGTTGTAGGCTTTAACACCCATCATATCTTCGATGCGGCGGCGTTGCTCCTCAGAGTGAGGTTCGGCACCAATGGCGAGTACACGGAGTTTAGTGTCGGTTTTTGGATCGACGCCAGCTTGGTCCATAACCTCTTTGAGTCGAGTAACATAAGAGGGAACGGCGTGGAGGGCTGTTGTGCCAAAGTCGGTCATAAACTTGATTTGGCGGAGCGAGTTACCTGCCGCCGCAGGAATGGTGAGCATACCCACACGTTCTGCGCCGTATTGAAATCCAAGACCACCAGTAAACATTCCGTAGCCCGATGAGTTTTGGAACACATCGTCGGGGCGAAGTCCTACCATCCACAAGTTGCGAGCCACTTGATTAGCCCACTCATCGATGTCATTTTGAGTGTGAAGAATCACGGTGGGGTTACCAGTAGTGCCACTTGATGAGTGTAGGCGAATGCAGTTGCGCAAGTCGGTGCTTGCCATACCAAATGGGTAGGTGTCGCGCAAATCTTTCTTTGTGGTGAAAGGTATTTTGCGAATATCGTCGAGCGATTTTATATCTTCGGGTTTGAGTCCGGCTTCTTCAAAGCGAGCTTTGTAGAAAGGAGAGTTCATGCAGTGCTTCACAGTGGCTTGCAATCGTTCAAGTTGTAATGCTTCAATCTGTTGGCGAGAGAGAGTTTCCTCCTTCTCGTTGAAGTATTGACAACTGCTATCGGGAATATGTTTTTGTGCCATATCAGTTATGTTATTTTCATTATCTTTTGCAAAGATACACATTTTTACAAAAGTTATGGTATTTATTGGAAAAAATTATAACTTTGCAAGCAGATTTATGGAAAAATGGTAAAATTCATGCAAAAACGAGGCTTTTTACTTACAATTTGTTTGTTGGTGTGTGTGGGGTTAAGTGCGCAAAAAACTGATACAACGGCAACAAAGTTAAAGATGCCAGCGTGGGTAGATTCGCTTTCTCAAAGAATCGAACTTCATGGCTATGCCCAAGCGGGATATACATGGAAGCATCAAGACGATGTGAATAGCAATACATTTGATATAAAGCGAGTGCTCTTTTGGGCAAAGGCTAAAATTACCGACCGCTGGTCGTTCTTGTTTATGCACGACTTTTCGAGTGTGGTGCAAGAATTTTATACCGATTATAGATTTACTGGGGGTAAGGAGTTGAGTGTGCGCCTTGGGCAATTCAAAAATTCCTACTCTATGCAAAACCCACTCTCGCCTACGAAACTCGATCTGATTGACTGCTATTCGCAATCGGTGGTTTATCTCGCAGGGTGTGGCTCCGACCCATTGAATGGAGTGCAATATGGTCGCGACTTGGGGCTGATGGTGTTTGGCGATTTGTTTAAGGATAAATTGCATTATGAATTTGCTGTGATGAATGGTAGTGGCATAAATCGTCGAGATAATAACAATTATAAAGATGTGATAGGAAAATTGGAGTATCGCATTATCCCCAATTTGCGAGTTGTTGCCACAGGGCAGTTGGGCAAAGGGCATGCGTTGGAAGAATCGATATATTGCCCCGATATAAAGGTGGGCGAGAATTATGCGCGCAATCGATGGTCGGTAGGTGCTGAGTGGAAGCATCACGCCGAGGGGGTGGATTATTGGAAAAATCGCACGGCGCAGGTGCAAGTTGAAGTGCTTGGTGGCCGAGATGGAAATAACAAGAGTATAGGCGCTTATGCTACGGCGTGCGTGCCTGTGTGGAAGGGGCTTGATGTGATAGCGTCGGCCGACTATTTTAACTATAACCGTGCATTGGGCATGGAGCAGATGAACGTGGTGGGTGGTATTCAATATTGGTTTTACAAAATCTGTCGCGTGCAGCTTCAATACACCAATGCCAATCCTGCTTGGGAGAAACATTATGGAAATTTGCAAGCCCAAGTGCAGGTGGCATTTTAACTCTAAAATGATTTATTAACTACAAAAGAAATAGAAACATCATGTTGATAAAGGTAATTCTTACAGTTATATTTTTTGCAATAACTATAGGTATAGGGATATATTCGCGCCGTCAAGCCAACTCGGTTGATGGGTTTGTGCTTGGAGGTCGCTCGGTGGGAGGATGGCTCACGGCGTTTGCCTACGGGACAAACTATTTCTCGGCGGTAGTGTTTGTGGGCTATGCTGGTCAGTTTGGTTGGAAATATGGGTTGTCTTCATCGTGGATAGGTGTGGGCAATGCGATAATAGGCTCGTTATTGGCATGGATGATACTTGGCAGGCGTACGAGATTGATGACGCAAGCAATTAATTCGCGCACAATGCCCGACTTTTTCGGGACACGCTACAATGACCAAAATCTGCGCATCGCAGCGTCGCTCATTGCGTTTATATTCTTGATTCCTTACACTGCCGGAGTGTATAAAGGTGTGTCGGCATTGTTTGAAATGGGTTTTGGAATCCCTTATCAATATTGTGCGATTATAATGGCTGTGTTGACTGCCATTTATGTGATACTTGGGGGATATCGTGCTACTGCGATGAATGATTTTGTGCAGGGTATAATAATGCTTTTCGGTATATGTGCAGTGATAGCAGCCGTGCTTGCCTCAAAGGGTGGACTTGTGGAGGCTACGCAAGCGATGGCGGCAATTCCATCTGATGCCAATCCGGCTGTAAATGGCGAGTTTGCCTCAATCTTTGGACCTGACCCCTGGAGTTTGCTCGGTGTGATTATTCTCACCTCGCTCGGCACATGGGGATTGCCTCAAATGGTGGGTAAATTCTACTCAATTAACGACGAAAGTGCTATACGTCGAGGCACTATTATCTCAACAATATTTGCGTTGATAGTGGCAGGTGGGTGCTATTTCCTTGGTGGATTTGGCCGTTTGTTTGGCACACCTCCCACGTTGGCGAATGGCAATCTCGACTTTGACGCCATAGTTCCAGGAATGCTTTCGATGATGCCCGATGTGATAATTGCGCTCGTGGTGTTATTGGTGCTTTCGGCATCGATGTCAACCCTTGCAGGGCTTGTGTTGACCTCGTCGTCAACAATGACGCTTGATTTGATTTATCGCGATAAACAGTCGGAAACAGGCGAAGTGGAAGGTGGAAAAATAAATGAAGCAGTGTCTCAAAAAATAGAGCAACGAAAAGTGTTGATACTCCGTGTGCTTATAGTCTTCTTTATTGCGATTTCACTGCTAATTGCACTTAATCCACCCACATTTATTGCTCAATTGATGGGTATCTCATGGGGAGCATTGGCAGGTGCATTCCTTGCTCCATTTATGTTGGGGTTGTATTGGAAGGGTGTAACTCGTGCATCGGTGTGGGCATGCTTTGTGTGGGGTGTGGGGATAACACTCATAAATATGTTGTTAGGTAGCCCTATCAGTTCGGTAAACTGTGGAGCAATAGCCATGGTGGGGGGTATTGTGGTAGTGCTTATCGTGAGCCTCGTTACACCAAAGATGAACAAAGAGTATGTCAACAAAATCTTCGCGTGCTATAAGAGGTAGAAGTGGATTGAAATAAAGCAAATCGAGGTGGAAATACAGCATTTCCACCTCGATTGTTTTTTATTAATTGAAGATTATAGACAGAATGACAGAATGTAGGGACACGGCGAGCCGTGTCCTAATTAGTTTTTAGAGGGTTTTCAGAATGACAAAAAAGAATTTTCATTTTTAATTGTCGAATATTGATTAAATTACTAATTTTGTAACAATCTTGTGGGTGGCAGAGAGTTGCCCTCCTCATAGGAGACATATTTTAGGAAGCGTTTCGGCTTTATCCTTTACAAGAAATTCGCCAAAATTTTATACACGAAGGGTAAGCAGAGTAAATGCTCTTACTTGTCGTATATCCACTCCCCGACAAGGGGTATCGATATAACGATAAGGCGTGGGAGTGGACTGTTTATTTCGTGTAGGGCGTTTGGCGATGCCTCTTGTAAGATAAACTGAGCATTGTCCCGCGTCTTCCTTTTTATATACTTTTGAAAACGCCAAATGAGGGGACACGGAAGGCATAAAAATATTAAATGCTAGTATCGGAGTTAAAATCTTGCTATGCCCAACTTTTAGGGGATTTTAAAAATATCTATGGCTTAAATGGGTATAAATTGCCAACGAATAAAGATTCATACCATAAGTATCAGCCATTACGATATATTGAAGATGATATAAAAAATGGTGAGATTACATTTGTATTTCCTAATGTATGGGAAGACCCATATGAAAAAAGATTTTACAAAAAAAATTATCAGAATATAAATTTTTGTGTACCAGAAATTTGTTGCTTGTGCTTAACTACAAAACAGGCACAAAATGAAGATGCGATGTGGAAAGTATACTCACAACCGAATGAGTATATTGTTAGGGCTCAGATAAAAATAGCAGACTTGTTATCTGCGCTAGATGGGATTGCATCTAAAAATCATTTTAAAGTATACATAGGTGAAGCCATTTATGCCGAAAAGAAATATATAAATGGCATAACCCTAGCAACACAACCTTATTTCCCAACTAATAATTTTAGCATAGAAAATTATTTAACATTAATGCTACTTAAACGAATATCTTATCAGTATGAAAATGAGGTTCGTGTTTTTATCGTTTTTGAAAACAAACAGGCTGGGAATAATCTAAATGAAAAAACATATAAAGTGCCAATTGGCACAAATACCCCAATCATTAGTTCAATATTATTACCTCCTTATAAAATACTCACATTAACAGATAAAGTTTTATCTGAAGGAGAATGCTCCCGCAAAAAACTAATAGAGAAAGAATTGAAAGTTAAGGTTAAACAATCTCGATTATATAGCACTTGCAAAAAATTTATCATTTAAATCAATTTAAACATCATGAACAAATTAAACAAATTTTCAAGAGCAATCTTAGCGATAGCGATGATGCTCGTGGTGGCACTCCCCACACTCGCCCACGACTTTGAAGTCGGCGGAATTTATTACAACTACCTTGATGAAGCAGCAAAAACTGTTGAGGTAACATATAAAGGAAGTAGTTTCAATTCGTATTATGAATACTCTGGCAGTGTTATTATCCCTTCAGCGGTTACATATAGCGGTACAACTTATTCCGTAACTTCGATTGGCGACGATGCGTTCTGTGATTGCAGTTTGACTTCGGTAATCATCCCAAACTCTGTAACCTCGATTGGTTCAGCTGTGTTCTATGGTTGTAGTGGCTTGACCTCGGTAACTATTGGTAATTCCGTCACCTCGATTGATGCTTGGGCGTTCTATAAATGCGAAGGCTTGACCTCTATTGAGATTCCCAATTCCGTAATCTCAATTGGTCACTCTGCGTTCTCTAATTGCACTAACTTAACTTCGGTAACCAATGGTAATTCGGTCGTTTCGATTGATAACGATGCGTTCTATAATACTGCTTGGTATAATAATCAAGCAGAAGGAGTGATTTATTTAGGTAAAGCATTATATAAATATAAGGGGACTATGTCAGATAATACATCAATAAACATAAAAGTAGGTACTATATCTATTTCTTCAGATGCGTTCAATGGATGCACTGGTTTGACCTCGGTAACTATTCCCAATTCAGTAACCTCGATTGGCGATTACGCGTTCAACAATTGTTCAACTTTAGCCGAACTAATAATTGAAGATGGTAAAGAGCCATTATCATTGGGATGTAATTACTATAATTCATATAGTGGTCAAGGTAAAGGACAATTTTATGATTGCCCGCTTGAAAAGCTCTATCTTGGCCGTAATTTAAGTTATGAATTGGGTAAAGATTATGGATATTCGCCATTCTATAATAAATCAAAGCTAAAATCGGTAACCATCGGCAGTTCCGTAACCTCGATTGGCAAATTTGCGTTCATGTCTTGTACTGGATTAACAAAATTACGAATTGAGGATGGTTCAGATATATTATCATTAAGTTTTAATGATACATACAAAGGTTTATTTTATGATTGCCCTCTTGAAGAACTATATCTCGGAAGAAATTTGAGTTATGGCACGAATGTATATTCTGGATATTCGCCATTCTACAATAAATCAAAACTAACCTCGGTAACCATCAGCAATTCTGTAACCTCGATTGGCTCACAGGCGTTTTATGGTTGTACTAACTTAACATCAGTAACTAT
>JAFOYQ010000036.1 GCA_017424575.1 Muribaculaceae bacterium
GCCGTGAATATTCAAGTATTGGCATTAATGCGTCGCTTGGAAGTTACATGGTGTAAAAATCTTGTAATAGGTATTTCGGGAGGTCTTGATTCTACACTTGCTTTATTGATTGCCGTAAAAACTTTTGATCGCATGGGTCTTGACCGAAAGGGTATAATTGGTGTCACAATGCCTGGTTTTGGAACTACCGATCGCACCTATAACAATGCTCTTACAATGATGCGCTCACTCGGCATCACTATGCGCGAGATATCCATTGTACCAGCTGTTACCCAACACTTTACCGACATCGGCCACAACATTTCGACACATGATGTAACCTACGAAAATTCGCAAGCTCGTGAGCGCACACAACTACTTATGGATATTGCCAATCAAGTAAACGGTATGGTGCTCGGCACAGGCGATATGTCAGAATTAGCTCTCGGGTGGGCAACCTACAATGGCGACCACATGTCGATGTATGGCATCAATGCAGGTGTACCCAAAACCCTTGTACGCCGATTAGTTAAATGGATTGCCGACAATGAGCGTGATGAAGCTTGTCGCAAAGCATTATATGATGTGATTGATACACCTATCAGCCCCGAACTCGTTCCTGCCGATGAGAATGGCAACATCAAGCAAAAAACCGAAGACCTCGTAGGTCCTTACGAACTTCACGACTTCTTCCTCTATCACACATTGCGCAATGGATACTCTCCACAACGTATCTATAATCTTGCAATGGATGTTTTTGTTGGAGTATATGATGGCACAACAATCAAGCACTGGCTTACTACATTCTGCCGTCGTTTCTTCAACCAACAATTCAAGCGCTCTTGCATGCCCGACGGGCCATGCGTGTGTGGTTTAAGCCTATCGCCACGAGGTGGATGGTCAATGCCTTCCGATGCTTCATCAGCCATGTGGCTCAAAGATTGTGAGAAAATAAACTGCAATGCGTAATTCATTATGAACTGCTCTATTATCGTTATAGGCGATGAAATCCTCATCGGCCAAGTGATTGACACAAATTCGGGAGATATCGCTCGCATGCTCAACCCTTATGGTTGGCGTGTGAATAATGTACAAGTAGTGGGCGATGAGGCCTCACAAATACTTCGAGCCATTGAGCATGCATTTGAATCAAGTGATGTGGTTCTAACCACTGGTGGTCTTGGTCCGACGAAAGATGATATCACAAAATCAGTTCTCTGCCAATATTTTGGTGGCGAACTATACGAGAATGCTGAGGTTCTTGAGAATGTAAAGGAGGTTGTAACCAAACGAGGCTTAAAACTCAACTCGCTCACTGCTACACAAGCCATCGTACCATCATCTTGCCAAGTAATTCAAAATGAGGTTGGCACTGCCCCATTAATGTGGTTTGAGCACAATAAAAAGGTGCTTGTATCCATGCCAGGAGTCCCTTTTGAGACACAACACATGTTCCCCAAAGAGGTACTACCTCGACTCTTAAAAAAATTCCAAAGCAATATATCTATAGAGCATCGCACAATCCTTGTTACTGGTTGGAGCGAATCACGTCTTGCCATGGAGATTAGCGACTGGGAAGATGCCCTACCTTCATATATTCACCTTGCATATCTTCCCAAACCAGGATTAATACGACTACGTCTCGATGGCACTCACCCCGATAAGGATTTTATCAACCTTGAACTTGACCGATACAAATCAGAACTCGTAGAACGTCTTGGTGATGATATATTACACGACGAAGACCTCACTCCTCCCGAAATATTATTATATCACCTCAACCGATTAGGGTTCACCGTTGCCACAGCCGAAAGTTGCACTGGTGGAAATATTGCCCACCAAATCACCACTATAGCAGGTAGTTCATCGGCGTTTATGGGTAGCGTTGTAGCATATAGTAACGACGTGAAACACCGCGTACTCGGCGTCAAAAACGAAACGCTTGAGACTTATGGTGCAGTAAGTATTCCCACAGTAGAAGAGATGGCACAAGGTGCTTGCCAAGTCATTGACACAGATTGTTCGATTGTAACATCGGGCATTGCTGGACCAGGAGGGGGCACCCCCGACAAACCTGTAGGCACAGTGTGCATCGCAGTAAAAACACCTTGGGGCATTGTTTCCGACACTCATCACTTCCCTGGCAACCGTAGTCGTGTTATAGACCGAGCCACAACAACAGCAATTATCACTCTAATAAAGGAATTAAAAACAAAGCCCTAAATAATGAATATTTAATATAAAATTCACATTTAGAGTCGAAAAATTTGCGTAAATCAAGAAAAATTCGTTACTTTGCACTCTGTTTTGTGGCCCATCTTGAAAGCCGTTAAGAAAGATGCACTTAACTGCGATATGAGACCTGATGTAAGTCACTTGACAACAATGTGTTAATTATTAATAAAACAAGATAAACAACAACAGCCATGTCAAAAATTTGTCAAATCACAGGCAAGAAAGCGATGGTTGGTAACAACGTATCGCACTCTAAGAGACGTACCAAACGTAAATTCAATGTGAACCTCTTCACTAAGAAGTTCTATTGGGTTGAGCAAGAAACTTGGATCAGCCTTACTATCTCTGCTGCTGGTCTTCGCACTATCAACAAACTCGGCCTTAACCTTGCGATGAAGCAAGCTGCCGAAAAGGGTTATTTAACAGAAATCAAATATTTAGAATTCTAATAAGATGGCAAAGAAAGCTAAA
>JAFOYQ010000037.1 GCA_017424575.1 Muribaculaceae bacterium
TATATACGTATGAAAAACGCCAAGGTCGCTCAGGCTCATTTTCATAGTGGAATACTATGAAAACGTGAGTATAAGTCATGGATAAAGCTGTAACAAATTGCTTTATGGCTACTCGTGAATGCGTAATTTTTGAATTAGGCTTAAGCGTTACGTCATAAACAGCAATAGGGTCAGAATCGATACGGTCAATATCTGCGACATGATACGCCGACTGGATATTTGCATTATCGGCTCGTTTTTTTATCTCCTCCGAAACAATAAGATTTACATTCTTTTTCTCAATAAAATCTTCAGAGAAGATTGGTATCAAAACATCAGAAATAAAAATATCTATTCCTGGATAGCTGTTTTGAAATATGTTTTTAAGTTTATCTTTCATAACTATAAATAAGAATTAATTATCTTGTTCGTAATAATATGAGTAATCAATGCCTTTCATAAACATTTCACGGTCATTGATTTTGTCGGTTAAAGCGTTAGCTATTAACTCGCGTATTCTTGTGGGATTAATCATACTTAAACGCATTGCTTCCATATACTCGGTTTTGTCGATTTTACTCCAATCTACACAACTTTTTAATGATCGTTTAAGCATTAAATCTAACCAAATTCTTGTACTTCTGCCGTTACCCTCCATAAATGGGTGAGCAATATTCATTTCAACATATTTATCTACAATATCATCGATAGTTGCTTCGGGCATTCTCTCAATTTGAGATAGTGTTTGCCCAATGAACTGAGATACTGCAAACTGAAATCCACCTTTTGAAATATTCTTTTGACGTATTTGCCCTGCAAAATCATAAAGTCCACCAAAAAGATATGCATGAATTTGTTGCAAACCTCGCGCAGTACCCACCTCAATAGTTTGCAACAAGGAGCTATCCCAAAGTTGATATGCTTTATCTCGGCTCTTGCTGTCTATTTGGTCTTCACCAGTAATTAGCCATTTTGCAAAAGCAATCGCATGAGGACTTGGCACTGCTTCCACAAGACTAATCATCTCATTTTGTGGCAGACAATCAGTTAAATATCGCTTACCGTCAGAAGCGACAAGTTTCAGTTGGTTACAGCGTGTAACCAACTCATTGCCATTTTTAGCCAAGCGATGTTTCATAACTTTCCAATAGTTACGAGGATTTTTACTATCTGTAAGTACTGCTATAACATCAACTACAGAGAACAGCCAACGGTTGCCATCATAGTCCCATGCAGCACGCACTTCCTTATCATTAAAGAAGCGAATGGATATTTTTTGTTGTTGGTTATTCTGTTCCATAAGTGAGTTTATTTTGTAATATATATAGCAAGATTAGATTCTCCACGTTGTTCAACTGCAACGCGTGCAAGATTAGAAAATGTGGTTTCTACCCATGCATTAATGTCATAATCAATACCAAATAGCGATTCAGGTTGAGGTTGCATCAACTCTTTTTGTCGAAGCAATGTTTTTATTGCAAAACGATTATTATTGCGAACAAGATTGTTTACTTGAGCGAGTAATCGCCTTGTTTTATCAGAAACACCAGTAGCGTTTCTAAGTTCTCGAATAAATTCTTGAGCTTTACTAATGCGAGAGTTGGAATCTCGTCCTCCAAGAGCATGTGTAATGTGTTGCTGATATGTGCGAAGTGCTATTTTATATTCCTCTGAAGTTTCATCAAATTCTTCTTGAATAAATTCATCTTGAGGAGAGCATTGCAAACGCTCCATAGTTCTTAATGGTGAAACAACCTTCGCATCATCGGTTGAATCAAACTCAATTGAGACTAAACCTTCGTTTTGGTCAGCAAAAATATACAAACTACGCAAGTCGTCTTCAGTTGGGAAACATCCACCTAAATGATCAAGAGATACCGATTTTATAAATTTGTACCGTTCAGCATTATTTTCATAATAATCTTTCAATTCTCTCAAATATATTCCAAATGGCGACTCGTCCCCCTCAACATCTTGATTAAGCCTATTTTCACACACCTCTTCACGTTCAGAGAATATCTTACTATCCTCTCCAAACATTTCATGGAATGACTGCAATTTAGCGTATGCTTTTTCAATAAGTCTAATTTGTTCGTTCCCTTCATTTGATGGGAAAAAGTTGAATACGTGAACAAATTCTTCGACCGACCCAATGCGATTTACACGACCTATACGTTGCATTAATCGTGTTGCATTCCATGGTGAATCATAATTGAGAATCACATTTGCTCGATGAAGATTAACTCCTTCAGCGAGCACTTCGGTGGTTACTATTGTGTCATAATCATCACGTTGTTTTTCGGGTGCTAAATTTGCATCAAAGTTTGCAGAAATAACTTCAGCTTTTTCGCTTCGATTTGCCGCAGTGATAGCCAATACTTTATGCCCATTATTTTTCAACGCTCGTTCAACCGATTTTAATGTATCTATCGCCTCGGTAAATATCACTACACGAGGCTTATTTTTTTTACTTGGATTGTTTATTTTGGTATTAAACAATTCAGGGATAGCCTTTTTGAATCTATCAAACTTTGGATCAAAATCATTTAAGTTCCATCGTTCAAGCAATCGTTCTATTATTTTGCGATCTTCACGCAAATCAGCTATATAGTCATTTGTAAAGTCAGAAGCTTTGAAACACCTATTATTTTCAGATTTACCCGCAATTTTTCGTTGCATTTCACCTTCAAATAACTCCCAATCTCCGCCTGCATCGATATAGACTTTATTGACATCAATGTCGGGACAAATATACACCTTGTCATGTTCTATCATTGCAACCATAACATCGGTATATTTGAGCATATTAGTAAGCGTTGCCTTAAATGCAACAATAGAGCTTTCAAGACGTTTCACGAGCAAAATCTTCATAATTTTTTGCAATCGCGACGTAATTGCTTCAACTGTTAAATTTCGCTTTTCATAAAGTTTTTTATTTGCTATGTCTTTGAAGTAAGTGATGGCAGCATATCTTATAAATTGAATTGCATTATCCTGGTTAACAGCATCTTCAGGGTCGGGGTTAATCGCATTTATTGTATCGGAGAACAATTCTTGAAGTTGTTCGTCCATTTCATATTCCAATTTATGAGGCCCTTTGATTGTAGGGAAATTCAAATCCTTACTATCTTCAACATAAAGTTTTTTGATATCAGTGCGTGTGCGACGCACAACAAGTTCAT
The DNA here is from genome assembly GCA_017424575.1 of Muribaculaceae bacterium. GTDB lineage: Bacteria > Bacteroidota > Bacteroidia > Bacteroidales > Muribaculaceae > RGIG4079. The sequence goes on from JAFOYQ010000037.1 coordinate 3,162, forward strand.
TTAGAACTCGCTCACGAATCTCGTTTGATACTTCGGCTATTATACGAGCTGCTTCCATACGTTGTTGCTCTGTATCGGCAGGCATATTACGAGCTGTAGTAAATTTTTGTCGCATTTCATTAAAAAAACTGTCGAGTTTACCTCCCGGAACATTTGGCAAACTACAATTATTCGTATTGCGAATAAACAGTGAAATTTGATTATATAGGTCAGTGGGCGTATTATTTTGTGGAGTTGCTGAAAGCAAACACAAATATGGTGTTGGGTTGGTATATCCGATAAGATTATCTAGTGATTCATATTTTTGAGTCCCTTTATTTCTAAAATTATGACTTTCATCTATCACGATTAATCCATATTGCTCTTGCCTCAATTCGTCACTCCAATCATCAATATTGCCATCTCTTTCAACATCTTCTGCCCCATCAATTATATTGCCAATCGAACCAGTTGTGACAAAATCTATACATCGTTCTATTTTTGTAGTATGGTCTTCATCAAAATCTTTGATTGTTTCAACCCACCCTTTTTGTATTGATGGAGGAACGACTATCAATACTTTACGAGGGCGATTGAGCATTTCGGCCTGATCGAGAAATAATCTGATTAACGTTAATCCCACAACCGTTTTTCCAAGCCCTACAACATCACCAAGAATAAAGCCTCCATAACGTTTCATTATTGAAAAACCTTGTTTTACTGCATCAAGCTGAAACTCATAAGACTTATATGTTTTTGGAAGATATGATTTCAACAAATCTGTAGTTTCAGTATCTACAATATCTCCAAATTGAGATTGTAGATATTTGATATAAACTTCATGTGGGGTTAGTTTTTCAATTAAATCAACATCAACATCGGTTGGTTTCTCTGTTACAATAGGAGCTTTAGAAAGGATTTCATTTATAAACTCACCATTCCAATCAGTAGATTGCTTCCACATTTCATTGAACCAATATGTGTGACCAAGCAAATTTGAGTTTGGAACAGGGATAAAGTTCACAATGCGAGCATCAGTTTCTACATAATTAAGTTCAGCATTGCCCTGCAACCCTTTTTTCGTGAAATTACTACTGCCTATTATTCCAACTGCTTCATCTACATTATCTGTGAAGATATAACATTTAGAATGAAGAAATTGTGCATTACCTTCAGAGTCTCGTTTATAAATGCGTATTTTCAATTTAGACTCATCTGGATTTTCTTTGCAATACTTGAATAAAAAATCTATTAGAGGTTGATATTCCTCATTAAACTCCAATTTGAAAATATCATCTTTAATAGCTTCGTCAGGAAACTTTTTGTCAAGATAGTCTCTGCGCACAATTGGGTCTGTACCAATAAGCAAACGAATAGAAGTACCCTCCCTTGATAAAAAATCGCTTAGTTCTTTCGTTAAAAGATTTGTACCAGGTAAGTCCCAATACCCAGTAGCAATCATTATTTCCTTAAACGCAGGATTAACAATACAATCTTTTAGAGTATTGTCCATACGTCTATTTTCGGTATTATCAATGAGAGTATTCTTCATACGTTAATAAAAATCAAAAGAACCGCTCGATAGTTACCGCGAGCCGACCAAAGCTCATAAAACCTATCAAGGAGTTCCTAATGTGTCCTATGCCTTTGCAGGGCGTTTATATTTAGTTTCTCTGGTCTGATACGGTAAGAGTTAGTTTACAAAGCAAAGTTAATAAAAATTACCTAAAAACCTACTAATGCTACGATAAAATTAAGGTAGCTAACAACACATTAATAATTTGGTTGTTTTGATAGCAATACACCCCTAAAAAACTATTAAAATCACAAATTTAGGTGGTTTTCAACCTTTTTGTGTGGGATATTCGTTTTGTTGTTGTAAATTTGTGGAAATTTTATGAAATTCCCTAATTATGACCTTTTGGGGTCGATAGATTGATATTGACAATGAAAATAGCATTAATAGGATATGGCAAAATGGGTAAGACGATTGAACGTATTGCCCTTAGTCGCGGTCACGAAATAGTGTGCACTATCGATATTGATAACCCTCAAGATTTTGATAGCGATGCTTTTCGCAGTGCCGATGTGGCTATCGAATTCACTACTCCTGCTACGGCTGTGGATAACTACTACAAGGCATTTGCTCAAGGCGTTCCGGTAGTGAGCGGCAGCACCGGTTGGACTGGTCGCATGCCCGAAATAAAGGCTCTTTGCGAGGATGGAAAGGCGACTTTCTTCTGGACTTCAAATTATAGTCTGGGCGTGAATCTATTTTTTGCGCTCAACAAATATCTCGGTCAGTTGATGGATAATTTCAACAACTACTCTCCTTCAATGAAGGAAATTCACCACATTCACAAGCTCGACCACCCAAGTGGCACTGCTATCACTCTTGCCGAGGGGTTAATTGAGAAGGTGGCGCGCATCGATGCTTGGACCGAGGATGAAAATGCTCCCGCCTCTTCGCTCCCCATCTATCACGAGCGTGAAGGGGAGGTGCCTGGCACTCACATCATTGCATGGGACTCGGAGGTGGATACTATCACTATCGAACACAAGGCCAAAAGCCGTGAAGGATTTGCCCTTGGTGCTGTAGTGGCTGCCGAATGGGTGTGTGGTCGCAAAGGGTTCCTCACTATGGATCAACTCATGCACGGATTAATAAAAAACTCACATCTACTTGATATTAAATAAGTAAAACATGGACAGCAAAGCTATTATTGAAAAAATAAAATCGCAAGTAAAAGCTACTAAAACAACTCGTTGGATAAGATTTGGCCTCGTTGCTCTTCTATTCTTTGCGTGGGTTGCATGGATGGGCAATTGGTGGTTGTCAATCTTCATCCTTTTGCTATTTGATATCTACATCACTGGTTTCATCCCTTTCGATTGGTGGAAAGAGAGCAAAAACAAAGTGGTAAGAACGGTGATGAGCTGGGTTGACGCGATTGTTTACGCGTTAGTCTTGGTTTATTTTGTGTTCTCATTTGTGGGACAAAACTACCAAATCCCCTCATCTTCGCTCGAA
>JAFOYQ010000038.1 GCA_017424575.1 Muribaculaceae bacterium
AGGATAAGGAGCAACAACGAGACCTACCATATAAGCGCCGTCGGCGATAACACCAACAACACCAGAAAAAGGAAAATTATTATAAACACCTACAAATCCAGTTACATCAATATGACATACAGTATTTACGCTACCCTTTGGCACAATTGAAATTGACTTGAAAATAATTGGATAGATACCTATATCCTTAGGATCGCCAATTGCGCTTGCGGGAATTGAAAGAACATTTTCTTTGTTTGCTTCAATATCAGCAAATTTAGTAGTTACTGCACGACCATTACTTGGGATAAGGTTAACTGTAACATCAGTAACATTAGTAGCGCCAGGATTCATGCGAATTTGGATAGTGTCGGGAAGACTCCAAATCTTAATTTCCTTAGAAAGAGTAATCTTAGAAGAACGAGAAGAAGAGATAGTGAAGTCGAGAGCAAAGCCCATAGGAAGTTGACTCATTTTCAATTCTTTAACACCACTTATACTCTTTGACCAAGTTGAATCAACGATGACTGGATCAATAGGCATTGTGTGGGCAGTTGGACATTGAACAGTGAGATTAAGTTTATATTCTTTGTCGCCAAATAGACCAATGAGTTCGGTAGTACCATCAATTTTACCTTTCACGATACCGAGGTCGTCAACAGTTGCAATAGCAGCATCGGCCGATGACCATGAGAGTGCGCGAGGATTCAAAGGCATATAGGTAGTATTTACCAATGCTTGAACATCAACAGGCCATTCGCGGAAATTGTCAATTAACACACTATCATATTTGAGTTCGGCAGTTCCCGAAGTACTGATTGTAACAGGAATAGTAGCTGTAACTCCATTATAAGTTGCAGTGAGGGCGTGAGTTCCTTCACCAATAGCGTAGAGAGTTGAATCGTTGATAATATCACCAAGACCATCAGGACAAGAAAGTGTGAAGCCTTTGAGGTCAGTGCTAATCATTTTGCCATATTTGTTATAAGCATAAATTGTAGGGGTATAAGCGCCATATTTAGGAGCTTCCATAACCCAATCTTTGAATTGGATTTCAGCCACTACTGTATCCTCAGGAGCATCAAGAACTGCAAAGATAGCATTACCTACAGCACGTTCTTTACCATCACTACAGTTGTTGCGTACGCCGAGCGCTTGAGTGTAAAGAGTTGAAGAACCACCACCGTCAACATTGAGTGCTTCATAAGCACCTGCATAACGCATCACGTCGGCAAGCATTGAGGTGCGCACACCTGCTGAATTTGGAGAACGACCATCAATTACCATCATAATGATGCTATCACCAGTTTGGCTCACACCAAGACTTGTGCGTGGGTGGAGAGAAGATGCGTCACCACGTTCACTTTCTGTATCAAGAGTTTCGCCACCACCTACGTTTTTAGGGTTACCCGATACGATTTGAGCAGGATAAATGCGTTTGTCGTCGAGAAGAATGATTTGGTCAAACTCTACGATATCGCCTACTTTTAAGCCTTTTACAAAGTCGATAGCACTGGTGTTGCAACCACTTGTGCTTGTACCATTACCATGGATTACATAACCATCAGAAGGGATCGCTCTGTCACCATCAGTAGTTGCAGTAGATGTAATCTCCATGCGATATTTACCACCGGCGTAGAAGTTGTCGCCTTCAACAAGTTTTGCAGTAACTTCAGCACAAGCTTCGGCTCTGTCGGTATTGTTGGTTGTGCCAAAATAACGTGGAGTGTAGATTGTGAGACCATTGCTTGGCGACATCACATTCACACCTTTGAAAAGTGTCACTTTATCGCCAAGAGTAGCTGTACCTGTGTAGTAGTTAAGACGACCTACATAAGCTTTGCCCTCTGTGTCAATAGTGAATTGATAGTTGCTATTTGATGTTTTATAAACTTCGCGGTCAACTGTACAAGATGTAGTTGGACGACCCACAAATGAAGAACCATTTGTAGCATTACCACTTGTTGAGTAGAAGTCACCGTTAGTACCAGCAAAGTAAGTTAAACCCTCTTTGCTCTTATTTTTGGCCATAGAAGATGGTGTTGCAGTACCCCCTACCTTGTCGGTAGCACACACTGCACGCATTGATACACCAGGAGTAGTTTTATCTACAGTGAGGTAGAACACTTGAAGATTTGAAGATGGTCCAGTAAGTTGTAACTGAGTTTGAGTAGTACCAGGACCAACCTTTGCATGGAAAACAGTGTCAAGTTTATACTGTACACCACGAATGTCGATAGTTTTTGTATATCTACCGGCGTTTACTACAGTCGGCATAAACGCAACAACAGCAGCCGACAATGCTAAAAGTAAAGATTTCTTCATATATTTAGGGTTTAAGATTAAAAAATCAATAATGAGTAATATGCAAAGTTAAAAATTATTCTCAATAAAATGCTATAAAACAACCGTTTTTTTAATTGAGTAGTCAAAAAGAGGGAATTTGTAGTAATTTATGTTATAAAAAAACAAAAATATGGGGCTGAATAACATTTTTTTTAATTAGAAATTATATCTTTGTGAATTATTAGATAAATAGCAGTAGTAGTTTTTGAATAAATCATAACGAAATGACACCCGAAGTTAAAAGCGACAGCGTTGTAATCATTCCTATGTACAACGAAAAGGAAAACGCTGCAAATATCATTGACGCAGTAATAGCGTTGCCTCATCAATTTGATATTCTCGTAATTGATGACAATTCTCCCGACGGCACTGCCGACATAGTTAAGGAGAAACAAAAGGAATATGAAGGTCGTGTGCACCTCATTCAACGTGCAGGGAAATTGGGATTGGGCACTGCTTACATTACTGGATTCAAATGGTCGATTGAACACAAATATGACTATATCTTCGAGATGGATGCCGACTTCTCTCACAATCCTAACGATTTGTTGGCTCTATATAAGGCTTGTGCCGAAGATGGTGCTGATATGTCAATCGGTTCGCGCTATATCACTGGTGTAAATGTGGTAAACTGGCCTATGGGACGCGTATTGATGTCGTATTATGCATCAAAATATGTGCGCATCGTAACTGGCATGAAGATTTGCGACACTACTGCTGGATTTGTGTGCTACTCTCGCCGCGTACTTGAAGCATTACCTCTCGATGAAATCCGCTTCAAAGGTTATGCATTCCAAATCGAAATGAAATTTACTGCTTACAAATATGGATTCAAAATCAAGGAGGTGCCCATCATTTTCGTGAACCGTGTGCTTGGCGAAAGCAAAATGAATTCAGGTATTTTTGGCGAGGCCGTGTTTGGTGTAATCAAACTCAAGACAAGCAGTTGGTTTACAAAATATCCCGATTATAGCAAGAAATAATAGATGAACAAGACATTAATACACAATGCAATCATCGTAAATGAGGGCGAACGATATAAAGGGTTCGTAGTCATTGAAGACGACCGCATTAGCAAAATTGGCAGGGGCGAAGCTCCTGCTCTATTATTGAATGAAGGTATCGAAATTCACGATGCCGAGGGTGCATATCTACTACCTGGGTGTATTGATGACCAAGTGCATTTTCGCGATCCAGGGCTTACCCACAAGGCCGACATGGCAACCGAAAGTCGTGCCGCTGTGGCTGGTGGCGTAACATCATTTATGGATATGCCAAACACCATCCCTCAAACTATAACATTAGAGGCTCTTGAAGATAAACATCGCCGCGCTGAGGAGGTATCGGTGGCAAACTATTCATTCTATATTGGTGCGACAAACGACAATATCGACACACTATTAGCATGCGACTATTCAAAAGTGCCTGGTGTAAAATTATTCCTCGGGGCATCAACTGGAAATATGCTCGTTGACAATAACGAAGCTCTAAACCGCATATTTGCCGAAGTGCCAACACTTATCGCAATCCACTCTGAAGATGAAGATATCATTCGTCGCAACAAAGAGGAGATGATAGCTCGTTATGGCGAAGATGTTCCCGTAGAGGAACACCCCAATATCCGTAGCGTTGAGGCGTGTTATAAATCAACCGAGAAAGCCGTGGAAATGGCAAAAAAACATAATGCCCGATTGCATGTGCTTCATATATCAACTGCCAAGGAGATGGAACTCCTCTCAAATCTCCCACTTGAAGACAAAAAAATTACTGCCGAGGTGTGTGCCCACCATCTATGGTGGACTGCCGACGACCACGCAACTCTTGGCACGCGCATAAAATGGAATCCAGCAATTAAAAGTGATGCTGATCGCAAGGCATTGCGTCAAGCGCTTAATGACGGAGTTATTGACATCGTTGCAACCGACCACGCACCACACCTATTGAGCGAAAAAGAGGGGGGTGCAATTAAGGCTACATCGGGTGCTCCACTTGTGCAATATTCTCTACCTATGATGCTTGAACTTGCCGACCAAGGCATTTTCTCAGTTGAACAAGTAGTAGATTTTATGGCCCATCGCGTAGCAAAACTATTCCACATTGAAGAGCGTGGATATATTCGCGAAGGCTATTTTGCCGATCTAACAATCGTGAAACCATCAACTCCTTACACGGTTAAAGATGAAGATGTGTTGAGTCGTTGCGGTTGGACTCCTTTAGTGGGAACAACTCTCAACAACAAAGTAGTTGCAACTTATGTTAATGGAGTAAAAGCATACGACAATGGTGTAATCAACGACTCTTGTCGAGGTAAAGCATTAAAATATACAATCTAAACAAAATCATAATGACTACTGAAAATTCATTGAAAGGGTTAACCCCTAATCAAGTTGAAGAGAGCCGTGCAAAGCATGGCGTAAATATTCTCACTCCTCCCCCAAAGCCATCGTTGTGGGTTAAATTCTTTGAAAATTTCAAAGACCCAATGATTAGAATTTTGCTTGTGGCATTGGTATTATCAGTTGGTATTGCAATCTATGAATTCATTACAACCGATCATGGTCTTCAAGTATTTTTTGAGCCAACAGGCATTTTCGTTGCAATTATGCTTGCCACAGGAATCGGCTTTATTCTTGAGGTAAATGCAAATAAAAAGTTTGAAATTCTCAACCAAGTTAACGATGATGTCGCTGTAAAAGTAATTCGCAATGGTGTTATCACACAAGTACCTCGCAAAGATATTGTAGTGGGCGACATTGTAATCCTTGGCACTGGTGATGAAATTCCCGCTGATGGTGTACTTCTTGACTCTGTGGCATTGAACGTAAACGAAAGCACTCTCACCGGCGAACCACTTATTCATAAATCACATCGCAAAGAAGACTTCAAAAATGATGTAACATATCCTACCAACCATGTAATGCGTGGCACAACCGTAGTTGAAGGTAATGGCACAATGGAAGTTACTGCAGTGGGTGATGCTACCGAATATGGCAAGGTATATGAAGCTGCACAAATTGACACAGGCGTAAAAACTCCTTTGACACTCCAACTCGAGAAACTCGGCAAAGTAATCTCATGGGGTAGTTACACAATGGGAGCACTAATCATCGTCGGTCGATTGTTGATGTGCGACTGGGGTGGCGATATGCTCCTCGTAACAAAGTATCTTCTCGACACATTGATGCTTGCTATCACAGTAATCGTAGTATCCGTGCCCGAAGGGTTGCCTATGAGCGTGACATTGAGCCTTGCATTAAGTATGCGTCGTATGTTGGCAAGCAACAACCTTGTGCGCAAAATGCATGCCTGCGAAACAATGGGTGCAACTACGGTAATTTGTACCGACAAAACTGGTACTCTTACACAAAACCAAATGCGAGTGTACCAAACTCAATATTATCCTCTCGGTGATGCTCAAAAACTTGGCGACGACGAGATGAGCAACCTCATTAAAGAGGGTATTTCGGTTAACTCTACTGCATTCCTTGAAAAGGATAGCGAATCGGGAAAAACTATTGCTTTAGGAAATCCTACCGAAGGTGCATTATTGCTATGGCTCAATGATAATGGCGTTGACTATCTCAAATTGAGAAACGAAGCTAAGGTAGTGCAACAACTCCCATTCCATACTCAACGCAAATATATGGCAACAGTGGTAGATTCACCACTCCTTGGCAAACGTGTGCTATATGTTAAAGGTGCTCCTGAAATTATCTTGGGGTTATGCGCTAAGGTAGCAAACAATGTTACACCCGAGTTTATCAACGAACAACTTCTTGGCTATCAACAAAAAGCAATGCGTACACTTGCTATTGCATACGCTATCATTGATGATAAAGAAGAACCAATTAAGGATAACGCTCTTAATGCCGATAACCTCACATTTATCGGTATCACAGCCATTGCCGACCCTGTGCGCGCTGAGGTGCCCGACGCAATTCGCAATAGTATCAGCGCAGGTATCAGCGTGAAAATCGTTACTGGCGACACTCCAGGAACAGCCAAAGAAATTGGCCGTCAAGTAGGATTGTGGAACGATGAGGTTGATGGTGAAGAAAACCACATTTCAGGACCCGATTTTGCGGCATTAAGCGAAGAAGATGCAGCAAAACGTGCATTAAAACTCAAAATCATGTCGCGTGCACGCCCTACCGACAAATCTCGCCTCGTGCGTCTGCTTCAAGAGGCTGGCGAGGTTGTGGCTGTAACTGGCGACGGCACTAACGACGCTCCAGCATTGAATGCTGCTCAAGTGGGATTATCAATGGGTGATGGTACTTCAGTAGCAAAAGAGGCAAGCGACATCACTATTATGGACAACTCGTTTGCAAGCATCACAAAAGCTGTGATGTGGGGACGTTCATTGTATCAAAATATCCAACGATTTATTCTATTCCAACTCGTGGTTAATGTTGTAGCATGTTTCATCGTGGTAATTGGTGCTTTTACTGGCAAACAATCACCTCTCACTGTTACACAAATGCTTTGGGTAAACCTCATTATGGACACATTTGCGGCATTGGCATTCGCTTCATTGCCTCCAAGTGAAGATGTAATGAAAAACAAACCTCGTCGTTCGGGTGAGTTTATCCTAAACAAATCAATGATAACTCGCATTCTCTCTACCGCTATATTGTTTGTGGTATTGTTATTTGGATTAATGCAATATTTACATCACGCCAATTTCACAGTTGGAATTCCATTATTCGACCAAATGAATCTTGCCGACTACTTCCGCTCATTATATGATTTCGGACATGGACACGAATTTACTACCTACGAGGTTTCAATATTCTTTAGCATATTTGTTTTTGTCCAAATTTGGAATCTATTTAATGCTAAAGCCTTTGAAAGTGGACACACTGCTTTCTATAAGATAAAAGATAGCAAAGTGTTCTTCTTGGTAGTAATAGGTATTATGATAGGTCAATATATTATTGTAACATTCGGTGGTCAAATGTTTAGCGTAACTCCATTGAGAGCGATTGACTGGCTTGGAATATTCCTCATCACAATGCCTATAATGCTCTTGCCTCTATTGTGGACATTGTTGGGCAAAGGTTTCCGTTACATATTCAAAAGAAAATAGATGAAATCACTTTCAATAAATATTCCTATTGCAGTATATGCTTATGATGAGTTGAGCGACCTCGATAAACGATTGGTCGATGAGGCTCGCAAAGCAACATTTCGAGCTTATGCTCCATATAGTAAATTCAATGTAGGCGCTGCTATAGCATTGGATAACGGGGAAATTGTAACAGGGGCAAACCAAGAAAATGTGGCATATCCATCGGGCACCTGTGCTGAACGCACTGCCTGCTACTATGCTCATGCCCAATTCCCCGAAGCAAAGTTCCAAACTATTGCTATCGCTGCTCGTGGCACTGATGGTGTAGAATTGAATGCCCCAATTTCACCATGTGGAGCATGTCGACAAGCACTCTTAGAATATGAGATTCTTGCTGAACATGATGTGCGCGTGATATTGGTGAGCGCAAATGATATCTATATCATTTCATCAGTAAAACAATTACTCCCTCTTGCATTTTCATCATTTTAATGACAAATAAATAAGGAGATGAGCAAAAACTCATCTCCTTTGCTATATGTTATTACAAATGATTAATGACGACGATTTGAACCTGGGCGATTAGTGCCACCACCATTGCTTGATGGTCGTTTGCCGTTATTTCCACCAGGATTCATTCCACCAGGATGATTCCCAGGGTTGTGTCCAGGATTGACATTGGGTTTGTCATTTGGATGGCCACCTGGTTTGTCACCTGGACCATGGTCAGGTTTATGATCAGGCTTATTATTGGGTTTATTATCAGGCTTGTGATCTGGTTTGTGATGAGGGTCATGATCATGGTGATTATGTCCTCCAGGAGGTGGTGGAGGTGGAAGCACTCCATGAGCTGGAGGTGGAGGTGGCAATAGTGGGTCATAGTAATAATCACCTACGTAATAAGTATCCCACCAAGCTCCACATGATGATAGTACTAATGTAGAACCCAACAATATTGTTTTAATAAGATTTGACGTTTTCATAATAGTAATTTTTATAACCACAAAATTATAAATCTAATTGGTATAAACCAAATTTGTTTTTTTATTTTAGACATAAATCAGCAAAAAACGTTTAATCAAAAATATTTTTTAGTATAAAATTAAACTATTTCAAAGTTAACAAGTCTATACATTCAGTTTTAATAAAAAAAATAGGTATGAACGTTCGTATTAAACACATAATTACTTTGTTTTTAGTGTTATTTTCGGTAGCAACAACTCATGCTGGAAATATATTTGGTAGAGTAGTTGACTCCGAGAAAGAGCCATTGATTCAAGCGAGTGTAAGATTGCTTGCTGCAAAAGATAGTGCATACGTTAAAGGTGGTGCCACTAATGAACAAGGTCGATTTCGCATCAATAACGTAAAGTCGGGCAAGTATATTCTTCAAGCAACTTATGTGGGATATGAGCCTACATATAAGAATATCACTGTGGGTACCGATAATTTACGCGTAGGCGAAATCGTGATGAACGAGTCATCTATTATGCTCAAAGAGACCACAGTAATAGGGGTGAAAACTCCTATTAAGGTGATGGAAGATACTGTTGAGTACAATGCCGATACCTATAAAACTCAACCCAACGCCGTAGTTGAAGATCTTTTGAAACGCATGTCGGGTGTTGAGGTTAGTTCCGACGGCAAAATCACTGCTCATGGGAAGGAAGTAACAAAGATTCTCGTTGATGGTAAAGAATTTTTCTCTGATGACCCTACTGTAGCCTCTAAGAACCTTCCAGCAAATATGATTGACAAGTTACAAGTCATCGACCGCAAGAGCGACTTGGCACGCTTGACTGGTGTTGACGATGGCGAAGATGAAACAGTCATCAACCTCACTGTGAAGAAAGGGATGAAAAATGGGTGGTTTGGTACTGTTGACGCTGGTTATGGTACCGACAACCGATATAAAGGTATCTTCAACGTAAACCGTTTTTGGAATGATAATCAAATTACATTCCTTGGGAACTTCAACAATGTAAACGAAATGGGCTTTGCCGATGGTGGTGGTAATTTCCGTCGTTTTGGTGGCAATAATGGCATTAATACTTCACAAGCATTTGGCGTTAACTTCAATGTGGGAAATAAAGAGATTTTTCGCGTAGGTGGTGATGTGATGTACTCTCACAGCGACCGTTACAACGAACAATCAACTGAACGTCAATATCTCTACACCGATATTACCTCATGGGCAAATATGGATAAATTCTCACGCGATAATGGACACAACATTCGTGCTTCATTCCGCGTGCAATGGAATCCTGATTCAACGAATACTTTTGAATTCCGTCCTAATTTCAGAGCGAACTTTAATGACTCTTGGAGTAACGACACAACTACAACCAACACTATTGGCCAAGGTTATACATTAGACCAAACAAGTCAAAACTTGGTAAATTCAAATGGTACATCTTACAACTTTGGTGCTTCGCTTGTGTATAATCACAAATTCAAATCGCGTCCTGGTCGTTCATTCTCTTTCCAAGGGCGCTACCAATTCAGCAATGTATCGGAATTTGAACGCACTTTGTCAATCAACCGAAATACATACACCTATACTGACTCTATCGACGAAGATATCCTTGATTACGCACAATATGCCGACAATCACACATGGAATAATATGGCACAAGGTCGCGTTACCTGGACCGAACCTCTCGGCAATGTTAAAAATGGTCACTTCTTGACATTTGCTTATCGTGCTCAATATCGTTGGAACAATGCCGATAAGTACACCTATTCTGCCCCAAGTGATGTTCTTAACAATATCGTATTGAATTACCTAACCGATGATAGATATTCTCATACCAATTTAGAAGAATTGTTTTATGGCTATGAATTTGAGCCTAATGATAGTTTGACAAACATTTTCCGCAACGAATATTTCAACCAAGATATTCGCGTAGGTTATAAAAAGGTGAGCAAGGCATATACTCTCGACGCAGGATTATCACTTGTTCCAACTATGCAAAAGAGTCATAACATATCTAATCCCGACAAAGATATTCCTGAATCATGGGTGTGGAATCTTGCTCCATTCGTGCGTTACCGATTAAAAATGAGCAAATCTCGCTCGTTGAACGTAAACTATATGGGCCGTTCATCGCAACCCACAATGGCACAAATACAACCAGTGCCCGACTACTCCGACCCATTGAATATTGTTATCGGTAATCCAAATCTAAAACCTACTTTCACACACAATGTGAATGTGAGATTCCAGGACTTTAACATGGAAGCACAACGCTCTATTATGCTCATGGGGTTTGTGCGCTACAATCAAAATAGCATAGTTTCAAATACTACGTTTGACCCCGAAACTGGTGGTCGCATCACAAATTACACCAACGCAAACGGCGTTTGGAACGCTCGATTGATGAACATGATTTCGATGCCACTGCGAAACAAAGCCTTCTCATTCTCCAATCACCTCTTTGGATTCTATAGCGCTACTGTAGGGTCTAATAATGGCAACCTCAATCGCAGTGGCTCGTTCATGGTCGGCGAATCATTCTCATTTGCTTGGCGTCCCGATTATCTTGAATTTGAATTGCGCCCATTCTATAATTTGCAAATTGTGCGCAATACTGTTCAAACTGCTTCAAATCGTGATGTTCACACCTATGGAGGTACATTCAATGCAACATATAATGCTCCATTCGGACTCTCTGTTAATAGTGAATTATCTTATTCAGGAACACAAGGCTATTCAGTTGGTGAACCCAATCAATGGTTGTGGAACGCCTCAATAGGTTATTCGTTCCTCAAAGGGAAAGCAGCAACAATATCTTTGAAAGCATTCGACCTTTTACAACAAAGAGAAAATGTTCGTCGCAATGTAACTGCTAACTATATTGACGACACTGAGTATAATTCATTGACTCGTTACTTTATGTTGAATTTCACATATAAGTTTAACACATTTGGAGCTGGAGAGCAACCCAAGAATCGCAATGAGCGCCGATGGGGTGGACATGGTATGCGTTAATTAAAAAAGTTTTCATGATAGTGTAGTAAAGGCAATGGCAACTCTCGTGGGGGTCGTTGCCTTTCATCTTTCACCCGTGTTACCATAAACTACTCCATTTTTTGTAGATAATTCAAAATTATTGCGTAACTTGCACTCATATTAGAAAATAAAAACTAAAAATGAGAAATTTTACAACAGTTAATGACATAGGAAACCTTCAAGATGCAGTGAAAGAGGCTCTTGAAGTGAAAGCAAATCGTTTTGCTTACAAACATCTTGGCGAGAATAAAACACTTTTGATGATTTTCTTTAACTCATCACTTCGCACTCGCCTCAGCACTCAAAAAGCAGCCATGAACCTCGGCATGAATGTGATTGTGCTTGATGTTAATCAAGGAGCATGGAAACTCGAAACCGAACGTGGCGTAATTATGGATGGAGACAAGCCCGAACACCTTCTTGAAGCAGTGCCTGTGATGGGTAGTTACTGTGATGTTATTGGTGTTCGCGCATTTGCTCGTTTTGAGTCGAAAGCCGACGATTATGAAGAAAAAATCATCAATCAATTCATAAAATACTCAGGTCGTCCAGTGTTCTCAATGGAGGCAGCAACACGCCACCCATTGCAATCGTTTGCCGACCTTATTACAATCGAAGAACACAAAACTGTGGCTCGACCTAAAGTGGTATTGACATGGGCTCCTCACCCCAAAGCATTACCTCAAGCCGTGCCCAATTCATTTGCCGAATGGATGAACGCTACCGACTACGAATTTGTCATCACACACCCTAAGGGATACGAACTCGCACCCGAATTTGTGGGCAATGCACGCGTAGAATACGACCAAGACAAAGCCCTCGAAGGCGCCGACTTTGTTTATGCAAAGAACTGGAGTGCCTATGCCGACCCCAACTATGGTAAAGTGCTTTCAACCGACCGCGCATGGACCATCACTACCGAGAAGATGGCATTAACCAACAACGCATTCTTCATGCACTGCTTGCCAGTGCGTCGCAACATGATTGTGAGCGACGATGTGATTGAATCGCCACGCTCGCTTGTGATTCCCGAGGCTGCCAATCGCGAAATCTCAGCACAAGTAGTGTTGAAACGCATTCTTGAAGGACTTCAATAAAAGCAACACAATATAAAAGCAACAGCCACTCCAATAGGGGTGGCTGTTGTTATATATATGGCTGAGTATAAGCACAAAAAAAGGGCAAGCTTACTACATCGCACCGCTACGACCTGGTACCGCTGCTTCGATCAAGACCTGACGGAGTTCCCAGGGAGCTGGTCGTGTAGGACTTACCCATGTGCAAAGGTACAACTTTTTTTTATACTACACAACACACAACTGCATTTTAATAAAATTAAGCAGTCTAATACTCCTCGTTTGATGACATTTCGGCGAGAGGTTTGCGTTGGTGTGTGCGATGGGTGTCGGTGGCATATCCAAGTGATACGACCATTAATACGCGTTTTGTGCGTGGAATTTTAAGCAGTTGACGTAGTTTCTTTTCGTCAAACCACCCAAGTATACATGAGCCCAATCCCTCTTGCGTTGCCGCTAAGGTGATGTGTGATGACACTATGCCACAATCTATCAAAGGGAAGTGTTTATTTTTTATCCACCCTCCAAGACGTGCTGTAAAGTTGGGCGATTCTTGCACGATAACAATAAATGCTGTCGCTTGGTCAACCCATTTATTCATGCCTATTGAGGTGAGTGCTTGCGCCACTTCAGCACGGTGTTGCTTGTCGGTTACAGTGATGAGGTGCCATGGCTGAGAGTTGCATGCCGAGGGAGCTAAGCGTGCAGCCTCAATAATACGTGCAAGTTTATCGGGTTCTACCTCACGGGTAGAATCGTATGCACGACAACTCTGACGCTCTTCAACCAATTGATAAAAATCCATCTTGATATTTATTATTTGTTTTGAAATTCCATCAAACGGCTCAAATATTTGCCAATGATGTCAAATTCAAGATTCACACGAGTTCCGGCTTCGATATGTTTGAAGTTGGTGTGTTCAAAGGTGTAAGGGATAATTGCCACACGGAAACTATTGCGCTCTGAGTCACACACCGTGAGGCTCACACCATTTACTGTTACCGAGCCTTTTTCTACTGTAACATACCCTTTTGATGCCATTGCTGGGTCAACTTCATAAACAAATTTATAGTAGTGACTACCATCGGCTTCCTCAACACTTTCACACACTGCAGTGCAGTCAACATGACCTTGCACAATGTGTCCGTCGAGGCGACCATTCATCAACATACTGCGTTCGAGGTTAACCAAATCTCCTACTTTCAAGCCCCCGAGATTGCTACGGTCGAGTGTTTCTTGAATTGCGGTTACAGTATAACTATTATCGTCGTTTAATGACACTACAGTGAGGCAAACACCATTGTGAGCCACTGATTGGTCGATTTTTAATTCATTTACAAATGAGCATGTCAACGACAAATGTACGTTACCACCATCACGTTCAATAGCCACCACTTGAGCAGCCTCTTCAACAATTCCTGAAAACATATATCTTTTACCTTTAGTTTTTATTTATAATGCAAAAATAGTTATTTGTATTGAGAGTTGAAAATGAATTACCCCAATCAACATCATTTAAGAATAATTTTGAATGCAATCAACCTCCAAAATTGGATATCTGACGCTGATTTAGTAATTTTGTGGTCAATATTTTAATGCGTAAAATCTAAAATCACTTATAATGTTAAAATCTAAAGTTTACAAACTTTTCATCGCTGTAGCCCTTATGACTTCTTCTTCGTGGATTTCTTGGGCTAATAATGGTGTTATCTCTGTCACAACACCATCGGGACGTGTCGTTACAGCTACTGCAATCAACGACAATATCATCAAGGTAACTAATGCTAAGGTTGGCGAGGTTGTGCCTCAATCTCACTCTGCTATTCTTGCCCCTCAAAAATTCAATGGCAAGGTTTCTGAAACTGGAAGCGTAAAAGTTCTCACTACTACAAATATCGATGTTGTTCTTAACAGCAAAGATGGTAGCATCTCTATCAATGCTGGCGACGATCGCATGATCAGCGACAATGGTGTGCGCACAGTTGTTGATGGCAAACAAGAATTTGCACTTTACACCTCGGGCGTTGGCTCTTACTATGGTGCTGGCGAACGTGGTCATAGCCTTTCACTTAATGGCGACACGCTTGTGATGTATAACAAGCAAAATTACAGTTATATGAAAGGTGAAAAACGCATCAACCAAATGAATATCACAATGCCATTATTCATATCATCAAATGGTTATGCAGTGCTTTTCGACGACTATGCTGCTGCTGAAATGATTATGAGCAACCCAGTGAAATACATCACCGAAGGTAAAGAACCTGTATCATACTATTTCATCAATGGTGGTGGCACTCTCGAAGGCGTAATGAGGGAATATACTCTCCTTACTGGCCGTCAAGAACTTCCCCCATTCTGGGCAATGGGATATATTACTTCTAAATATGGCTACAAAACCGAAGCTGAAACTAGTGGCGTAATCGACACGCTCAAACGCGAAGGTTATCCGGTTGATGGTGTAGTGCTCGACCTTTACTGGTATGGTAAGGAAGAGGATATGGGACGCCTTGCATGGGACCCTATCCAATGGCCTACTCACAAAAATATGCTCTCCGACCTCAAAGAGAAAGGTGTAAATACTATCATCATTTCGCAACCTTATGTATTGACTAATGGTCGTGCTATTGACAACTATAATGAATTGTCATCAAAAGGCATGTTCTGCCGCGACTCTGTGGGCAACACTCACGAGGTAACTATTTGGGTAGGTTCGGGTGGTATGTTTGACGTGTCAAACCCCGACACTCGTCAATGGCTTCGCAATCGTTACAAACAACTCACCGACGAAGGTGTTGGTGGCTGGTGGGGCGACCTCGGCGAACCTGAAGTACACCCATTCTCAATCTATCACCACAATGGCAAAACTGCACGCGAATATCACAACTTATATGGTAACGAATGGAGTCGCATCATCTACAACCTCTACAAAGAGGAGTACCCCAACACACGTCTTATGACTATGATGCGTGGTGGTACTGCTGGTCTCCAACGCTTCAGTGTATATCCATGGTCAACCGACGTGTCACGCTCATGGGGAGGTCTTCAACCTCAAGTAACAATTATGCTCAACTCTGGGTTAAGTGGTATGGGTTACATGAGCCACGACGTAGGTGGTTTCGCAATCGACCCCGAAAACCCTGTTGACCCCGAACTTTATGTTCGCTGGTTGCAACTCGGCACATTCTCGCCAATTCTTCGCACACACTCACAACAAGTGGCTGAGCCATATAAATACCCCGAGCAACGCGACATCATTCTCGATCTCATCAAAGAACGATATTGTTGGTTGCCTTATAACTATACCCTTGCTTACGAAAATGCATCACAAGGTCTTCCAATGGTGCGTCCACTCAACTTCTATAGCAAACAAAATACTAAATTTGACAACATTGACGACCAATACTTATGGGGACGCGATGTAATGGTGGCTCCAGTGATGACTCAAGGCGCTACATCACGCAACATCACATTCCCTTGCGGACAATGGATTGACTACAACA
>JAFOYQ010000002.1 GCA_017424575.1 Muribaculaceae bacterium
CAACAAAATCTCGTCAAAAAATTAACAGGTTTTAACCTGTCGCTGTCCTTCGCTCTACCACCGCCGTGGTCCGTTCTCAAAAGCGAGTGCAAAGTTACGGCTTTTATTAATATCAACCAAATATTTTTATAACTATTTTTTACCCATTTTTACCCATTTTCGCCTCAATAAACTATACACCAATATTTTAACTACTAAATTTTTTTTATGTTGTAAAACATGTTTTTTAACAAAACTACAGAATCAACAAGATTAAAAAAGTTGTTTTACACATTATTATATATAGCAATAAAAAGTGTCCCCACCAAAATCGATGGAGACACTCAACTTTAATTATCTTTTACTACTATTAAATCAATTTTTCCAAATCACGAGTATTTTTCAATAACTCTTCTTCGGGGATCTCGTAGTTGGTCAAGTCTCCAGCAAAGTAGCGGTCGTATGACGCCATATCAATCAACCCATGTCCAGATAAGTTAAACAAGATCGTCTTTTGAACACCCTCTTCTTTAGCCTTCAACGCCTCGCGAATTGCAGCAGAAATAGCATGTGAACTTTCAGGAGCGGGAATAATACCTTCACTTTGCGCAAACATTGTTGCAGCCTTAAATGTTTCAAGTTGTGGGATATCCACAGCCTCAATCAAACCATCTTCAATCAACTGACTTGGCACAGAACCAGCACCATGATAACGAAGACCACCTGCATGAATATTTGCTGGCGAGAAATTATGACCAAGTGTGCGCATTGGAATCATTGGAGTATATCCAGCTTCATCACCATAGTCGTACTGAAACACACCTCGAGAAAGTTTTGGACATGACGCAGGCTCAGCAGCAATAAAACGAGTGTTACGCTCTCCTGAGAAATTATGACGAATAAATGGATATGTGATACCACTAAAATTACTACCACCACCAAAGCAACCAATTACAATATCGGGATACTCCCCTGCCATCTCCATTTGCTTTTCAGCCTCAAGTCCGATAACAGTTTGGTGCAATGACACGTGATTCAACACCGAACCAAGTGTGTACTTACAATTAGGTGTAGCCATTGCCAATTCTACAGCTTCAGATATTGCCATACCGAGTGAACCTTGGTAATTGGGGTTATCGGTAATCATCTTACGGCCAGCTCGAGTAGACATACTTGGCGATGCAATAACTTGAGCGCCATAAGTTTGCATAATTGAACGGCGATATGGTTTTTGATGATAAGACACCTTTACCATATACACAGCCAACTCAAGACCAAAATGTTTAGCCGCAAGCGAAAGCGCTGCCCCCCATTGACCAGCACCTGTTTCGGTAGTAATATTAGTAACACCCTCTTTTTTGCAATAATATGCTTGAGGAATTGCAGAATTGAGTTTATGAGAGCCAACCGGACTCACACTCTCATTCTTAAAATAAATGTGAGCAGGAGTGTCGAGCAATTTTTCCAATCCACGAGCACGAACAAGTGGAGTTGGGCGCCAAATTTTATACATTTCACGCACCTCGTCGGGGATTTCAATCCAACGATCGGTCGTATTTAATTCTTGTTTTACGACCTCTTTTGCAAAAAGAGGATATAACTCCTCTTCCTTATAAGGCTGTTTAGTTTGTGGATTTAATATTGGACGGGGTTTTGTAGGCATATCGGGCAAGACATTATACCAAGCAGTGGGTATGTCTTTTTCGGTCAAAATATACTTTTTTGATTCCATTATTGTATAATTATTGTATATTTATGTTTATTTATCTCGTTTTTTCAATATTTAATGCAAAGAAATAAAAAAATATTCATTTCCCAAAATATTTTTGCAATAAAATTCAAGAATTGAATATATATCGTTAATTTTGCAAGAAAAGTTACAATTTACATATATAATATAGGCAACAAATATGGCTCAACACAACGAAACGGGACACTGGGGCGAAGAACTTGCATGCGAAAAGTTAATTACTGATGGCTATGCAATATGCCAACGCAACTTTCGCATAGGTCACTACGAACTCGATATTATTGCGATGAAAGGAAATCGCATCGTGTTTGTAGAGGTCAAAACTCGTACAAACCTCAATAGCGATCCAATTGAAGCCATTGACAATAAAAAGATTTTGCGCATGGTGAGAGCCGCCAACACATACGTAACAACCTTTGATATCCCACACGAAGTGCAGTTTGACATCATAACCATAGTAGGCACACCCGACAATTACACGCTCGAACACATCCCCGATGCGTTCATGGCACCGCTGACAACTCGATAGTTTTTACTTTAATAATTTTTACAAAAAAAATGTAATAAAAAGATATCAGATGCGTTTTATATAAGGAATATTCAATAAACCGAAATGAAGCGCGTCACAACCGTCATTGTCAATTATAAACTCAAATATTTTTTAGAGCAAACCCTCCTCTCTGTAGAAGAAGCTTATACAGAGGTAGATGGGCACACTATTGTCATTGACAACAACTCGGGAGATGATAGCATTGACTTCCTTGAAGAGCGCTTCCCCTCGGTAACATTCATTCGCAACAAAGAAAATGTAGGTTTTGCTCGCGCTAATAATCAAGGTTTTGCACTTGCTGATACCGATTTCATTCTTGTTCTAAATCCTGACACAATCATAGGTAGCGACACACTTAAAGACACTGTAAAATGGATGGACGAGCACCCCGAATGTGGTGCAATAGGCGTGAAAATGGTTGATGGGAACGGCCATTTTCTCCCAGAATCAAAACGCTCATTCCCTTCAACTTGGAATTCATTTTGCAAACTCTTTGGACTTTCAACACTATTTCCAAAATCACGTTTGTTTGCACGATATCACCTTCGTTATTTGAATGAAAATGAGCCACATCAAGTGCCCGTTTTAGCAGGAGCATTTATGTTGCTTCGCACCGACTTGACTAAAAAAATTGGAGGATTTGACGAGGACTTCTTTATGTATGGTGAGGATATGGATTTATCATTTCGCATGATTACCGACAACATGGTAAACTATTACCTCCCCACCCCAATCATTCACTATAAGGGGGAATGCACAAAAACCGAATCACTCAATTATGTAAAAATTTTCTACGAGGCTATGCACATTTTCTATCGCAAACACTATCCTCGCAGTTCATGGTTTAATAAGATTGTTGTAAAGGCAGCCATTGTATTTCGCATGGTAATTAGCGCCATTACTACTACCCTAATAAAACCTATTACCCAATTATTTAAGCGCAAGGTTAAGGCATGTGACACTTATATTGTAAGCCGACAACCCAACAACATTATGAATATAATTGAGAATGAAGGATTTTCAAGCAACAACATATTCTTCAAAACCTCAGTTGAAGAGATTCCCACAACCACAAAAGGGATTAACATCATCATTGATGATCGCGACATGAATTATCAATCTATCATTAATAACATCATAACTCATCGCGATTCTCGACGTTTCTATCATATTTATTCAAGTCGAAACAACCTCATCATTTCCCCAAAAAGACAACGATAAAAGCAATTTTATTGCTAATTGTCTATTTTTTATGCTTTTTTTTCACTTTTTTATTGCATTTTTAATTATTAAAGCCTAAATTTGCATGTACATACTATGCATTATTGCATAATTATGCCTTACTAACGCCAAAAATAAAAAAATTAACTAATAATTAATATCTAACTTTTTATCATGAAAAAAATTCTACTAATGGCTGTAGCTGTAGTTATTGGAGGACAATTTCTTGCAGCACAAGACACAAAGAGTGGCATTCTTTCAAATGTTACACAATTAACTAATGACGATGTCAAGTATGAAAATCCTCGCTGGTCGCCCGACGGCGAAAAAATCGCATTTACCGAATTTGGCTACGATGGATTGTATACCATGAATGCAAATGGTTCGTCAAAGAAACATCTTCTCACATCTTCGGGCGTAGGATACATGTTCCAATGGAGTGCAGATAGCAAAGAAATTTTGGTTAGAGACACTCGCTGGTTAGAAACTTCTGATGGAGCTATGCGTGCACACGCTGCTTGGGCTGTAAACACAACAAACGGCACAACATTCCGCATGTCGAAAGATGCCGAATATATGCAACCTGCAGCATGGAGATATACAGGTGGTGTGAAAACTATCGTTGCTCCTGAAGTTGCTGTGATGAAAGCAAATCTCACTCCACTCAACAAAACAATGGCAAAAACTCTTGCTGGTAACAAATATATCAACACAAGTTTTATTTGCGATTTCGAACACCTTTATATCGTTGACGAACTTGGCAACAAACGCGTACTTAATGTAGGCCCATCATTCTGCCCTGCTCTCTCACCCGACGGCAAAAAAGTTGTATTTAATGAAATGGACGATATCTGCGTAATCAATGTAGATGGCACAGGTAAGCAAAAAATAGGTCGTGGTTTTAATCCTTCATGGGTAAACAATAGCCAAATCATTTTTGAAAAGACCGAAGATGATGGCCACGAATACACTGCTGGCGAACTTTACATTATGAATGCCGACGGCAAAAATGTAAAAGCACTCACTGCAACACCTAACCTCATCGAGATGAATCCATGCATCTCTCCCGATGGTAACAAAATCGTGTTTACTTCATTTACTAATGGTCAAATCTATGTTGCCGACCTCAAATAATCAACCTTAAAAACTACCATTATGAAAAAGATATTTTCAATTATAGCATTATTTGTTATTGCGGCAATAACAATGCCTACTGAGGCCGCAACAAAATGGACAAACTATAACATCATGATTGACCCTGGCCACGGCGGTAGCGACCCTGG
>JAFOYQ010000039.1 GCA_017424575.1 Muribaculaceae bacterium
ATGCGCTCACCCACAAGCTCACTTCGAAGTTAAAAAAACTAACTATTAATTATTTAGTTATATGAAAAAACGGCAACTCGCAAGAGTTTGCCGTTTTTTTTATTTCTTCCAAAAGGCAGGTAAGAATAATATCAATATTGTGAATAGCTCTAAACGACCTATTAGCATCAATATAGAAAGATACCATTTAGCCAAATCGGGTAGGGCAGCGTATGTGCCAGTAGGACCAAAGTCTCCAATTGCAGGTCCTACGTTTGCTATAGAAGCTATTGAACAACCAAAAGCTTCGCTTGTTGATAAGCCAGTAGCCATTAAAATTATTGTTGATACAATCAAAGTAATAATGAAAATAGATATAAATACATATATATTTGATAGTGTATTTTCTGATATAATTCGTTTGTTAACCCTCACTGGTCTGATAGCTTTTGGGTGCATCACGCGTTTGAATTCATAGTATATATTTTTCAATATGATGTGTATGCGGATGATTTTTACCCCACCAGAGGTGGACCCTGCCGAAGCTCCAAGAGGAATAAGAAGCAAAATAATAAACCATAAAATTGGATGCCAAGTCATATAGTCCGATGACGAAAATCCTGTAGTAGTGATAGTTGCAATGGTTTGGAACGTGGCATCTCTGAAACTCTTTTCTGCATCACCCCAATTCTCGATATTGCGTGTAGCCATTAATCCAACAAATATAGCAAAAGCAACTATGATTAAGCTTATCACATAGGTTCGAAATTCTTCATCACGAATCAATTTTTTGCCTTGTCGACGCACTATAGCACCATATAGTAGCGAGAAGTTTGTTCCCGAAATAATCATAAAAATTATGATTATATAGTGAATAATAGGCGACGACCAATATGCAATAGAAGCATTTTTGGTTGAATAACCACCTGATGCTAATGTTGTTAGTGAATGACAAATGGCATCGAAAGCATCCATCCCTCCCAGATAGAGCAATATTGCACAAATCGCTGTCAATATAGAATATAACTCCCACAATCTGCGAGCCGTATCTGTTATGCGAGGTTGCAGTTTGTCGTATGTGATGCCAGGCACTTCGGCTGCAAATAGCTGCATCCCAGCGCCGAACATTGGCAATATTGCCAGCGAAAGCACCACGATTCCCATGCCGCCCATCCATTGCATCATACTTCGCCAAAACAACAAACCATGGGGCAGAACCTCTATATCTGTCAATATCGTAGCCCCAGTTGTTGTAAATCCCGACATGGTCTCAAAAAAAGCATCTGTTATGCTTGGTATGTAGTGACTTAACTTGAAAGGCAACATCCCAAATAGCGAAAAAACAATCCACACCAATCCCACAACAAGATACCCCTCGCGAGTTCCGAAATGTTTGGTTGTTTTTCCTCCTATCAGCATGCCTGCAATACCCGAAACAGCAGTAATTACCGACGATTCAACAATTGCTTTTAAGTCATTTTCACCATATATATACGCCACAATTGCCGACAACGACATCAGAAATGCCTCTGTTAGCAGAAGCACACCCAATATTCTAAATACTTGTCCCCAATTAAAAGCTTTTGTCATTTCTCGAAGTTATTAAATCTTTATTAGTTGAAGAATTTTGCCAATTTTTGCACGCCTGTAGCCTTGCAGAATATCACTACATGGTCTCCTGGCAATATCACTGTATTTCCGTTCACAATATATCCTTTGCCATTGCGCACAACGCCTCCAATATTCACATC
>JAFOYQ010000040.1 GCA_017424575.1 Muribaculaceae bacterium
AATTCATCAGTGATTGTTACATCGAGTGCGATAGTGATGTTACCTTCGTTAGCAACCAACCAACCTGGAATATCTTCTGAGATGATTTCCACGTCAATGGCTTCAATCACAGCGTCGTTGCCATCAATATTGAGAGTGATATTGCCATTCTTTTCAAGAGAAGCAATTTCTTGTTGGCTCATTGATGTGATTGCTGCAGCAACGGCTTTCATTGTTTTGCCAAATTTTGGACCGAGTTTCTTGAAATCGGGTTTAACGCGTTTTACCAATACACCGGCTTCGTTATCAACAAATTTGAAGTTCTTAACGTTCACTTCGTTGAGGATTAATTCGCTCATTGACTCAATAGCTTCACGTTGAGCATCGTCCATCACAGGAATCATCAAAGTAGAAAGTGGTTGACGTACTTTGATGTTCACTTTGCGACGGAGTGACAATACCATAGAGGTAATTACTTGAGCAATGTTCATGCGATTTTCGAGAGCTTTGTCGATAGCACCTTCATTTACTTCAGGGAACAAAGCTAAGTGAACAGAGCCATTTCCTGCGAGGTCTTGATACAACTTATCGGCATAGAATGGTGAGATTGGAGCGATAAGTTTTGCGATTGTTTCAAGACAAGTATATAATGTTTGGTAAGCCGAAAGCTTATCTTCGTTCATTTCGCCACCCCAGAAACGTTTGCGATTCAAACGCACATACCAGTTACTTAGGTTGTCGTTAACGAAGTCATTGATTGCACGAGCAGCTTTTGTTGGTTCATAGTCGTTGAGTGCTTCATCTACATCTTTCACGAGTGTATTAAGTAGAGAGATGATCCAACGATCAATTTCAGGACGATTTTCAAGAGCTACTTGAGGTTGGCTGTTGTCGAATCCGTCAACATTTGCATAGAGTGCAAAGAATGAATAAGTATTATATAATGTAGCAAACAATTTACGGCTAACCTCTTGCACGCCGGCAGGGTCAAATTTCAAGTTATCCCATGGAGATGAGTTCGAAATCATATACCAACGAACAGGGTCTGAGCCATATTTGTCGATAGTTTCAAATGGGTTAACTGCATTGCCAAGGCGTTTTGACATCTTGTTGCCATCTTTGTCGAGTACAAGGCCGTTTGAGATAACTGCCTTGTAAGCAACTGAATCAAATACCATTGTACCGATTGCATGCAATGTGAAGAACCAACCGCGAGTTTGGTCAACACCCTCTGCAATAAAGTTAGAAGGATACAATTCGCCAGAGTCAAGACCTTCTTTATTTTCAAATGGGTAGTGGATTTGAGCATAAGGCATTGCGCCAGAGTCAAACCACACATCAATCAAATCAAGTTCGCGATACATCGCTTTGCCTGATGCTGATACCAATACGATGTCGTCAACGTAAGGACGGTGAAGATCAATCTTATTATAATTGTCTTTACTGTAGTCACCAGGAGTAAACCCTTTATCCTTGTATGGATTTGAAGTCATGATGCCTGCCGTAACCGATTTCTCGATTTCGTTATAAAGAGTTTCTACGCTATCGATACATAATTCTTCTGTGCCATCTTCGGTTCTCCAAATAGGAAGTGGAGTACCCCAATAGCGGCTACGAGAAAGGTTCCAATCTTGGAGGTTTTCAAGCCATTTGCCGAAACGACCAGTACCTGTTGATTGTGGTTTCCATTTGATAGTTTCGTTGAGTTCCATCATGCGCTCGCGAGCAGCTGTGGTTTTGATAAACCAACTATCAAGTGGGTAATATAGCACAGGTTTGTCAGTACGCCAGCAGTGAGGATAGTTGTGAACATGTTTTTCAATCTTGAATGCAACACCCTCTTGCTTCATTTCCATGCAAATAACGACGTTGAGATCTTCAGCTTTTTGTGCAGCTTGCTCATCAAATTTTCCTCCAGGATTGAACTGTGGGTCATAAGCATTCTTTACATAGTCGCCTGCGTGATGTGAATAAGCATCAACGCTTACGCATGTGTCGATAAATTCTTGAGCACATTCGTCAAGAGTGTAGTATTTGCCAGTAAGGTCAACCATTGGGCGAGTTTCCCCTTTCTTGTTAATCATAAACAATGAAGGGATTTCGGCTGCTTTTGCTACTTTTGCGTCATCAGCACCAAATGTAGGAGCGATGTGAACAATACCAGTACCATCTTCAGTCGTTACATAGTCGCCAGGGATTACGCGGAATGCCTTTTCTTCGAGTTCAACGAATTTGTCGTTGCCAACGGCGAAGCACTTGCTTGGATTTGCTTCTGCGTATTCTTTAACGAAAGGAGCAGCATTGCTATCAACTTTTTCAAGAGGTTTAACCCATGGCATGAGTTGTTTATATTGCATGCCCACGAGATCGCTACCCATATAGTTTGCAACAATGCGGTAAGGCACCACTTTGTCACCTTGTTTGTATTCTTCCATAGGAAGTTCTGCGCCTTCGGCCTTGAGATAAGACTTAACCAAGTCTTTAGCCATTACGATGCTGATTTTCTCACCATTGTAAGGATTGTATGTTTGAACACATACATATTCAATTTTAGGGCCCACACACAATGCTGTATTTGAAGGCAAAGTCCAAGGAGTAGTAGTCCAAGCCACGAAGTAAGGTTTACCCCACTCTGCCATTTCAGGACGTGGATTAACCATTGCGAACAATGCTGTTACAGTAGTGTCTTTTACATCACGATAACAACCAGGTTGGTTCAACTCGTGAGTACTCAAACCAGTACCAGCCGCAGGTGAATATGGTTGAATAGTGTAACCTTTATATAGATATCCTTTGTTGTAGAGTTGGCTCAATAACCACCACACCGATTCGATATAGCGATTGTCGTATGTGATATATGGGTCATTCATATCCACCCAATAGCCCATAGAGTTGGTCAAAGTTTCCCACTCTTTGGTATATTTCATTACTTCTTGACGGCAAGCAGCATTATAATCGTCAACCGAAATCTTTTTGCCGATGTCCTCTTTGGTAATACCAAGAGCTTTTTCCACACCAAGTTCCACAGGAAGACCATGAGTGTCCCACCCTGCTTTACGTTTCACATGGAAGCCTTTCATTGTTTTATAACGGCAGAATATATCTTTGATAGTACGTGCCATTACGTGGTGAATACCAGGCATACCATTTGCTGAAGGGGGACCTTCATAGAATACAAATGAGGGGTTGCCCTCACGCACTTTCATACTCTCTTCAAACAATCCGTTCTTGTTCCATTGCTCAAGAACTTCCTTATTAACGTTCGATAGGTTAAAACCGTTATATTCGTTGAATTTCTTTGCCATTGTTACTATATAGTTACATTTATTTTAAGGTGCAAAATTACAAAATTTTATGCAGAAA
>JAFOYQ010000041.1 GCA_017424575.1 Muribaculaceae bacterium
TAACCGCCAAAGCCGGCGACATCTTTGTGTATAATAGAGGTATTTGGCGCTGGAGATAGTATTCGGTCAATGTCAAAATATGCAGTTGTATATAATAATTCCTTTGAAACTAAAGCTTGCCATATTGTTTCTTCATTTTTGTTTGCCCATTCAAGTTCTTCTGCAGTATAACCCAATGCATCTTCTAATGAAGCATTTGGAACAAGCTGCATTTTAGCTTCAATAATGCTTCCAGCATATAGCATTTTGCTCAATAAATCATCATTGCCGTTTGTTTCAAATGTGATATTTGTACTAATTAAAGCTTCTACAATGTCATAAGTAATGAATCTTGCATCCTTATTTCGTTTGATATAGTCTTCAAACCCATTGTATGCTTCATGTTCAGCCCCTAAATAATGATTTAGTGCAATTAGTAATGTTGAATCGCATATATATATAGATTGACGATAAGGTGAAACAAATGAGTAAATCTTGTCTAATTTTACCTGTGGCAACTTTTGATTAAAGTTTTTATTTATAATACCCATATCACCCTCAATTGATTCAAGATTAGGAAATTTATTTTCAACCTCAGGGGTGAACATTTTTATTGCCTCAGATGATACATATTTTATATATGCAGAATCGTCGGGGTGTCCAACGTTTAGCATAACAGTTATAGCATCTGCACCAAGAGACATTATGCTATCGTTAGTGGTAGCTTGAAAATCGCCATTTTGGGCTGATTTATATATCGCTTGGTCTAACCTATAAATTGTAAATGGAGGTGCATCGTTGTGGTTTGAAATAGATTGGTTGCACGATGTAGATAATGCAATTGTTGCTAGTAATAGAATCGTTCCAGATAGTATTTTTCTCATAATGATATTATAATTTATGCTACAAAGATAAGATATAATTCAACTAAAAGCACAAAATGCTATCCAATTTCTCCAATATTTGGGTATTATAGGTTAAAAATTGCTATATAAAATGGATAATCAAGCGTAATTCACTAAATTTGCACTAATTTTTAGAAATGAAGAGTGTATTTAATTACATAATTAAAGTATCATTTGTAGTTGCGTTTTTAGTAATTACTCCCATTGCTATTTTTGCTCGAGATTTTGTAGTCGTAATAGATGCAGGTCATGGTGGTAAAGATTGTGGTGCTGTTGGCGAATATGCTCAAGAAAAAGATATAACATTAAACGTCGTAAAATTATTTGGCGAAAAAATCAAACAAGAATATGACGGAGTTAAGGTTGTGTATACTCGCGATAAGGATAAATACCTTACACTTCAACAACGAGCTAAAATTGCCAATAATGCAAAGGGAGATCTTTTTATATCGGTTCATGTTAATTCAATTGACAAAAATTCTCCAGGTCGCACAAGTGTAGCAGGAGCATCAGTGTATACTTTAGGTCTGCATCGTTCTGAAGATAATTTGGAGGTTGCAAAACGAGAAAACTCAGTAATTGAACTAGAACAAGATTATACTACGTCATATAGTGGTTTTGATCCCAATTCTCCTGAATCATATATTATATTTGAGATGAGTCAAAGCAAACACATGATGCAAAGTATTGAATTTGCAGGATTGGTTCAAGATGAATTAATAAATACGTCAAATCGAAAAGATAAAGGAGTGCGTCAAGCTGGTTTTTGGGTGCTATGGGCTACAAGTATGCCATCAGTGTTGATTGAATTGGATTTTATTTGTAATCCCACACAAGAACGATTTCTCGCATCAGACAATGGACAAGAACAATTATCGCAGTCAATATTTAACGCATTTCAAATTTATTATAATACATATGGACAAGTATCGTCAGTTAAAAATGGCGATGCAGCGGATGTAAAATCTAAACGCATAAAGAAGACAAAAAATAATTCTAAAAAACAAGAATTGTCAAAAGAGGAAGAAAAACTATCTGCTGAAAATAATTCTGAAAATGAAGACATTAAGGTAGAAGCAAGTGCTGAAAAGTCAGCAATAGATGAAAATGAAGAGATATATCGCATACAAATTCTCACTAATAATAAATTGCTCAAAGATAGCGATAGAGAATTTAAGGGTTTATCTCCAGTGTGGAAATATAAAGAGGGTGCAATTTATAAGTATACAGTAGAAGCCACAAATTCAATAAGTGAAGCAAAAAAAATATTGAAGGAAGTAAAGAAAAAATTCCCTCAGGCATTTATTGCAAAATTCCGTAATGGTAAAAGAGTAAAATAAACTGAACTGAACAATTTAATAAGTAAATAAGTTAAACAATAATATGAAAAAGATTTTCAAAAAAGAAGTTGTAATCGGCATAAGTGTTATCGTTGCACTTGTTGCTCTTTTTAGTGGAATTGAATTCCTAAAGGGTATTAATGTATTTAAACCCGAAAATCACTATTATGTATCGTATACTAATGTTGCAGGATTGGATATTGCTTCTCCTGTGAAATTAAATGGATATAAAGTAGGGCAGGTGTTGAATATTCAATATGAATACGATAATCCTGGGCATGTAATGGTTGAAATTAGCATTGATAAGGAGTTGCGTTTGCCTAAGGGAACAAAAGCAATGTTGACTGGAGATTTACTTGGCTCTGCATCCATTGTTCTAGAAATGGGTGAAAGTAAAGATTTTTATGATTATGGTGAAAAACTCAAAGGGGAAACATCGGCTGGTTTGATGGATAACGTGTCAAACGATATCTTACCATCTGTAACGGCAATTATTCCTAAAGTAGATTCGCTTCTTACATCGGTAAATAGAATTGTTGCTGACCCTGCAATTTATGCTTCAGTGCAACGATTAAATGATATTACTGCAAATTTAAGTGAAACAACTGCAAAACTAAATGCATTCGTAGGTACTTTAAAGCCCGTCATGACTAATGTAGATAGTATTACAGTGAACTTGAATGATATTTCAAATGATTTGGCAGTTGTATCAGAAGAGTTGAAATCTATGCCCCTTGATTCAACTATAAATAATATAAATGCAACAGCCAATAATTTGCAACATATTACAAGCACTCTTAATAACTCAATTAATAATAATAACTCTACATTGGGCTTGCTCATGAACGATACTAAGTTGTATGATAATCTCAATGGTGCAGCTGGAAGTCTTGATTCATTATTGATTGATGTGAAGAAAAATCCTAAACGTTATATCTCAATTAAGTTGTTATAGTAACGCAATAACTTTATTTAGAATCGTTCTAAATAAGATAAATATAAGTCGATAAATCAAATTTCGTATAAATACAATGATTTATCGGCTTATTTCTTAAATAATAAGAGTGAAAATGCAAAATATCAAGTTTAATTATTTGAGATAATTATTTGTAAATCAATACTGAAAACATTAAACCTTAAAGTCTTAGTTTACTACACTTGTTAATAACTTCGTAAGTTGCTGTATTTCAATATAGTTGTAACTATATTATAAATTCCAAATATTTTTGCAATTGTTTTTATAAAAAAAACTCCTCAACTTTGTATTGAAAAGATTTGCAAAAACTACAACTAATTAATGGAAAAAAATCACCAACAATTATGGGAAGAATGTCTTCAAATCTTTAAAGATAATCTTCCTGTAGAACAATTTGACGCTTGGTTTAAGGATATTGTATCCTTGAGCTATGAGGATGGTGCCCTAAAGTTAGGCGTACCTTCTAGCTTCTTTGTAGAGCAGTTTGAAGAGAGATACTTTAAACTTATAGGTAGCGCTATTCGTAAAGTTTACGGACAAGGCGTTAAGTTATTCTATACTTACAACCAAGTTAAAGACGATCCTACTACAAAGATAGAAATTAAAACTTCTAATCCGAGTCGTCCTGTTGTAAACCATGTAGTAGCTCCTGCAAATCCTTTCGATCAACAAGTATTAGAAGAAATAGATTCACAACTCAATCCACGCTATAATTTTGAAAATTATTGTGGGGGTATGAGTAATAAGATTGCACGCTCTATTGGTGAGGCGATCGCATCTGACCCTAAGTGTAAAACTTTTAATCCATTATTTGTATTTGGTCCTACTGGTGTTGGAAAGACTCACTTAATTCAAGCAATTGGCTTAAAGATTAAAGATACTAACCCACATAGTCGTGTGTTGTATGTAACAGCACGTTTGTTTGAAAGCCAATATACTGCTGCTGTTAGTCGAGGTAAAATCAATGAATTTATCAATTTCTATCAAAGTATTGATGCATTAATTATTGATGATATTCAAGACTTGATTGGTAAGCAACGTACTCAGAACACATTCTTCCACATTTTTAACCACTTGCATCAAAATCAAAAACAATTGATTCTTTCAAGTGATTGTCGTCCATCTCAAATGGAAGGAATGGAGGCTCGATTGTTATCTCGATTTAAATGGGGGATGACTGCTGAACTTGAACGACCAGATTATGAACTTCGCAAGGACGTTTTAGTACAGAAGGCAGAGCAAGATGGTCTTGAAATTCCAGAAGAAGTATTGGACTATATTGCAAACAATGTTACTGATAGTATTCGCGAATTGGAAGGAATCGTGGTATCGTTGATTGCTCATGCCACAGTTCTAAATCAAGATATTTCTCTTGACCTAGCTCGTAATGTTTTGGCAAACGCAGTTAAAACAACAAAACGTCAGATTAACTTTGAGATGATTACCCAAGAGGTTTGCTCTTACTATCAAATTGATCCTGATATGATTTTCACTAAAACACGCAAGCGTGAAATATCAGATGCTCGTCAGATGATTATGTATCTTTCTAAAAAGGTGGCAAAAATGCCTCTTACAGCAATTGGAACACGATTGTCACGTACGCATGCTACTGTGCTTCATGCATGCAATAACATTGATGAGCGTCTTGCATTTGAAAAACAATTGCAAGAAGATGTAAAGAAGATTGAAGATGCGTTAAAGTAGTTGTCTCAAAATATATAGATATGAAAGACTAAAGTTTTACTTTGGTCTTTTTTTATTAAAAAAGCCTACTTCAATTGAAGCAGGCTTTTGATGTTTATGTATGAGGCGTTGTGTTTATTTGCATGATTTTTTACATGCCTTTTTGCAATCCTTTTGTTTTTTCTCGCACTTCTTGGTGCAATCTTTTTTAGCATCGCATTTCTTTGCGCACTCATGTTTTTTGTCACATTTTTTAGTGCATTCTTTTTTACATTCTTTTTTGCATTCTTTTTGCTTTTTATCGCATTTTTTTACGCATTCTTTTTTTGCATCACATTTTTTAGTGCACTCTTTTTTACATTCTTTTTTTTCTGCGCATTGCTCAGTTTTCTCACACTTTTCACCTTTAGGGCATTGAGCAACTGCAGTCAATGACATAGATGCAACGAATGCTATTGCTAAACATAAAATTGCTTTCTTCATGATTCTCTAATTTTTAATAATTTATTAATAGGGTTTATTCTGCAAATATATACATTCAATTAGTAATAACATAGGAGTTGCATAATTTTTTACGATAATTTTACAATTTATTTGCAACAATTTTGTTTGTGATGCTTGTAATGTCTGCGATTATGAGGTTTCCTCAAATGTTTGCTTTTTTGGTTTATAAATGAATTTTCGAGATATTGAACATATTGTTCTGGCGTGAGAATGTTTTTTAGTTCATCAAGTTGTTTGCGGCGCATTTCACGAGGAGATTTTATTTTGCAAGTATCCCCTTCGTTTTTCTTATTGCGAAAATCCTTCATGTCTTCGCGACGTTTTTGATGAAGATTTTTGAGTTGCTCTTTTTGAATGTCAGAAAGTTCAATCCCTTCAAATGGGTTGGAATGTCTCATTTTATGTTGTTTTCCCTTTTTGTCAAATTTGCAACATTTTTCACATGCTTGAGTTGTGTCGTTTGCTGTATGACCTTGTGCATAAGATGAAAACATAATTGTTGAAATTGTAACAAATAATAAACTAAATATTTTACGTTTCATAATTAATCAATTTTAATGGTAAAAAATATGTTTTAAAAACCGGTTCGTACTTATAAGAGTGTTGAAATATATTTTGGTTTAATCGTAGAAGTGAATTTATAAACCTTTAATCTTTGTTTTGATTTATATTCATTATCTTTGTAGAATATTGAACTATGTAAAATTAATAGTCAAAAATAATGAAAAAATCAATTTATATATTACTGGCATTTTTATCAATAATTAGTATTTCATGCAGGGCTAATAGTTTATATTTTCGTATAAATCAAATAGGTTACCTTTGTGATGATGTTAAGGTTGCAGTAGTGATGAGTCCAAATGAAGAAATTAGTCAACTGGCTAATTCGTTTTTAATAGTTGATGTAGCCAGTGGCTCCACTTACAAAGTGGATTCAGTGAAAATTACACAACCATGGGAACCTATGAAATCGTGTGCTCGCATTTATTTTTCATCATTGACAACTCCTGGAGAATATAAACTAATTTGTGGGAATGAAGAATCGTCAAAAATAAAAATAGGGAATGACGTATATGCTGGAATGCAAGAGGTCCCACTATGCTATATGCGACAACAACGATGTGGATATAATCCATCACTTAAAGATTCATGTCACAGTCATGATGGAATATTGGTATTAAGTGGTGAAAAAGATGGTACTTATATTGATGTAACTGGTGGATGGCATGATGCCTCTGACTATTTGCAATATCTCACTACAAGTGCTAATGCTACTATGCAAATGCTTGTGGCTTATTTAAGTTGTCCTGAAGTGTGGCAAGATAAGTTTGACTCTAATGGGAATAATGTGAGTAATGGCATCGCTGATATTCTTGATGAAGCTCGTTGGGGACTTGAATGGATGATGAAAATGAATCCAAACGACACGTTGTTTCTCAATCAAATTGCTGATGATAGAGATCATCGCATGGCAGTTCTTCCTAAAAATGATAAAGTTGATTATGGTTGGGGGGAAGGAAAGCAACGTCCCGTGTATCCTTGTGCTGGATATCCTTATGGTTTAATGGGGAATCTTAATGATAGTAAAGGTTTAGCTTCTTCTGTTGGTAAGTTTAGTTCATCTTTTGGTCTTGGCGCAATAGTATTCTCTAAAATAGATGCATCTTTTGCAAAAGAACTTCGTCGCCGTTCAAGTATAGCTTATGATGTAGCAAAAGCAAATCCTGGAGCATGTCAAACGGCACCATGTACGTCGCCATATTATTATGAAGAGGATAATTGGGTTGATGATATGGAGCTTGCTGCTGTAATGCAGTATGCTCAATCGGGTGAAGGTAAATATATTAAAGAAGCTGTAGATTATGGGCGACAAGAACCAGTTACTCCATGGATGGGTGCTGATTCTGCTCATCATTATCAATGGTATCCGTTCTATAATTTAGGCCATATTTTATTGAGTAGCCATGCCGAAGAAAAGGTGGCAAATGAGTTTATGAGGAATGTTAGAGCTGGATTGCATCGAGTTTCGGAACGAGGGAAAAATAATGCTTTTTATAATGGTATCCCTTTTATTTGGTGTTCTAATAACCTCACTGTTGCACTTGTTACTCAAGCAATGGCATATCGAGCTAATAGTGGAGATGCTCAATATCAAGAAATGGAAACATCTATGCGTGATTGGCTGTTTGGGGTAAATCCTTGGGGTAAATGTATGATTGTAGGCATGCCTTCAAATGGAGATTTCCCTCGAGATCCCCATTCGGCTCTTACTAATCTTGAGAAAATACAAGTTACAGGAGGTCTTGTTGATGGTCCTGTTTATTATAATATTTTTAAATCACTTAAAGGGGTGCATTTGCGAAATGAGGATAGATATGCTATGTTCCAAAATAATGTTGTTGTATATCATGATGATTATAGTGATTATTCTACAAATGAGCCAACTATGGACGGAACTGCATCAACTACAATTTTCTTAGGTATTTTGGCCTCAAAAGCAATGGGAAATAAATAAAAATATGAGAATAAGATTAATAACTAACGCTATAGTACTGCTCTTATTAACTGCATGTTCTTCAACAAATGATTTAAGAAACAATGAGCAAGAAAAAGAGTTAAAACCATTAGCACAAAGAGCTCCAAATCCCACAGCATCATTACATCGACCATTTGATTTCCCTTTGGTCTTGAGTGGAAATTTTGGAGAGTTAAGAGCTAATCATTTTCATTCAGGCATAGACTTCAAAACTCAAGGTGAAATAGGGAAATCTATTCATTGTGCTTATGATGGCTATGTGTCACAAGTAAGTGTTTCAGGTGGTGGATATGGCAGAGCTATATATGTAACACATCCTGAGATAGGATTGACAACTGTATATGCGCATATTGAAAAATTCGCTACAAAAATTGATTCAGTTGTGCGTGCTGAACAGTATCGTCGTGAGACTTTTGCAATAAATCTAAATTTACCAGCCGATAGCATACTTGTGTCAAAAGGTGAAATTATTGCATTAAGTGGTAATTCAGGACACTCATTTGGGCCTCACCTACACATGGAGATACGCGATATTGAAACGGGTGATGCTATTGATCCACTTCCATATTTTAAGAGTTTCCTTGTTGATACTGATGCTCCACAAGCTTTAGAATTGGCTTTGTATCCCGATAAAAATACTGGCAGCGTTAATGGTCGAAAGAGTGCAACATATCTATCGGTTTCTGCTGAAGAACAACTTCAATTCAATGCATGGGGAATGGTTTATCCTGCAATATTAGCAAATGATTATATGACGAATACCCATAATGTGTATGGTGTTAAATATATGTCGTTAAAAGTTGATGGGGTAGAGGTTTATAAACGCATTATAGATCGCTTTCAATTTGAAGCTACTCGAGCAATTAATACGTTGGTTGATTATAATGACTTGAATAAAAAGGGAACTTGGTATATGTATACTCGTGTTCCTAAGTCTCAGCCACTTGGTTGTATAGTAGAAACCTCGTTGCCCAATGGCGCAGTAAATATTGAAAAAGAAAGAGATTATAAATGTGAGTTTGTTCTATTGGATGAATATGGGAATAAATCGGTGGTGCCATTTGTTATTCATGGAGTAAAACAAGAAATAATGCCAGTAAAGGCTGCTGGAAAGTTGATTAAGTATAATGATGAAGATACAATTATAAGAGATGGTATTGAGTTGCGTTTTTTCAAGAACGTATTATATGAAGATTCACACATTCCAGTGTCAAGCAGAGAGGATGCAAAATATTATTCGCACATTTATTCGATAGGAGATAATGCAATTCCACTTAGTCGAACATATCGCATAGCAATTGATATTAAGAATGATATCGTTAAAGATAAACGTAAATATCAGATTATTAGAGTTGGCAAGAATAGCAATAGGGCATATAAATCACTTTATAAAAATGGACAAGTAATTGCGTATGTAGATAGATTTGGATATTTTGCTGTTACAATAGATGACAAGTCTCCTCAACTCGTGCCAGTTAATCCAAATAAGTGGGGTGAGGTCGGTAAAATAACGTATCGAATTAGTGATAATTTATCGGGCATAAAGCATTATCGTGGAGAGATTGATGGTAAATGGGTTATGTTTGAAGCCGATACAAAAAATTCAATTATTACATATAAATTGGATTCAGAAGAGGTAAAACGTGGCCAATCGCATGAGGTAAAACTATTTTCGGTTGATGAATGTTGTAACGAATCAGTAATTACTAATAAATTTTATTGGTAACATTATTTTTTATTTGTAATTAACAATCTAATCAATTATCTTTGTGTATTGTATGCCATTATGGCAATGTAAATTGATAAATAACAACAAAATAAATATTATAATTATGGAAAATGAAGAATTATTGAAATCAGTTACAGCTAAGGCTCAAGAATGGCTTGGAGAAGCGTATGATGCTGAAACTCGTGCTGAGGTAAAGCGTATGCTTGATGCTGATGACAAAACCGAGTTGATAGAATCGTTCTATCGTGACCTAGAATTTGGAACAGGCGGTTTGCGTGGAATCATGGGTGCTGGTTGTAATCGTATGAATATTTACACTGTAGGTGCTGCAACACAA
The DNA here is from genome assembly GCA_017424575.1 of Muribaculaceae bacterium. Taxonomy (GTDB): domain Bacteria; phylum Bacteroidota; class Bacteroidia; order Bacteroidales; family Muribaculaceae; genus RGIG4079. The sequence goes on from JAFOYQ010000041.1 coordinate 9,990, forward strand.
GGTCTTGCTAACTACCTTAAGGAAGCATTTGCTGACCTTGATGAAATTAAGGTTGTCGTAGGTCATGATGTTCGCAATAACTCTCGTAAATTTGCTGAAGTTGTTGCCAATGTATTCTCAGCAAATGGTATTAAAGCATATCTCTTTGATAACTTCCGTCCAACACCTGAGCTTTCTTTTGCAATTCGTCATCTTGGATGTCAAAGTGGTGTAAATATTACTGCTTCTCACAATCCAAAGGAATATAACGGATATAAGGCATATTGGGCAGATGGTGCTCAAATCATCTCTCCCCATGATGTAAATATCATCAACAATGTAAATGAAATCAAAGGTGCTGAAAGCATTAAATTTGAGGGAAATCCCGATTTGATTGAAATTATCGGTAAGGATATTGATGATGCTTTCCTTGCAGCAGTTAAAGAACTTTCTTTGAGCCCTGAAGCAATCAAAAATAATAGTAATCTTAAGATTGTTTATACACCAATTCATGGTACAGGTGTTGAGTTGATCCCTCAATCATTGCAAAATTATGGTTTTACCAATATTATTCATGTGCCTGAGCAAGATATTCCAAGTGGAGACTTCCCAACAGTAGATTCTCCCAACCCAGAAAATCCATCAGCTATGGCAATGGCAATTGCTAAAGCAAAAGAGGTTGAGGCTGACTTGGTAATGGCTTCAGACCCAGACGCTGACCGTATTGGTTGTGTTATTCGTGATAATCGTGGCGAATATGTTCTAATTAATGGGAACCAAATTGCAATGATTCTTCTTTACTATTTGATGACTCGCAATGCCGAACTCGGTCGTCTTACTGGTAAAGAATATATTGTTAAAACTATCGTAACTACTGAAACAATTAAATCTATTGCCGACGCAAACAATATTACAATGTATGATTGCTACACTGGATTTAAGTGGATCGCATCGGTAATTCGTGACAATGAGGCAACTTGTCGCTACTTGGGTGGAGCTGAAGAAAGTTATGGATTCTTGGCTGAAGAATTTGCTCGCGATAAAGATTCTGTATCAGCAATTTCTCTTATGGCTGAAGCTGCTGCTTGGGCTAAAGATAAAGGTATGGACTTCCTTCAATTGTTGCAAGATATCTATATTAAATACGGATTCTCTCGTGAAGAAGGCATTTCAGTAGTGCGTCAAGGTAAAAGTGGAGCTGAAGAAATCGTAGCGATGATGAAGAATTTCCGTACAAATCCTCCAAAATCTCTTGGTGGAAGTGATGTTGTGATTATTAAAGATTATGCTTCGCTTGAACTAATAGATGTAAAAGCTGCGACTGTAGAAAAAATGGATATGCCTACTACTTCAAATGTCCTTCAATTCTTTACAGAAGATGGTACTAAGATTTCAGTTCGTCCTTCAGGAACAGAACCTAAAATAAAGTTCTATATTGAGGTTAAAGGACATATGGCTAATGGTTCAGAATATGATAAAGCTATAGCTGACGCTGATGCAAAAATTGCCCTAGTGAAAAAAGATCTTGGAATTTAATTAAGATTTAATTCATAACATAGTGAAGGGCGTTACGGTGTAGCGCCCTTCATTATTTTGGTTAGAAATTTTGGTTAAAGGTTAAAATTTAGTTAAAAGTGTAGAAAATACACTTTGCGTCTTGCGTAAAAGAGAATCATTGCGTAACTTTGACGCATAAAATTACACACAAACCTTTATTTATAAAAACATACTAAAGTCTTTTTTTGACTTTATCTAAACCTTTATTGTTTATATATAACAAGGGTTACCGACTAAAATTGGTAGCCCTTGCTCTATTATTTACATTACTTTATTTGTCGGTATTACATAGGATCAACATCATAGTAAACTATCATGCCTTTCATGCGAGGGAGTTGATGCATTTGCTCGTAAGTGTCACGAAGTATTTGTTTTACCTTTTTCATAGATGCATTTATCTCTATCTTAAGCATTATTTTTCTAATGTATAAAGACTGTATGCGACTAATCATAGGTTCTTCAGGCCCAAATACGCGATTGCCAAATAATTCTCGTAATCGAGAAGCATATATTGTGGATATTTCAGACAAATTGTTATTGTCGCGATGTTTTAAGTATATGTATATAACTCGAGTAAATGGGGGATAGTTAAATAATTTACGTTCTTCAATTTCGTGATTAAAAAATCCAACGTAATCATGATTTTTTAAGAAATTGATTATTGGATGGGTGGGATTAGATGTTTGAACAATTACTGCCCCTTGTTCAGTGCGTCGTCCAGCACGTCCCGATACTTGTTCAAGCATATTGAAAGCCCTTTCGGTAGAACGAAAATCGGGGAAATTTATAATTGAATCTGCATTAAGAATAGCAACCATACTTACATCGCCAAAGTCCAATCCTTTAGTAACCATTTGAGTCCCAACAAGAATATCGGCTTTGTGATTAGAGAAATCATCTATGATATTTTCATATCCATCTTTATTGCGAGTGGTGTCTAAGTCCATTCTTAGAATACGATGATCGGGGAATAAATTTGCGACTTCGTCTTCAACTCGCTCTGTCCCATACCCCAAAATTTCAACGGCAGGTTCTTTACATGATGGACATACATTGGGCAACGGATAAGAAGCTCCACAATAGTGGCATACAAGTTGGTGTTGAAAACGATGATATGTGAGAGATACATCACAATGCTCGCATTTAGGTGTCCATGCGCATTGTTTGCATCGAGCTAAAGGCGCAAATCCTCTGCGATTATGGAAGATTATAACTTGATTCCCTTTTTCAAGAGCTTCTTTTGACGCAGCAATCGTATTAGTAGCAAATGATCCTTTAGTAAGATAGCGTTTGCGTGATGTTGTCATATCTACAACTTCTATCTTAGGTAATGTTACATTCTCATATCGTTGTAATAATTCAACAAAACCATATTTGCCAATTTTTGCCTTATGGTATGTTTCAATAGACGGAGTTGCGCTACCTAATAAAGTTTTTGCTCCATGCATTGAGGCCAACACCGTAGCTATATCTCGAGCATTGTAGCGAGGTGCTGGATCATATTGTTTGTAACTTGATTCATGCTCCTCATCAACAATTACTATTCCTAAACGGCTGAATGGTAAAAATAGTGATGACCGCGCTCCAATAATTACGCATGGTTCACTCCCGTTAAGGAGTTTTTTCCAGATGTCAACCCGTTCATTGTCAGAGAAACGGGAGTGATAAATAAGAACTCTATCTCCAAATACTTTTTGTAGTCGTCGAGTTAATTGAGTGGTTAGTGCTATTTCAGGCACTAAGAATAGCGCCTGATCTCCTCGCTGTAAAATGTAAGAGATTAAATGAATGTAAATTTCTGTCTTCCCACTAGAGGTGACACCATGAAGAAGTGTTATATCATGGTCGGTAAACGATTTGTGAATCTCGTCAAGAGCTATGCTTTGCGCTTCACTTAGAATAGGAAGTTTATTTGTTACAACGCCATTAAATTTAAAGCGGTTAATCTCTTTTTGATATATTTCAATGATGCCTTTTTTGGCTAAAGCCGACACTATTGCTGTAGTTAACCCAGTGCGTTCAAGTAATTGTGCTCTAGACACTTCAATCAGTTCGGAATCTTTGCGAGAGAAACCACTCATTTCAATAAGTGCTAATAGCATAGTTTCTTGCTTTTTAGCGCCTTTTACGGCTTCAAATAGTCTATGAATATCCTCTGATTCTTGTTTAGCAACAATTTTTACGTAAGTCTCTTTCTTAGAACGATAGCGCTCTATAAGTTTTTCTGAAATTATGATAGCGCCCATTGTAAGCATTCTATTGAGAATGTCGATACAATTTTTAAATCCAGTTTTCTTTTCAATTTCCGATGGAGATAATTTCCCCTCGTGATCAAGAAGTTGATAAATAATTAGCTCACGTTCATTTAATTGATGCTCGTTAGATAGTTCAAAATCGCTATTAAGTTCGACGCTTGTTTCGCTCTCAATTTTTAGCCCAGCAGGGACTGCTGCTTTATATACATCGCCTAGGGCACATAGATAATAATCACTAATCCATTGCCAAAGTTTTAGTTGTGGATGCTTGACGATGGGATGAGTGTCAATAATGCTTACAATATCTTTTACTTCGAACCCCTCAGGAGCGATATGGCTAATTGATGAAACTATTCCAGTATAATATTTTTTTGCCCCAAATTGCACAATAACTCTGTACCCGACTTTGACGGAGTCGGTCATTGCCTCTGGAATGCGATA
>JAFOYQ010000042.1 GCA_017424575.1 Muribaculaceae bacterium
AGAAGGCGCAAGCTATCTTTGGGCTTCTATCTCACCTAACGGTACAAAAGTATGCTACTACTACGTTTCAGGTGGTTGCTACGTAGCTGACATCGACGGATCTAACCCTGTTTATGTAGGTCAACTTCGTGCAGCAAAATGGTTGAACGATCTCACAGTAGTGGGTATGCACGACATCGACGATGGCACTGTAGTAACTTCTTCTAAACTTGTTGCTGCATCAATCGATGGCAAAACTCACCAAGAACTCACTCTCGACGAGTCAATGGCAATGTTCCCATCAACTAATGGTGGTCGCATCGCTTACTCTACTCCTGCAGGTGAATTGTTTATCATTAACCTCAAATAATTGAACGCTCTATGAAAAAGATATTATTCTCGGCAGTAGCAGCTGTTCTCGCATTTGGAGCTTCTGCACAAACTGCAAAAGAAGATGTACGTATCTACATCAACCCGGGTCACGGCTCATGGGGTCCTAATAACCGCCACATGGCAACTATTGGTCACAACCCTATTAGCTCTGAAAATCCTGATACAACCGACTTCTACGAATCAAATACAAACCTTCGTAAAGGTCTTGCTCTTCTTGATAAACTCGTAGAATATGGTGTGCCTTTTGATCGCACTAAAAACCAAACTAACGAAAATCCTAACCGTATTGGTGCTGCTCTCGATTTGAGCCAAAATATCGTTATGAGTCATGTTAAATGTGGTCCATTCCCATATAGCAATGTTAAAGATGAAACTCTCGGCTACATTCCCGATGACCAAAACAACGACTTTAACCGTCGTTTGAGTGAAATCGCTGCCGAAGTTGATGCTAACAACTTTGACATGTTCATTTCTATCCACTCAAATGCCGCAACAGATGGTAACACTACTAACTACCTCTACTTTGCTTACGACAATAAGTATCGCGTAAGTGGCGGTGCTGCTTCTGCTGAAAATGCTGAAGCAGATGCTGCACATGTTGCTACTTCTGTCGAAATGAGCCGTTGTGGTTGGAACCACCGTATCCTCGACCGTCACACTCAATGGTCACACTACGATTACACAATGACCAAAGAAGATGTAGCTGCCGGTAAAGGTAAAATTGGTTTCCAAAACCTTGGTGTATTGAACCACACAGTTCCCGGTTACTTGGTAGAAGGTTACTTCCACACTTATCAACCAGCTCGTCACCGTGCGATGAACTTCGACGTGTGTCGTCTTGAAGGTGTTGACTATGCTCGTGGTGTTGCTGACTATTATGGTTGGGAAAAAGAATCTTACGGTGCTATATACGGTATTGTTCGTGATAAAAACGTAAAATTCTCTGATGCTGTTTTCGCTCCTAAAGCGGGTACTCCTGACGTTTACAAACCAATTAATGGTGCTGTTGTTACCCTCAAAAAAGGTGAAGAAGTAGTTGCTGTTGATACTACCGACGTTAACTATAATGGTGCATTCGTATTCACAAAAGTTCAACCAGGTGACTACACTGTAGAATTTGCTCACCCTGCATATAAACCTGAAGTTTTTGCTGATAACAAACCATCTTCAGAGCCTATTACTCTTAACGTAACAGTTAAGCCAGCGGTTACTGAATATCCTTATGTATTCCTCGCTGACACTGCATGGACTCCTCCTACAGTTGTTTATGTAAACTATCCTGACTCAACTGCCGGTAAAGCTGGTTTCAACTTGCTTCCAAGCTACGAAACTAAAGCAGCTGCATATGATCTTCTTGCAGAACAATTAGCAGGCAAAACAGTTCGCCGTCAAATCGTTCGCGACGACAAAGTATATGTACTCGCTGTTGATGAAGCTAAAGAACCATCTGTTCTTGTTGCTAACCTTGCCGACGGAACAGTAAGTGCTCTTGGTACTACTGCTGCTGTAGGTGATATCTACAAAATCTCTGACATCGCATTGACTGCTGAAGGTTACTTGGTAGGTATCAACAAATGTAACCAAGCTTATGGTGGTAGCAAAAATGTAACTGCTTACAAATGGGATAAAGACGAAAATGGTAATATCACAGGTGAAGCTGCTATATGGTGGACCAACAACTTCGCAGGTAACTACAATAACGGTATCGCTGGTGAATCAGTTATCTATGATGGTACTCTCGAAGAAGGTAATATGATTTACACTGCAACTACTACAGCTTCTTCAGGTGCTACTCGTCTTGTAAAAGCTTCTATCTCTGATGGTAATTATCTTGGTTACATGCGTAACAACCAAGATGGTAACTACATCTCTACTGTATATCTTGGTGAAGAGTACAATATGGTTCTTTCTCCTCGTGCTGATGACCAAATCATCTTCAACTCGGCAAAAGTTCAACCATTTGAAATTAAGCTCAACCCTACAGATGCTCAAGTTCCAACAATCCTTGGACACCTTTCAGATGACGCTATCGAAGCAGCTTCAGCTAACGAATCATTCTTCAAATATGCTGGTAAAGACTTGATGGTTGCTCCATCGGTTAACGAAGGTGTTGCTACTGTTAAACTCTTCGATATCACTGAAGGTCTTGACAATGCAAAAGAAGTTGCTGTTCAAGGTGCTGAAGTTGAAGTTGCTGATGCTAAATTTGTTTCAGCTCATGGTGAACTCGCATTGACTCTCAGCGCAGTTGAAGTAACTACTGGTGCTACTATCGAAATGTTCCTCGTTGCTGATGGTAAAGCTACTAAATTCACTTGTGGCGACTTCTATCTATCAGTAAACCTTGCTAAAAACGAAATTACTGGTACTGCTAACCCATATGCTTATGCATTGAAGAGCGAACTTGCAGATGCTACTTTGAACGTAAGCTACTCATTGAATGCTGATGCTGCCGACGTTAAGATTAACGTTCTCGATGCTGAAGGCGAAATTGTTGAAACTATCGAACAAGGTGCTCAAACTAAGGGTAACTACACTGCTGAAATCAATGTAAGCGAATATGAAAAAGGAAACTACACTTGGGAAGTTGAAGTAGCAGGTGCTGAAAAAGCTAATATCGAACGCTACGTTTCTCATCGTTTCTATCATCCTTCAGGTCTTGATATCGACAACAACCCTGAAAACGCTTCATTTGGTGCTCTCTTCGTAGCTGAAGGTTACAACCAAGGTAAAACTTCTAACTCTACAGGTACTTACGTAAGTGCTCAACCTAATGGCGCATTTGGTGGTGGTCTTTATATCTTCGACGCTGCAGGTAACCAAATCCTCAACAAAGAGGGTACTGCTCGTTTCTATCCTTCATGGTTGACTAACCAAGACCGTAACCTCGGTGTATCTTCTAAAACTGTTGGTGCTGACTTCGCTAAAGTTGCTATCGCTCAAGATGGTCGTATCTTCGTGAACCGTTACAACTTCTCAGGTGACTACTACTTGGTAGCTGAAAACCTCGAAACTCTTGTTTCTACAGGTGAATTTACTTCACTCCTCGCTGGTAAAACTATGACTGACGGTATCTACTTTGAAGGTACTGAATATCTCGCTGGTCCTGCTCAATCATTCGACGTATTTGGTGCTGGCGAAGACCTCAAGCTCCTCGCTCTTTCACGTGCCGACAACACTGTTGATGCTACTTATGACGAAAACCGCGTAGTAGAATATGCTCTTGGTACAGGTACAGCTCTTGAAGTTCCTACTGCAGTAGCTGCTCTCGACCAAAAATATACTATCTCATACGACCGCAAAGCAAACCTTCAATACGACAACGAAGGTGGTATCTGGTACATCCAATATCGTGGTGCTCCTTCTGCTGAACAACCTGCTCTTGTTTATGTAGATGCAAACGGCGAAATCAAGTTCTTCGAAGGTGCTGGTGGTAAAGCTCGTTACCAAGGTGCTATGTCAGTATCTCCCGACGGAAAACGCCTTGTTGCTTCAAGTGCAAGTGGTGTAGCTACAGTATATACTATCGTACGTGCTGAAAATGGTGACATTACTTTGAACGAAGACTATCGCTTGACTCACAACATGGGTGGTAGCCTTTACAGTGCTGCTTGGGATGCTGCAGGTAACTTCTTCTTGGGTAACGCTTCTAACGAAGTTGTTCAAGGTTATGCTGTTCCTCGCACTGAAGCTGCTGTAACTCCTGCTGCTGCTAAATATGCGTTCAACACTGAAAACGTAGGTATTAATAAAGTGGCTGTTGACAATGACGAAGATGCTCCGGTTGAATACTACAACCTCCAAGGTGTGAAAGTTGAAAACCCATCTAATGGCATCTTCATCAAAGTTCAAGGCAAAAAATCTGAAAAAGTTTACATCAAGTAAATTGAGAATTGAAAATTGAGAGTTGAGAATTGATTTTTTCAGCTTTCAGTTAATCTCCATAGAGCGAGCAATCCATTGCGGGTTGCTCGCTTTTTTTTGTATTGGAGATGTGAAAACATAAAATGGTGCGAAAAATAATTACTTTTAAAAATTAATTACTACCTTTACATTCCCTAAATATTTATTGCTCATAAAGAAACATATTTACTAAATTTATAACTAACCCAAATTACCCATTATGAAAAAATTTTTCATTTCGGCAATGTTGTTATGTTCAAGTATGCTCGGTTTCGCACAATTAGTTGAAATCGAATCAATCAACAAGATTGATCTTCCCGAAGGCGTATTGGTTGACAAAGCAACACTTAGCCCCGATGGTTCATTTGTAGTGTTCTCGCAAAACACAGTTGCAGGACTTCACAAAATGGACCTCGCTACTCGTGAAATCTCAATGATTTCTCAAGATGGTAACAGTTTTGACCTTAAAATCGCTGAAGATGGCACTGTAGTGTTCCGCGAAAGCCGCACTGCTGAAAACAAACTTCGTTACACATCATTAAAAGCTGTTTCACCTCGTGGCGTAGAAACTACACTCGTAGCACCAACACGCGACCTTAACGGATTTGCAGTTAATGGAACAAACGTGATGACAGTTGACAACAACAAAGTAGAAGCAAA
>JAFOYQ010000043.1 GCA_017424575.1 Muribaculaceae bacterium
AAGGGTTCCACCTCTTCCCATTCCGAACAGAGAAGTTAAACCTTACCGCGCCGATGGTACTGCGAAAGTGGGAGAGTAGGTCACCGCCCCCTATCCTGAAAGCCTCGATTCAGAAATGAGTCGGGGCTTTTTTATTTTTATGCTGTGGAAGTTGATTATATTTTCTTAGGACAACTAGGACTACTAAGACAACTGGGACAACTGGGATAAATAGGGAACTGGAGCAACGGCTTGTTTAACTTCTATGGTATTTCTCTTATATTACTATAATATCACTTTTATTACTTTATCCCCTTGCTTTTTGATGAAGATACCTTTTGAAGGTTTGTCTATTTTCAAGCCTTGAAGGTTGTAATATTCCTCTTTCTCGTTTTTGTCAATTGTGATATTTGTTACAGATGCGTCATTGTTGTCGGTGAGTTCGTAGGCACTCAATCCATTACCTGGTGAAAATACATAAAGTATTCCTTTATTGTCGGATATTGGGTAGAAATCGCCCAAGATATGTAATGTGCCTATTGAAACGGTGCCAAGGCCATTTTGTGGTAGTGTCCATAGTGCATTCATTGTGCTAAAATCCATGTTGTCATCAACTGATACTAATTGAATGTTAGAAGGACTATTGGAAATTTTGTAATAGTTATGAGCATGGGCAATATATTTCACTCCTGCGAGAGTGAAATAAGCCACTCCTGTAGCCGACGCTTTAGAAGGAACAATCGAACTTTTCTCAGCAAATGATTCCATGAGTTTCCCTGTTGTAAAATCATATAGACCTACATAAATTGATGAACCATCTACAAAAATGTTATTTTCAGAAATAGGGGTAACAAGTGGAGCTGTCCCTAAATTAGTTGCTGAGGTAGGATAGAATGATTGGAGTGTGCATACTTCGCTTATAAATGAGTTGCCTGTAACGGTCCATCTCACAACTTTATTTGTGTCTTTTATCGCTGCAAATACGTAGAATTTATCCGATAGCACATTCCCATAAATTGATATATTATCGGCGCGACCACCTATGGGACATGTGAGGTAACACAATGGTGTGGCCCAACCTGTTTTTAAGTCCACATGATTTATCACTATTGCTACCGAGTCAATGCGTGTTGACATGTTGGCAATACACACGTTCCCTTCGCTGTCTTTTGTTACAGTGTTGCAAGGATACGAATTGGAAGAAGCCGAATTAAAGATGTATTTATCTTCAACATGTTCGCCTGTGAAACCATTATACTTGCGTAAATATACCGATGCATACGATGAATTTTCGGTGCGGCCAGCAAGATATACATATCCGTCTTTAGCAATGAAACTGCGATTGAGTTTGCCATCATCTTCAAAAGTAATGTTCGCAAAATCGGTTTTTGTTGAACGCATCCATAGATTTTTAATACTTATACCATCTTTTTCGGGATAATTATATGTGTCATTTTTGATGGTGTAATTCTCCTCAAAATCACCTACACCCACCTTTGTTATTACAAATGAGTGAGAATCCGACACAGAGGAATTTACATGTGTTCCTTCGCTTATTATGCGCCAATAATATGTGCCGATACCTATAAGAGCCGACGCAACCTCGGCTTTACATTCGGCAGTTTCGACAGAATAAACTATATCAGTAAAGTCAGCAGTGTTGGCTATTTGTAACGTAAATTTATCGGCATTTACGTCCCCTTCCCATTTGAAAGAAATGTCGGTATCAACATTCTCTCCATCTTTGGGCGAAATGAGATTGGCTTTGGTGGCATCATTGCGAGTGGGGGATATAAATGATGATACTTCGCTCACAGTCTCAAGTTTGCCCTCTTCCATAGAGATTATTCTCCAAAAATACTCTTTGTTATCTTCAGCAAATCCTAAATCGAGAGTAAAACTTGGTTTGTCAATCCATCGTTGAGTGTATATGAGATTTTTGAAATCTTTATCGGTGGCTAATTCAAGGGTATATGTCGCGTTGTCAAGGGCTGTCCAAGAAAAAGTACAATTCCAGTAAACGGTAGAGCCAGGAGTTGGAGTTAAAAGGCTTACGGATTGCGATACGCCACCATTATAAGCCACTATAGCAGGGCGAGATTCGCGTCCATAGCCGTCGTAAATACACACGGCATACCAATGATTATTGAGTTTATCATCGGGCAATGCGTATTCAGTAGAGTAACTCACACCAAGCAAGTATTCATTACTGATGCCATCGTCGGTAAGAGCGTCGGAGTAAGAAATAGTATTGGGAACGGCATAAATGGTGTAGCGAATAATCGCATTGCCATTGGTTGTGGCACTCCATTTTAGCAAGTTGTTGCTAATGGTCAGCCCATTAACCGGAACATAGTTTACTCCCTTTTTCCATTCAAGAATAGGGGCAAGAGATGGGCGAGAAAAGAGTTTTTCTTTGAAATATTCGCCAGCACCTGTTACCGATGGTCCATTTAGATATTTTGTACTGAAATAGCACACTCCAGTTACTCCAGTTCGCGATAATTGGCGAGCAATGAGAGTTTGATTTACATGTTCGTCCCAGTGTGATTGTGAATTATCGTCAACCAAGCAAGATATTGATAGACTTGTATAGTGGTGACGGCCAAAGTGTGTAGCCATCTCGTCCCACCAATCAGTGAGCGGTTCAAATGGCTTTGTTGCATCATCGGTGTGAAAATATTCTTGAGGAGATATAAAGTCGATAGTGCCACTATTTAGCCATGATAAAGGATCGGAATAGATGCCTTCATATTGCCAGTCGTTTTTTGCAAACGGAGCAGTGGGTAACCCATATTTCCATGCCGAGCGACCTGCTGCCGATGCTGGAGAAATGCCGTATCGTAAGTCGGGGCGACATTCTTGTATCATATCATATACATCTTTTACCATTTGGTCAACATTAGCACGACGCCAGTCGCTAAAACTTAATTTGCTACCCGATTCTTTCCAAAGGTTGTAATCGCCAGCTGTTTCATCGGCAGGGAGAGAATTGGGGTAGAAATAGTCGTCAAAGATTAAGCCTTGCACATCATATTTTGTGATGATTTCGTTACACACTTTTACAATGTGTTCACGCACTTCGGGCAATCCAGGATTGAGATATATGCGCTCACCACTTGCGAGTAATAATCCTTTATCTTTGAAAGATTGGTCAATTGGAGTTTTCCAGTTAGCATTATTGCTTGTCCAACGATAGGGATTTACCCACGCATAGCAATCGATGCCACGTTTGTGACATTCTTCAACAACAAATGCTAATGGGTCCCATCCAGGATTGGTGCCACGTGTGCCTGTGAGATATGACGACCATGGCTCATAGCTCGATTGATACATCGCATCACACATCGAACGCACTTGAAAGCATATAGCATTCATGTTCATCATCTTTAGTCCGTCGAGATAGTCAATCATACCCTGTTTTTGTTGGGCAATGATTTCAGGCGAGGTGCCTCTCACACGAGGCCAGTCAATATTTGCTACAGTTGCAAGCCAAGTAGAGCGCCATTCACGTTTAGGGGCCTCAGCAACCACGTTCATGCCGAGAGTGAGTACAAAAATAATTGCGATAAAAAATCGTCGAGTCATGGTATTGATATTAGTTTAATGGTTATAACTACAAATATAGCATGATTTTTTTAATTAATACAGTTATTTTTTTATGACTTAATTAAAATATAGATTGAGGATATTGTTTAACTTGAAAATGTTTTATACATTTGCAAAGTAATGCGGAGGCATTACAACTTACATATTTTAGCCTAATCGTTCCGCAAATTACCACAACATAGACCGAAATGGCTATAAATAAATCCAAGTATGGGTGTGCTGCGTTATATGACGTAGTGCTCTCCACTGCTTGGATAGGGTGTGGTAGCCCTGCGGAACGAGTGGATTGGCACTACGTTCTTTTTTTGTCTTATTGCCAATCTATTTATGAAGTAGGCAATATTGCACAAAACTTAATTTATAATTAAAATGAAAAAGGTAATCAATTTATTATTTTTAGTATTGGTGCTTGTTTTAAGCTCATGTGGTCCAACAGTGTATACCTTAAAAGGGAATTATCTAATGGAAAGTAGTGCTGTAACGGATATTGAATTTGATAAAGTGTGGGACAATGTGATAGATTATTTTGCACAAAATAATATTCCTGTAGCAACATTAGAGAAATCAAGTGGATTAATTGTTGCATCAAATGTCTCTATTGGAGAATCGTTAGTGACATTGGAAGACAAGAATGGTCAAATAATGAATAATAACGCGTGGTTTGTTTTTCCATATCAAAAAGGTTGTGTTGGCGGTAACGTAGTTTGTTCGTTTAATGTTCGAGTTAAAAAACAAGATGATGGAAAAACTTTTATTGGTATAAATATTGGGAATATACAAGGTTATAGAATTGTAGAGTTTCTCAATACAATGACGTTTAGCAAACAAAGAATTACACAAACAGTACAATCTCCATGCTCGTCAACTGGAAATTTTGAAAAGCATTTGTTAGATAATTTTAAAAAATAGTCTATTTGTGTTTGACTAAAAGGAAATAAAAAGGTTGCGATGATCTTCGCAACCTTTTGTTATTTTATAAGGGGTGCTTATATCTTCTTAAAATAAAAATCGAGAACGTCGCGGGCAGCGGTGAACGAACTTTGTTGGTTGGCGAGGACACGTTTTTCGCGGTCGTCAAGAAGCGCTGCTACATCGGCATCGTTGTAGAAGTGGTTACGGAGTTTTTCGTTGATAGTTTCATACATCCAGAAACGTGCTTGTTGGTGACGTTTCTCTTCGAAATGTCCGTTGGCTTTTACAAATTCAAAGTAGCGGTCAATCATTTCCCACACCTCGGCAATGCCTGTTTCGTAGTAGCCCGAATAGCATAATACCTCAGGCATCCACCCCGACAAAGTGGGTGGGAATAGGTGTAATGCACTACGGAATTGGGCTTGAGCCAATCGAGCACGGTCAATGTTGTCGCCATCGGCTTTGTTGATTACAATGCCATCGGCCATCTCCATGATGCCACGTTTTATGCCTTGCAATTCATCGCCTGTGCCAGCGAGTTGGATAAGTAGGAAGAAGTCAACCATAGAGTGCACGGCAGTTTCGCTTTGTCCCACACCTACAGTTTCGACAAATATATTATTATAGCCAGCTGCTTCGCACAGTACGATTGTTTCGCGGGTTTTGCGTGCTACACCACCAAGCGAGCCTGCCGATGGGCTAGGTCGAATAAATGCCGATGGGTGAATTGAGAGTTTCTCCATGCGAGTTTTGTCGCCAAGAATACTACCTTTTGTGCGTTCGCTCGAAGGGTCAATGGCAAGTACGGCAAGTTTGCCGCCATCTTTGAGTACATGTAACCCGAAAGTGTCGATTGAGGTAGATTTACCTGCACCGGGAACGCCTGTGATGCCTATGCGGCGCGAGTTGCCCGAGTAGGGAAGACACTTTTCAATCACCTCTTGTGCGAGCACTTGGTGGTCGTTTGAAAGACTTTCTACGAGTGTAACGGCACGACTCAACATCGTCACATCGCCTTTGAGAATGCCTTCAACCATCTCGCCTACTGTTGGCATAGGTTTGCGACGGCGACGTAAGTAAGGGTTTACGATAGGGGGCTGTTCAACGCCACTATTTACGGTTAATCCGCTATATTGTTCATCGTTTTCGATATGTTCCATGGTCAATGAATTTTATGCTATCACAAAGATAGCATAAAGAATTGAGAGTTGGGAGATGAGAGTAGAGAATTTTGAGAAATTAAACTATTTAGTCAAAACAAAGTCAAAAAAATAACAATTACATTATATATTTGTTGTAACTTTGGGTATTAATAAAAAATGAATGATATGAAACGCATTATATTCGCTTTAATTGCTGTTTGTGTGGCCTCGGTAGGGTTTATTATTAATGCTGATGGCAATGGTCCTGAAATGACTTTTGAAACCAAAACTCACGACTTTGGTACAATCAAGGAGGTTGACGGACCTGTGACACACACATTTGAATTTACTAATACAGGTAACGAACCATTGGTGATTATCAATGTCAATGCAAGTTGTGGTTGCACTCGTCCTGAATATTCAAAGGAACCTATCCGCCCAGGCAAAAAGGGAAAAATCAAAGTAACCTATAACCCTGCAGGGCGTCCTGGCGAATTTGATAAAGAGGTGAAGATTCGCACTAACGGGAATAAGCGTCCTATTCTACGCATTTCGGGTGTGGTAATCCCTAAATAATGATTATAATGAAGAGTTATATATTGGGAATAATGATGATTTTGGGCGTATCGGTGGGATATGCCCAAAGTTCTATTAAATGGTTGTGTGACGAATTTAACTTTGGAGCATTCAAAGAGGACTCAGGACTTGTGACTTGCCAATTTAAGGGTGTGAATGTGTCGGACGAGCATGTGGCGATTATTCGCGCGCGTGCCACTTGTGGTTGCACCACTCCACAATATTCATCATCGGCATTTGCACCAGGTGACACGATTACGGTAACTGTGTCGTATGACTCTGAGGGGCGTCCTGGACGATTTATGAAGAAAGTATATATTAAAAATAGCAACGACGATGAGCAGAGCGAATTACGCATTCGTGGTGTGGTAATAGCAGGCGAGGAAACTCTAAAAGGGCGTTATCCTATCGACTGTGGCAAGTTGCGATTACAAAACGATATGGTCGCCTTGGGCGAATTGTTACGAGGCAAAGCGAAAGCAGTGTTTTTGAGTGTGTATAATCACACTACCGACACTATTGTGCCACATCTTGAAAATATTCCCTCATATATCAAGTCGGCTATAACCCCAAGCATTATACCCCCTGGCGAACAATCATCGATATCGATTCATTACGATGCATTTTATTGTGAAAAGTGGGGTGTAATAAATGATAGCATAACTCTCATTACCGACTCACAAGATGCTCGCAAGGTAACGATAGATATTACGGCTAACATTGTGCCTAATTTCTCAAAAATGACACCTGGCGAACGCATAAATGCTCCACTAATATCTATTGCTACAAGTAGCATTGACTTTGGTCGCATAGCGCGTGACGGAGGTGTCATTACCAAGGAATTTATAGTGAAAAATGAGGGGGAAAATCCTCTATTGATACATCGAGTGTATTCGCTCGACGATGGAGTAGAGGTGAATATTTCAAAAACAAAACTCAAGAAAGGAAAGTCGGCAAAAGTAGTGGTTAAGGTTGACCCCGCAAAATGCAAAGAAGAAATCCTTAATGCTACAGTGAGATTTGTGGCTAACGACCCCACAAATTATCAACCATCGGTGAGATTAGTCGGAGAGATAAGATAACCTATAATGCACAATGAGTGACCATCAAGGACACTAAGGACAATCTTTTTCATAATAGTTTTAAGAGACTAAGTTTTTGAAGAAAAAATCAACGGGGCAATGTTATCACAACATCGCCCTGTTAACCTAATAAACCAATCATTATCACATTTCTTGCAATGGAAAAAGTAATTTTGCTATGTACTATAAAAACAATGTTGGAATGAATTGGTTCACTGAAAAGAAAAAATAAATAAAAAAATTGTGGGCAAATAATTTTTTCTTGTTGTTATCATCGTTTTTCACTAACTTTACGGAAAGATAAAATTGTATATTTAAGTTCTTTTTAATTAAGTGTGTAAAAATGTTGCCCATATAGGGGTGTATATTTGCACTATAATTCAGAAAACAAATAAAAACAATAATAACATGGCAAAACAAACTACAAAGAAAACAGTGGAAGCGGATCCTAAAGATGCTCGATTGGCTGCCCTTTCACAAGCAATGGCTCGTATTGAAAAAGATTATGGCCGTGGTGCAATTATGAAACTTGGCGACGATGTAGTGGAAGATGTGGAGGTTATCTCTACTGGTTCTATTGGTCTCAACCACGCTCTCGGTGTGGGAGGGTTCCCTCGTGGTCGCATTATCGAAATATATGGTCCTGAGTCATCAGGTAAGACAACTCTCGCAATCCATGCTATTGCCGAAGCGCAAAAAAATGGTGGTATTGCGGCAATTATTGATGCCGAACATGCATTCGACCGTTTCTATGCCGAAAAACTTGGTGTGGATGTGAGAAATCTTCTCATTGCTCAACCCGATAACGGTGAGCAAGCACTTGAAATCGCAGAGCAACTCATTCGCTCATCGGCTATTGATATCCTCGTTGTTGACTCAGTGGCAGCTCTTACTCCTAAAAGCGAAATTGAAGGGGAAATGGGCGATCGTAGCATGGGCTTGCAAGCGCGCTTGATGTCGCAAGCAATGCGTAAACTCACAGGTACAATCTCTCGCACCAACACTACATGTATCTTCATCAACCAATTGCGTGAAAAAATCGGTGTGATGTTTGGTCCATCTGAAACCACTACTGGTGGTAATGCATTGAAATTCTATGCATCGGTACGTATCGATATCCGTTCAAGCACACCTATCAAAGATGGCGAAGATATACTCGGACGCCACACTAAAGTGAAAGTGGTAAAAAACAAAGTAGCGCCCCCATTCCGTCGTGCAGAGTTTGACATCATGTTTGGCGAGGGTATCTCTAAGACAGGTGAAATTATCGACCTAGGGGTTGAATATGGTATCATTACAAAAAGTGGTTCATGGTTTAGTTACAAGGGCGTGAAAATCGCTCAGGGACGCGATGCCGCAAAACGAATGCTTGCCGATAACCCTGAACTTGCTGAAGAACTCGAAGAAAAAATCATGCTTGCATTGAAGGGCGAACCTGCCGAAGTTGAAGAACCAGAAGTGAAGGTAGGAAAAAAAGGAAAAGCCGACGACATTGACATCGACTTCGACACATCTCTTCCCGATGACTTCTCAATCGAAGAAGACCTATAATGCAAATCATAATTCATAGTAAAATAGAGACCCCAGGGGTCTCTATTTTTTTGTATAAACAATAAAAATAGGCGATTTTTCTTGTATAGAAGATAAAAATGGTGTTTTTTATCCAATATGAAAGATAATAATGGCTTACATGAACTTATAAATATTGGTTAAAATAAACTTATGCCTTGAGATTGCAGATGTTTTCGTTATATTTGTGAACGAAAATAATAAATGTTATGGATAAATACCTTTTTATAGACTTTGATGGAGTGTTGAACACGGAGAATTACACTAAGTTTTTGCAGACGAATGGATTTGATTCAAATGACCAATTTGGAACGCGATTTGATCCCGATGCATTGCAAAACCTAAAAGCAATAATAGAGCAAACGGGAGCAAAAATCATAATTTCTTCATCGTGGAAAGAGTATGGAGTGGAGTTTTTGCAGGAGTTGTGGCAAGAACGTAATTTGCCATCGGAAATTTACTCAATAACACCTTCTCTTATTATGACCAATTATTTGGACCAAATAGAAGGTGGTTCATTCCATTTGCCCGAGAGATATTCAAAGGGATTGGAGATTAATGCTTGGCTTGAAAAAAATGCGTTGGGCAAATATAGTTATTGTGTAATTGATGATGAAAACTATTTCTTGGCTGAGCAGTTGTCGCATCTTGTGCAAACATCCTCAAAAAATGGATTAACTGACGTTGATGCAGAAAAAGTAATTGAAATATTAAAACAATAAAAGTATGGCTTCTAACTTGTTGAATAAATATGTGTGGTTGGTCGAAACGATTTATCTAGCCAAACAAATCACGTTTAATGAGTTGAGGGAAAAGTGGCTTGACAATGAATTGAGTGAGGGAGTAGAGTTGCCGTTACGCACATTTCATAAGTGGCGCATTGCAGTAGAAGAAATGTTTGGTTTGGTTATTGATTGCCAACGCAAAGGTGGATATCATTACTATATCGCAAATGCTGAGGAATTGAAAGGTGGTAATATACGTAATTGGTTATTAAGTACGGTTTCGGTAAGTAATTTGTTGATAGATAACCAACACTTAAAAGATCGCATTTTGCTCGAAAATATCCCATCGGGACAGCAATATCTTGCCGATATAATAGGTGCGATGAAAAGTGGTAGCACTTTGACTGTGACTTACCAAAATTATTGGCATGATGAAGCCCATACGTTTGATATAGAACCTTATTGTGTGAAATTATTTAAGCAAAGATGGTATGTGGTAGGGCGTACACCATATTATGACCAAGTTCGCATCTATTCGTTGGATAGAATTTTGGACCTATTTGTCTGCAATGACAAGAGATTCAAGATGCCAAAAACATTCTCTTCCGAAGAATATTTTGAACAATGTTATGGCATTGAAATAGGGAAAGATATAAAGCCAGAGAAAGTGAAACTGAAAGTATCGGACCATCAGGCCAACTATATTCGAGCCGTGCCACTACATCATAGCCAAGAGGAAACCGAACGAAACGAAAATTTTAGTATCTTTGAACTATGGCTTCGTCCCACGTCCGATTTCCTACGCGAAATACTTTGGCACGGCAACGACATCGAAGTGCTTGAACCTATAGAATTTCGCAATGAAATAGCACGCAAGATTGAGGAAATGGGAAGGAAGTATAAATAATTTGTTAACTTTGAGATGAGAGTTTTAATTAATATGATTTAAGACGTTAAATCATACTTTAATATAGAGAATCTAAATAGTTAGGTATGGAAGATAGAGATTTAAAAATGTGGAGTTATCGAATAGTTCATGACAAGCAGTTTGCTCCAAATCCGTTTAAGGGAGTGTTGACTTTAGCGACATGTAAGCCTCTAATACGCAGAAGTAAAGAATCGGAATCTGGTGTTTGGTTGGCAGGTTTTGCTGCTTATTCTGTAAAAGATGGATTGCGACCTAAAAAAGGTCGAGAATTATTGATATATCTTGCAAAAATATCAGAAGTAATGACTATGCAAGATTATTGGACAAAATATCCACAAAAAAGAGCTCAAAAATGTGGTGAAGAATTTGAGGAATATTATGGAGATAATATATATGATGAAAATCTACACCTAGTTAATGATAATCATCATAAAGATTGGGATTTTAAGAGAGATATTAGTGGGAAAAACGTATTAATATGTAAAGAATTCTATTATTTTGCTCCTGATTCTCGATTAGTTGTTCCTAATGAGTTTGATGAGTTGGTTTACAAAAGAAGAGGACAAACATTGGTGCAAAATAAAGATTTAATCCAAAAGTTTATTGATTATGTAAGGTCTTGTGCAAAGGATGATTTTGGGAAACCGCAAGGCATTTTAGGGGATATTAAAAGGATAGAATATAGTACAGGAGGAAATTGTAGTAGTTCGGGTACTCCAACTTTAAGTAGTGGTTGTGGAGTTTCGTCTCAGAACCATAAGAATAGTTGTGGGTAATTGAAAGAAATAAGAAATTTATTAAATTAAACTTCTTAAACACCTCTGCATTATAAGGCAGAGGTGTTTTTTTAAATTAGAAATCTATTTTTGATGATTTAAAAATAGATTTTACCCAGTCAATGACTGGAGGCAATCCTTCTATGACAAACTCTTGCCCGATTGCTGCCGATTGAAAATAATTTTCTTTCCAACCATTAGGATTATGAGAAACTGGGATTCCATACATTTCTTGTGGAAATTCCCATCGACTTCTACTATATCCATCTTTTGTTAGTACTAATTTTTGGTTGAATTTAAAAGTCCCACTCCCTGCTAAGTTTGGGTTTAAAGAAAGATTATTAGAAGGTATGAATATAGCATTTGATTTATTATTCCATGCATTCTTGTATTTTTCTTCATTGGCATGAGGATGATGTATCAAATGATTGGGAATGTTTAATTGAGACTCAATTATTTCTCCCACTTGCAAATATCCGTAAATTACATGTAAATCTTTTCCTTGGTATTTTAATTTCCCGTTTATAAATTCAGTATTTTTAAACCAACCAAAAAACAAGAATATATCACCAACAGAGATATTATGTTTGCGGAGTTCTGATAAAGCAGACCCAGTTTGTCCAAAAGCAGAAGTCCATCCATCTGGTCGGGGGATTGTACTACGGCGTAAATCTGGATCTAAATGGCATGTAGAAAGGGAATTTAAACTTGACTTTGGATTTAACTCTTGAATTAAATCTAAATAGTTTTTTTCAGCCCATTTAAGTTCTGAAAATTTAACATCATCGTTTGATGGTATAGGTAAAGAGAGTAAAGTTCCGTCTGGGAATATAGGACTTGCCATTCCACCAAATTTACTGTCAAACCCTTTTCTACTAAGTATTATTTTCATAAAAATCTTTTTTACAAAGATAATTAAAAATAAAGTTAAGATGATATGGATAAATATTATTTGCATAATATTTTGAATTATGTTGGGAATCTATCTAAATTTAGATATTATTTTACAACCTCTGCCTTAAAAGGGCGGAGGCTTATTTTTACTTTGTAGTAAAATAAGATAGACCATGACGAATATAGTAAAAATGAAGGATGTAAAGTTTGACAGCAGTTTGTTTGTCAACTATATGTCGGGAACAATCCTTGATAAGTTACTTTGTAATTATAAGGGGTTGCCTAATGGAGCAAATTCTATGATTATTGGTGATCCAGGGGAGGGTGGAAACAACGATTATTCTTGACATGATATCCAATATTCAACAATTAAATCCCTCAATAAAGATTCTTTTTATTAGTGCTGAAATGAACGAAATTGATTTGGCGATTAATGAATAGAAGAGGATAAAATTTGGCAAGCGTATGTCTTAAAATGGCATAGGAGAGATTTAACTTTGCTGATGTTTATTTTATTGTATCACTTAAAAATTAAAATTATGGCACTTTGGAAAATTTCACCTAAAAACAAATGGAATTGGGGTAAAGGACAAATGCTCGAAAAGGGTATGTTTATCGAAATGAGCACAGGCACTACTGCTCCTCCATTGGGGGTTGTTGCTAATCGTGAGAGTATAGCAGCTGCATTTAACTCAAAATATTCAATGAATCTCGACAAGTCGAAAATCTCAAATGCTTATTTCACTTGCGAGAGAGTCGATTAGATGATAAAACACACGATTCCTTTGCATTACTAATGCAAATAAAAAAAAACGGCCGAAGCGTGAGCTTCAGCCGTTTTTGTTTTTATGTTAAAGCTATTGATTAGCCATTGTAGGATGTGATGTCTTGCACCCTTCCCAAATGGGGCGAATCTTAATTTGCATCATTTTAATAAAATCTGCATCATAAGAGGTAAAAATGATGCAGATTTTTTCTTTTTTGAGGCAGAAAAATATTAACTTTGCATCAACAAATAAGATAAATTATGCATACGTTTGATTACAAGGAAACTCCCAAGCAACTATTAACACCCGAGATTGTCAATATGTTGTCTTCTTTGCACGAATTCAGAGGTAAGCAAGAGTTGTATATAGAAGCGAAGTCAGATGTATTGACAGCATTGTTGGATATAGCCAAGATTCAAAGTACAAAGGCGTCAAACAAGATTGAGGGTATATATACATCAGACGAGCGATTGGAAGCATTGGTAATGGATAAGGTCGAGCCTCGTAAC
>JAFOYQ010000044.1 GCA_017424575.1 Muribaculaceae bacterium
ACGAAACATACGTTCATGATTGAACGGTCTTCAACAGCTGCAGTACCTTGGAATAATTTGCTTGAGTCGATAGCATCGTAGAGTTTAGTAGCTTTAGCTATGTCCATCTTTTCGATTTCTTTCAAGCCACCGAGGCTCTTATAGTATTTAAGAGTTTGCAATGCTGAGTAGATAGGCAACACAGGAGGAGTGTTGAACATAGAACCTTTCTTGATGTGAGTGCGATAGTCGAGCATTGTAGGGATAGCGCGTTCTACTTTGCCGAGAGCGTCTTCCTTAACGATTGCGATAGTAACGCCTGAAGGAGCGAGGTTCTTTTGAGCACCTGCATAGATGATGTCATATTTAGATACGTCAACAGGACGAGAGAAAATGTCGCTCGACATGTCGGCTACCAAGGGAACAGGAGAGTCGATATCTTTGCGTACTTCAGTACCGAAAATTGTGTTGTTGGTAGTGAAGTGGAAATAATCAGCATCGGCAGGAATTACAAAATCTTTAGGAATATAAGAGAAGTTAGCGTCTTTAGAAGATGCAACTACATCAACTTCGCCAAAGAGTTTTGCTTCTTTGATTGCATTAACAGCCCATGTGCCAGTTTCGAGATATGCAGCTTTCTTTTTCAATATGTTGAAAGGCACCATGCAGAATTGCATACTTGCACCACCACCAAGGAAAAGAACATGATAACCTTCGGGTACTTCAAGTAATTCTTTTACCATTTGTGCTGCTTTTTCGATAACAGCAGTAAATTCTTTGCTACGGTGTGAAACTTCGAGTAGAGACAAACCAGTATCGGCAAAATTCAAGATTGCGTCAGCAGTATTCTTAATGGTATATTCGCTAAGAATAGAGGGACCAGCATAAAAATTGTGCTTCTTCATTTCTATTTTTTTATTTGTTGTTAGTTCATGTGGCAAATTTAATAATTTTATATGGCATAAACTAACTTTATGAAAGAAAAAGCACCCAATTGTAGAAAATTATCTCTTATTGGGTGCTTGTAGTTGCTACTAATGTTATGATTACTTTTTAGAGTTAATTAATTCTCCAACTTTGTCAAGGGGAATATCTCCACTCATTGATATTATAGTGATTTCATCATTATCATCTACACTCATTAATAGGTATGTTATTTTCCCATCGGTTGAATATCCGTATATTGAAACTTTTTCTCCCTCTTCGTTTATACGAGCAAGTGTTTCAAGGTTATATGAGTCTGCAATTTTTTTTACATAATTTCTTATTGTATATAAGAATTTTTTATTTTCACATTCTATAATTTCAATTGAATTGAGGTTGCCAGCAATGGCTCTAATTCCAGGGTTGCCAATCATGCCTGTGCCAAAATTTTTCAACATTGCACTTGAAATATAAACACTTGTTACACCTTTATAATTAGATATCGCTTCGAATGAGGGGGGGAATTTTTCTGCTATTGAAAATTCTTGTAATCTTGAGGCTAATTCATTGTATTGCTCTAAATCTATCATTTGAATGGAATCAAATTGGAGTTTGTTCAATGAATTTAATCCATATTTTTCAAATTCTTTCCAGTCAATATAAATTGTATCTTGACTTTTAATGGGAATTGTTGAGAGTATTATAGCAGTGGCTATGAATAAATATTTAATCGTTTTCATTATATAATATCTGTTATAGTGTTATTTACTTCGTGAATTGTATTTTCTGTTTGTTTTACCCCTTCTTGGGCAATTTTAAGTTTTTCAGAGAGTAGCATTAACGCTCTTTCGGTGTTTTCGTAGGCGAGTTGTTCGTCGCTTATCGAATTGAGGTCGTTTTGCTTAACAATGCGTTGTCGTTTAGTCCTTTTCCTCTTTTTGGGGGCTTTTGGTGCTGTGGTTTCTTCAACTTTAGTAGTCTCAGGAATTTCTATCTCTGGATTTGGATTGCTTTCGCTATTGATAGAATCTGAAATTTTTGCATCAGAAACTAATATTATCTCTTGATTAATTTGATTATTATCGGGATTGAAGGTTTTTAGCCCTACAGTGAAAAGGAGGATAGCACATGCGGCAGCCGAAATGTAAATAAATGGTTTAATCCATTTGTTTCGATTGATTTGCTCGGCTTTTTCAAGATTGTCAATGTGTGAGATTAACTGACACTCAAGATTATCGGGTATGCTTAAGTCGCAGTTGCCAGCAGTTTGAAGCGACATGAACAATTGTCGGTCGGCTTCAAATTCTTTGGGGATTTCTGTCGCTGAGGCGAAAAAGTCGCACAACAACTTCTCTTGCTCAATGGTGGTTGTGCCATCATAGTAGGCTTCGAGCAAGCTCTTTATTTGATTGATGTCATAATTATTATTCATTGTTGTAATGACTTTTTAATTAATACTATTGTTAAATAATTCTCTCATTCGGCGACGAGCTCTACTTAGTAGAGTTCTCACATTTACTCCCGTTAGCCCTGTTATCGATTCGATTTCATCAAGCGAACATTCATTGAATGCGCGAAGTGTTAACACTTGCCGTTGCTGTTCGGGAAGCTTATTCATTAGTAAGGTTACTAACTGAAGAGATTCTCGGTTGTCGGCTTGTTCATTGCTATCATCTGCGATTAAGAGGGTGTCCTCGGTAACCTCATTAATAGGCAAAGTGTTACGTCTTAGTCGATCGATGCAAATGCGTTTTACTGTGGTAACGCAAAAGGCCTCTGAGTTGTCAATGTTCGGTAGTTCGTCGCGTCGTTCCCATAGTCGGGTAAAAGCCTCCTGTACTGCATCACTTGCGTCATCGCTATTGCGAAGTATTGTCATTGCGATAGAATACATTCGCTTGTAGTGTGGTAGAAGGAGGTGCTTAAACGCACTTGAATCCATCTATTTTGTTAATTCTTGTATTTGTTCTTTATCAGTTAAGGCATCTTTTATGATGTCTTTGCCCCCAATATTCACAATATTTGGTTTGTTGAGTAATTCTATGTCGCCAATGAGATTAACTACATAGCATTTATTTTCGTAAATATAAGTGACTAAGAGTTTTACTTTATCGTTGGTGGGGTGGATATACACTGTCGCATTTCCATCGTCTTCATTGTTGTGCTTTACCACAAGCATATCCTCGGTTGCAGTGATTGAGTTGAGGGCAACAAGAAATTTAGACATAGCTTCTTCACTCATGCTGTCGCATTGAAAGATTGATAATTGTTCTACTTTTTCTTTTTGCAGCTCCTGAATTGAATCACTTGAAAGTTTTATTGCAGGCGTTTCATATATAGAGTCGCACTTTGCGATAAACTCCTCAATCGTAATAGCTTGTGAGGTAAAACAACATACAATTGTTACAAGTGTAAAAGAGAATATTCGTTTTAATATTTCCATATTTTTAATGTTTAGTTTATTCCAAAATTCAACCGGTTTTGTAAGTGAGACGCATGAATTTGGAAAATGTTACACTTGTGGATATGTTTTTTTGAAAAAAACGGCAATATTATTCTATTTGCCCCAACGTTGTTCTTGTAAAGCTTTCATTTTTGCCTCTGAGGGGTTGTCGCAAGCGTTCCAAAGGGTTGTGCCGTTGAGTTCTTCGGGCAAGAATTGTTGGCGAACAAAGTTGCCTGGATAGTTGTGTGCATATTTATAGTCACGTCCATAACCCATCTCTTTCATGAGTTTTGTAGGTGCATTGCGCAGATGTAATGGTACGGGTAGATTGCCAGTTTGCTCTACAAGTTCAAGTGCTTGATTTATCGCCATATAAGCCGAATTGCTTTTGGCTGAAGTGGCGAGGTAAATCGTACATTCGGCAAGTGGAATGCGACCTTCGGGCCAGCCTATTTTGTGGATAGTATCAAATGTGGCGTTAGCAAGCAGTATGGCATTAGGATTAGCAAGTCCTATATCTTCTGATGCAAGAATAACAAGGCGACGTGCAATAAACTCGGGGTCTTCGCCTCCTGCAATCATGCGAGCAAGCCAATAAATGGCTGCATCGGGGTCGCTACCACGCACACTCTTAATAAATGCTGAGATAATATCGTAGTGCATTTCGCCATTTTTGTCGTAGGCAGCTGGATTTTCTTGAAGACGTTCAGTGACGAGTTGGTCGTTAATAATCATCTTTTCGTTCTCGCCAGTAGATTTTTCGAGAAGGTCGAGAATGTTGAGCAATTTGCGAGCATCTCCACCCGAAAAACGGAAAAGAGCATCGGTGCTTTCTACTTTTACATTGCGCTTTTTGAGGATTTCATCGGTAGATAATGCTCGATCGAGAAGTTGTTGCAACTCGTGAGCTTCAAGTGGCTTGAGAACATACACTTGTGCGCGAGATAGTAGAGGACGAATTACTTCAAAAGAGGGGTTTTCGGTAGTGGCGCCAATGAGTGTGACAATGCCACTTTCTACAGCGCCTAACAGGCTGTCTTGCTGCGACTTGTTGAATCGATGAATTTCGTCAATAAACAAAATGGGGCGACCTTGTGAAAACATGCTGCGAGAGTCGTTCTTGCATTGCTCAAGCACATCGCGCACCTCTTTTACTCCCGAATGAACGGCACTAAGTGTGTAAAATGGCGATTTGGTTGTGTTAGCAATAATACGAGCAAGGGTAGTTTTGCCAACTCCAGGAGGTCCCCAAAGAATGAACGACGACACGTTGCCCGAATCAATCATTCGGCGCAATATACAATCCTTCCCTACAAGGTGAGTTTGTCCTATGTAATCATCGAGCGATCGTGGACGTAGGCGCTCGGCAAGTGGTGCGTTCATAAAAATAAATCGAGTATACAAAATTAATTAGAATGCCTTAATTTCACAAGAATAGTGGAGCAAATCTTTGTAAGAGGACAAATCTTTTTGATTTTATCAAAAATCAGTGTTAATTGTTTATAATAAGTGCCTACTAAATTATGTGTATTATCAGTTTTTTATTTAACTTTACACTCGCAAGTTGTGTCTTGTTGATTTTTGTCTAAAATAAGGGGAAATCAACAAAAAAGATTTGTGTGATGTTAAACGAAAAAAGGGGTTTCTTGTCAAAAGAGAAAGAAAACCAAATAAAATGATAGTTTAACTCAAAAGGGTTTTAATTATGGAACAAGAAAATAAAGAATTACAACAAGAAATAACTCCAAAACAAGCCGATGTGGTGATTGAACGTCATCGCACTCCAAGTTCGAGAGAGACAATGCCAAGCCCTGGACGTATGTTCAAACTTATTTTTGGCTTCGTTATGGCAGGATTGTATATCTTGATGGGACTATGGATGACAGGTTGGGTTGATTTTGGCCAATATGGTTTCCCATTCGGGTTTGATGGCACTCAATTTGAGTGGATTAAGCATGTAATTGGAGCTGTAGTTATCCTTTATGGTGTATTTAGAGGATATCGTTACATCAAAGGTGATGATTATTATACACGCTAAATGAGTAGAATGGATATGAAGAATATTAAGTTATATATCTCAATATTGATGGTAGTGTTATTGACCTCGTGCAATTCAGGACCTAAAAAGCCTGTAACTACCAGCACCTCGGGCACAATAACATTGATGTGTGACAATAGTTTTGAGAACATAATGCAACAAGAGATTGATGTGTTTGAATTTCAATATCCCAAAGCACATATTCTTGCTCGCTATTTGCCCCAGCGCGATGTGATTGACTCGTTGATGCAGTTGAAAACTCGTGCAATCGTGATAGCTCGCGACCTCACCGATGCAGAGAAAAAAGAACTCAAAAAGAATAAACGTATAGTGAGATCAAAAATGATTGCTGTTGATGCGTTGGCATTGATTGTTAACCCCGAAAACACAATCGAAATGATTTCGCGCAAAGAGATTGGTGATATTCTCACTGGCAAGTTGACTGAGTGGAATGATGTTGAGCCAAGTAAAATGGGTGATATTCGCATCGTTTTTGACCACGAAAATTCAAGCACAGTGCAATATATGCGCGACTCGTTGATGAATGGCGAACCATTTGGACCTAACATTCATGCTCAAGGTTCAATCAATGGGGTGTTTGAGGCTGTGAAGAAAAATAAAAATGCTATTGGTGTGATAGGTGTAAGTTGGATTACATCTGACATGCGTAGCGGAGAAGCTTCTACACAAGACCTCGTGAATCAACTCAACGATGAAGGTGGAGTGAATATGGCAGAGTTTGACAACTCGGTTAAGGTGTTGAAGGTAATGGGTAACACTCGCGAAGCATATAAACCATATCAACAATATATTTATGATGGCCGTTATCCATTGTTCCGTCAAATGTATATGGTTATAGCGAGTGCTGGTGGTTCGCTTGAACATGGTTTCTTCTCGTTTGTGACAAGTTTTAATGGTCAAAAACTTATCATGAAAACAGGAGTGATGCCAGCTGTAATGCACCCACAAATTGTGCAACTTGGAGAATAAAAAAGAAAAAACTAGTAAACTAAACAATATTAAATTTTACGCAAAATGAAAATTAAATTTTTGTTATCCCTATTTTTAGGATCGGCTTTGAGCATGTCGGCTCAAGGTTATTTAGATGGTGTAGAATACTATCGTGCAGATCAATTTAGTGCAGCAAAAACAATTTTGGAACGCACATTGAATGACGCTGGAACTGATAAAGCTACATCATACTATTACTTAGGTCAAGTTGCAATCGAAGATGGCGATATGGCAACTGCAAAGTCTTGCTTTGAAAAAGGTATCGCTGCTGATGAAAAGAACCCTTACAACTATGTAGGTCTTGCAGCAATCGATTTGGCAAATGGCAACAAAAAAGCTGCTGATGACAACGTGAAGAAAGCAAAAGGTCTTGGCAAAAAAGATGCTCAACTCCATGTTGATATCGCTCGCGTTTATTTCAACGCTGATGCCGTAGCTTATGATAAAGATGTGAAAAAAGCAATGAAAGATGCTCACAAGTATGGTAAAGAAGGCCCTGCATATTACATCTTCATTGGTGATACTCTTGCAATGAGTATTAAGAGCAATGCTGATGCTGGTAACGCTGCTACCGCTTATGACCAAGCAATTTATTACGATCCAAATAGTGCAGTAGCTTATGTAAAATATTCTAACATATACAAAAAAGTTACTCCACAATTCTCAATCGACAAATTGAAAGAATATCTTTCAATTAACCCTAATTCTGCTCTTGCTCAACGTGAACTCGCTGACCGTCTTTATGATGCAGGTCGTTGGACTCAAGCTGTTGCTGCTTACGAAAAATGTATCAAAAACCCAAGCCACCTTGTAGAAGATGAAGAACGCTATGCAACACTTCTCATGTCGGGCGAAAAATTTGAAGATGCATTCCAAGTTGCTAAAGGTGTAATTGGTCGCACAGAAACACCTAACCAAATGTATCGCGTAATGATGCACTGTAAAAACAGTCTTGAAGATTATGCTGAGGCTGCTATTTGGGCTAAAGAATTGATGAAATCAAAAGGTGTAGCTAAAATTATCGATGTTGACCACTTGACTTATGGCGCAATTCTCGAAGGTCTTGCTACAGTTGATACAGCAAATACTGTTGCACACAACGAAGCTGCTATTGCTCAATATGACGAAGCTTTGAAGGTGAACGACAAATGTTACGATGCATACAAAAGCAAATCAAGCTTGTATAACAAGATTAAAGATCCTAAAAATGCAGTTGCTTCGTTTGAGGCATTTATGGCAACTGGCGCAGCAAAAGCTGGTGACTATCACACTTATGCAGGTCGTCTTTTGAACTATGCTAACTATCTAGTAGAAACTGATACAGTTGCAGCTATGGAAACATACAATAAAGCTGCTGAAGTTGCTACTGAAGCTGTAACTCGTTCAAATAGCCCTTATGCTCAAGAACGTAAAGCTATCATCTTGTTCTCTAAAAATCAAGGTGTGATTACTGCAGAAGTAGCACAAGCTTATGAAAAAGTGGTTGAAATGCTCGATGTTAATCCTAATAACATTAAAGAAGACCCTGATACATATAAAACTGCATTGGGGATCATCGGTGACTACTATACAAAAGTAAGTGAAAATCAAAAGGCTCTTGCTGCTTACAAACGTTATTTGGAAGTTAATCCAAATCGTCAAGTTGTAATTGACCGTGTTAAATATCTTGAAGAACTTATCGCAAAAGGTGCTGAAAAATAATTCCAAGATAGATATATGAATCGACGAGGTGCATCATGATTGATGCACTTCGTTTTGTATATATTTGCTATTATTACTGTCCGATAAAATTAAAAAGGGTATTAAAAGTGGTCTTATTAACTGAATTTCAGAGACAGAGACTTCGATTTTCAAATTACATGCCCCTATATGAAAGAATTGGTTGATATCGAGCTTCGCACGCCTTTGTCCTTGAAAACCTTTATCGGCACTAATTACTTTTATAAAGAATCTTTCAGATTCAAATTCATTCCTAAACTATTCCGTGCATAGTCTCTTCGAGCCAATACACGGCTACATACTAAGCATTACCTTCGGCAATGCCATCTGTGCTACGTATCTTTGGGACTGGATATTGAAAAAGTAAATTTGCTGGAACTCCCGTTGATAGTATTAGTTGCTCTTAGTGTGGCGTTGAGGAGTTGTAGATGGGGTGCTACGAAGCATATCCTCCATTTCGGGTGATATGTTGAACACATCCATAGGGAATTTGGGACGAATGGATTCGTACCACTTAAATCGAGGTAGGTAGAAGAGCGATTTCTTGGCAAGGTAAAGAGGTGTAACAGTGCCGTTGGACTGCGACCATATCTTGCATTGTTCAAGGTTTTGCTCGTTGAAATGTGCCTCTAAGAAACTGCTTTCAAGATTTACTAATTTATTATATGTAGAGTCGTTTTCAAGCGGTAGGTAGATAGCCATTACGTTGCCATTTATATTGAGTTTTTTGAGGCTTTCATTCTCAAATGTGGCAAACATTTCTTTCCCACTTAATTGGTTGTAAAATTCACCTTCTACATGCTCCGAGGCAAATCCTGTCTCGGGTAGGCGTGCCCAATCGGCAGTGGAATCGTTGAAATGTACTTCAATTACATTGCCAAGGATTTGGCGATGTCCACTCCAAAGCACGGGGAATTTGTTCATAATCAAGAGTGAATCTTGTTGACGGAATGTCATAGAATCGCATACTCCTTGAATATCGCTACGATATATGCGCACACGTGGGTTTGCTACGATGAAATGAGTTGTATCGAGAGTTGTCGTGGGAATTGAGTCGTTGGGGTTTAATATAATCTCATTTATCACTCTATATCCACGAATTGTGTCGCCATGCATATAAAGTGTATCTCCTTTGGAGTATTCCATAGCAAGGGCATTACCTGTGACGAATGCACTATCAATAACTTCATTGTAGTAACCATAATCACCTTTGAGTTTGCTGAGTTTTTCATTATCGGTGAGAACCATATTTCCATAAGCCTCGCCATATCCATTGGCGCGATCATAAAATAGGGTATCCCCTTCAAGAGTTTTGTCATCTTTGGTTCTTATCGATGAATGGTCATATAGATTGGCTATTTGAGTATTTGTATTATAATCTCCATTGCTTGTGTATATTGTGCCGTCTTTGTTTGTAATGGTTGATTCGCTCATGAGTCGAGCTAATTTAGTTACAGTATTATAGTCGGCATTATAGGTGTTGATAGTGTTACCATCGCTCATGATAACAGCGTCGCTATCAATATTAGCAATTTTGGTGAATGTGCTATAGTGGAGCGATTCGGTGAAAATTTCACTTTTTTTATTGTCATTTGAATTGCTACATAAATAAACATTGCCATAGAAATTAGCAAGTTTTGTAGCTGGAGAATAATCTCCTTCGATTGATTCAAGACGATTTTGCTTGTCGGTTAATACTCCACCTGTAGTGTAGAACCCAACCTCTTCAACCAAGTCATATTCAAAAATGTCGGTTTCGAGTTTTACGTCGCGATTAATGAGCTTAACGGTATTGCCTTCATAAGCATATAGTATAGCGTGCTCATCTTCGCCAAGGTAATTGAGCGAGTCGGCATATATATTAAGAGTATCACCACGCCACATGTGAATATTGCCGTATGCGTTAAACGAGTTTTCTTGATCAAAGAAATAAGCACTATCACACGACATATACATGTCGCCATGACGGAATTTTACTTGTTTTTGGGTGCCAAATAGTGTGATGTAATCGGCATTAAGGTGTTTTACCATAGAATCAGCTTCCTCAAGAAAAACTTTTTTTGTATTGCCGTGGTCCATTGATTCAATGGCGGGCTTTACGATGGTTTTAGCCTTTGAGGTTTTACCTGTAACTGGTGTGCCTATTGCAATTGTTGGCACAAGGCAAATTAAAGCACACAAAGCCATCAAAATTGATGGCTTGCGTAAATTCTTGGTAAAATAGTGTGAAGTCATTGCGACTTATTTATTTTTTTAGCCAATTGTGTTCAAATTGACAATTGTTCCAACCATCTTCGATGCGAATATAGGTGTCGTCAATTTTTTTATTAATCCATTCGCTGATAATATTAGCCTTTGCCGACGCTTCATACATAGACTTGATGAGTTGATAGTCGTCAGAAAGATTTGCTTTATGGCCTTCAATGCGATTTGTGAGTTTAACGATTGCAACGATATCGCGATTGAGTTTTGGATCTTTCATGATGAATGGCATAGAAATTTCGCCTGGGTTAAGTTTGTAAACCTGATGAGCAATCTCTTGAGGAAGTTGTGACATTTCAAAACGAATAGTTCCAGATTCGCTATTAACCATAACACCTTTACTGTTGCGAGTGTCTTTGTCTTGAGAGATTACGGGAGCAGCATCTTCAAATGTGAATTTTTTATCAAGGATATCAGCACGTACTGAATCTAAACGTTCAATAGCTGCAGTAAGGTCTTTATCTGACACTTTGGGACGAAGCAAGATGTGGCGAGTGTTGATGCGGTCACCACGCTTTTCGATGAGCTGGATGATGTGGTATCCATATTGAGTCTCAACGATTTTTGATACTTTTTTGGGGTCGTTGAGGTTGAATGCTACAGCAGCATATTCGGGCTCAAGGTGTCCGCGACCCATGAACCCAATTTCTCCACCACGCACGCTACTGCCATCTTCGGAGTATAGGATTGCTAATGTAGAAAATTCACTTTCACCGTTTGTGATGCGATTAGAGTAGTCGCGTAGTCGCGCCTTCACATCTTCAATCTCTTGCAATGGAATTATAGGGTTGAGTGTTATAATTTGTACCTCTACTTGCATCGGCACGAAAGGAATGCTATCGGCATGCAAGTTTGAGAAATATTTTCTTACATCAGATGGAGTTGTTTTTAGGTTTTTAGTAAGTGAAGCTTGCACTTGTTGCACGCGTGATTGATTTTTCCACATTTCTGTCATTTCCTCACGCATTTGAGGGATTGTTTTGCGGAAATATTGCTCAACTTTCTCTTTTGAACCGAGGTTGGAAATATAGTAGTTGATGCGGCTATCAACTTGTTGTTGAATCATAGAATTTTGTACTTCCACTGTGTCGATATCGGCTTGGTGGAGAAATAGTTTTTCGACAGCAATCTTTTCGGGTATCACGCAATAAGGATCACCATTGATAGGGGTGCGCTCATATTGCATCTGTTGATACATTGCTTCAATTTCTGATTTGTATATAAGTTGGTCGCCAACAACCCATGCTACCTCTTCGGCGATGTTATTTTGAGCCGATATTGCAATAGAAGCAAAGATGGATAGCAAAATGCTTAGTGTGAGAGTTTTTATATTCACGATTTTTGTATTTTCTTGTTTTATCCTACAAAGTTAACCTATCTTTTTGAATTTATTATTCTATGATGATACTTAATTTGTTTTTTTCGCTTTTTTTGGCATTATATTGCTCAATTTTAGATTTAGTAGCATAGTAGATAAACAAAAAACTCCCCATCATTGTGAGTGAAAGGGAGTTTTTATCTATTAAAATAAATCAAATGCTATTTTTGTTTGAGTTTATTTAGCTCTTTAGTTTTGATTTTTACTGGATATTTAGCTTTGAGGCTATTAATCCATTCTTTTTCAAGAACTGATTGGTAGTCAGATGTTACTTGACCTCTTACATCGGCTGCTTCTTCGGGCGAAGTGATGATTTTGCCCATGTAACCGAAATATGATTTCCATTTATTCTTTTCGTTTGATGGCTTTTCGCAACCAAATGCAACGTAGTCAACGATTGCATTTTCACCTTTAGCAGCAATTACGCGTTCAACGCGAATATCTTTGCGAGTGAATTTTTGGCGTAAAACATTGGCAACTGAGTCAACTGAAATTTCTTGACCTTCGAGGAATGTTTTAGCTTCGTTCATGATTGAATCGTTAGTGGCAAATACAATGAAACCTTTGTATTTAGGAGCTGTCCAATTGTCGTATTTAGCACGATTTGCTTGGAAGTATTTCTCAAGACCTTCTTTATCTTTTGCTGCTTTTTCCCACACATTGCGATTGCTCACTTCAAATAATAGAATGCCATCACGATATTCGTTAACGAGATTGCGGAATTCGGGATAATATTCTTCAAGGTGACGATTTTCGTAGTCAACTCCACAGCTGTTAAGCTCAGCATTAAGGTAGCTATTGATTTGACCTTTGCCGTATGCTACGTCTGTATTCAATGATTTTGGGAGCATTTTGAAAACCTTCTTTGCAGGAATAGTTTCATCACCAACCTTAATGACTGCGAAGTCGCTATCAATATATTTTGCAATGAATGTTGAGTCGTATGCACCATGTTTATCGAGAACTTTGAAGATTTTGTCAACATTCTTTTGGATGATAGTAGCGTTGTGTTTAATCTTCATTTTTTCAGCAAACTCTTTTTGAGGGAGTAGGCCACGCTCGTCATTGTTGATAACCATTTGGATAGTAGGTTTGCACTCTTCAAATGAACCTACACCTTTGCTGTCAATGCGATAGATGATATGCCAACCAAATTGTGTTTGAACAGGTTTAGACATTTCGCCATTGTTAAGAGCAAATGTTGCTACTTCAAATTCTGGAACCATTTGACCTGCACCAAACCAGCCAAGTTCTCCACCATTTTGACGTGATCCACATTCTGATTCAGTTTTTGCGATTTCGCTAAATGCTGCGCTTAATTCTGAAGGAGATTTGCTTGCAAGGATATTGTAGATTGAATCAATTTGTGCTTTCGCGATCTCAGCATCGGCAGGAGTTTTGCCGTGAGTGAGTTTGAGGATATGTTTTGCGTTAACTTGACCTTGAGAAGGACGACGACCGTTAACCATGATGAGGTGGAATCCTGCGAATGTTTCTACTACGTCAGAAATTTCGCCAACTTGAGTGTCCCAAGCTGCTTTCTCAAAAGAGTATGGCCAACGATTTGCAACAAGCCAACCCATGTTGCCCCCACGAGATTTTGTAGAGCGATCGGTTGAGTATTTTTCAACCATTTCGGCAAATGTAGCATTGCCAGCTTTGATTTCGCGCTTAATGCTGTCAAGAAGTTCTTTGCTTTCTTTGTTTTTGATAGGATCTTCTGAGATATGAAGCATGAGATGGCTCACATTTACCTCTTCGTGCATGCGTGCATACGCTTCGTTCATAAGACGTTCTAATATAGTCTTATCTTCAAGATATGGCGTAGCAAGCTCGTTGCGATGACCTTTGAACTCGTTTATGAATGCAGTAGTGGTGTCAATTCCAGCAGCTTCGGCATCAGCAACTTTGAGTTTGTATGTTACAAACATATCAACATATTCGTCGATTGATTGTTTTTGTACTTGTTGTGAGTTGTTTTTGTTGTAGAGGTATTCAAATTCACTCATCTTTACATCTTTACCATTGACTTTCATCAATACAGGGTCGTCATTTTTTGCAGATGCGCAAAAGATTGTAGCGGCAATGAGTGCTAATGATGCAAAACGTTTGTTCATTGTTTATTAGTTTATTGTTAAGATGCAACAGTGTTGCGATTACATTATTACATAAAATATATAGAGATATAACGCAACCAATTGTGGTTTTATTATATCTCTATAGTGTATTTAAGATTATTTTGCCAAAACTTTTCTAAATATTTGTGAATTGTTTAGTTAAGGCTTTTTAATCAGTTCATTATTGTGGAGTGCTGTAGTTAGGAGCTTCACTTGTAATTGCAACATCGTGAGGGTGGCTTTCAGCAACACCAGCATTAGTGATGCGAGTAAATTTTGCAGAGTGAAGTTTTTCAATATTTTCAGCACCACAGTAGCCCATACCTGCACGGAGACCTCCTAACATTTGGTACACTACCTCGTAGAGCAACCCTTTGTAAGGAACGCGAGCTGCGATACCCTCGGGAACGAGTTTTTTAGCATCGCTTTCGTTTGCTTGGAAATAGCGGTCTTTTGAGCCTTTTTCCATAGCTTCAAGTGACCCCATGCCGCGATAAGCTTTGAACTTACGACCATTGTAGATGATTGTGCTACCTGGAGATTCTTCAACACCAGCAAGCATACCACCGAGCATTACTGAATAAGCACCAGCTGCAAGAGCTTTAACAATATCGCCTGAATAGCGGATACCACCATCGGCAATCAACGGAACTCCTGTGCCTTCAAGTGCTTTTGCTACATCATAAACTGCGCTCAATTGAGGAACGCCTACACCAGCGATTACGCGAGTTGTACAAATAGAACCTGGACCGATACCCACTTTTACACCATCTGCGCCATTTTCAACGAGATATTTAGCAGCTTCTCCAGTTGCAATGTTACCAACGACAACGTCTATATGTGGATATTTTTCTTTGATTGCTTTCAATACACCTACAACACCTTTTGTGTGGCCATGTGCAGTGTCAATTACGATAGCGTCAACACCTGCATCAACAAGAGCATCTACGCGGTCCATGCTGTCGCCAGTGACACCTACACCAGCAGCTACACGAAGGCGACCGAGTGAATCTTTACAAGCATTTGGCTTATCTTTAGCTTTAGTGATATCTTTGTATGTTACGAGACCAATCAAGTGGTTTTCGCCGTCAACTACTGGGAGTTTTTCAATTTTATGTTGTTGAAGGATTTCAGCTGCTTCTTCAAGATTAGTAGATTGAGTAGTTGTAACAATGTTTTCTGATGTCATAACATCATCGATTAGACGATTTACGTCGTGTTCGAAGCGCAAGTCGCGATTTGTTACGATACCCACGAGCTTATTGTTGTCGTCAACCACAGGAATACCACCAATATGATATTCTTTCATCATGTTGAGTGCATCAGCAACAGTGCTACCACATTTGATAGTAACTGGGTCATAAATCATACCATTCTCTGCGCGTTTCACAGCATGTACTTGACGAGCTTGTTCTGCAATAGTCATGTTCTTGTGAATTACACCGATACCACCTTCGCGAGCAATTGCAATAGCCAATTGCGCTTCAGTAACAGTGTCCATGGCAGCTGATACCAATGGCACATTTAGCGTAATGTTGCGTGAGAACTTTGTTTGGAGATTGACACAGCGAGGAAGAACTTCCGAATAAGCTGGAATTAAGAGGACATCATCAAAAGTGAGTCCATCCATTTTTACACGATCTGCAATAAATGACATATAAACAATGTTTAGATTTTATTGCACGCAAAGATAAGCATTATTGAGCAATCTGCAAACAAAATACAATAAAATTAGGGCTATTTATGCCAAAAAAATATGATTTTCCAGTGTTGTATCCTACTTATTTGACCTTTCGCGTGTGTATTTTTTTTCGTATGCGTTGAAGGCTTTGATAATTGCTACAAAAAGACCGATATAAATAAAAGTTACCATAAATAAAATGTTTTAAGTGTTATTATTTTGTTTATGGAGCAAAGGTAAGAGATGTGGTGGGCAATAATATGGCGCAGTAAAATTAATAAACCTAAAAATTATTACAAAAAAGTTGCGCCAAAAATGTTAGTTTTGGCACAACTACTTGTATATTGCTATTAATATAGATTTACTTCAATATCGCGTCGGCGAGAGTTCCCATTGCTGGAAGGTCGCTTTGCTTCATTGTTGAACGGATCGTTACGATAGGTTCGATGATATCAAGTTCTTTCATTTTGCCGAGCATATCTTTCATTACACGTCCTGCCGATGGCGCCCACGAACCATTTTCGATGATTGCTACGCGACGACGTTGGTATGCTTTGAGTTTAAGATGATGTAAGAAATCATACATAGGGGGGAATACATCGCCGTCGTATGATGATGCTGCAACAACCAATTTGCCATAACGGAACGCGTCTTCAACGGCTTCTGCCATATCGTCGCGACATAAGTCGGTAATTGCAACTTTTTTTGCCCCTTTTTCTTTGAGCATGTCGGCCAATTTTAATGCAGCCGCTTTTGTGCCACCATGAATTGATGCATAAGCGATAAACACACCTTCGCTTTCCACTTCATATTTGCTCCAAGTATTATATAGACCTATATAATATTCGAGATTCTCACTGAGGATAGGACCATGAAGAGGGCAGATGTGTTTAATTTCAAGAGTGGCGAGCTTTTTGAGTAAAGTTTGCACCGAAATGCCATATTTGCCACATATATTAAAGTAGTAGCGACGCGCCTCGCAAGCCCAATCTTCTTCGTGGCTCAATGCTCCAAATTTGCCAAATCCGTCGGCAGTGAATGCAACCTTGTCGGTGTGGTCATACGATACCATAACCTCGGGCCAATGCACCATAGGTGCCATGATGAATTGCAAAGTGTGAGAGCCGAGCGAAAGTTTTTCGTATTCATTAACTGAGATAGTGCGACCTGTGAAATCTATGTCTTCAAAAAATTGAGGCATCATGCCGATTGCTTTAACCGATGCCACGATTTTCATATCGGGATATTTTTCCATTGCAGTAGCAATATTGCCAGCATGGTCGGGCTCCATGTGGTGCACAATGAGATAATCGGGAGTGCGACCCTCGAGAGCCTCTTCAAGATTTATCCACCATTCATCGCTCATACGACGATCAACAGTGTCCATAATAGCCACCTTTTCATCGATAATGAGATATGAATTATATGAAATACCATTGGGAATGATATACTGACTTTCAAATAAGTCGAGCGTAGTGTCATCAACACCAATATATTTAATCGTAGAAGTAATGTTCTTTATCATAATTGTAGATTTTTATTTAATAACAAATTTGGTGCAAAAAATCCTATATCAAATTCTTGGGCTTTGTGGCTTGAAATTCTTTGAGGTAGGATGGTGTTGAATAGGCTAGGTCGAGGAATTGTTTTTGTGCGTATGCTCGTTCGGCAAGGGCCAACATGTCCACGGCAAGAGGATTAATGCCATCGATGAAACGTGCACAAGGGTGTGATTCAAGCAACTCTTTTGCTTTTTCGCTACCATTTCCGAAGAATATCATTTTTTCGCCTTTGTCGAGCCACTCGCGATAAGATGTCTCGTCGAGAATGAGTGGAGTGGGGGCGAGTTGTGTGTCGAGTGCCATATCGTAAACGGCAGTATAAACCTCCATACGTCGTGCATCAATCATTGGCACGAATAGAGATTCGGGGTCAACATCGTGGTTAAACATCACTGATACTGCCATAATTTGCAACGTGTCAATGCCGATAAGTGGAATGTTGAGGGCGTATGCAAGTCCTTTTGCTTCGGAAAGACCGATGCGCAACCCTGTATAACTTCCTGGACCAATGCTAACAGCCACGGCGTCGAGTGTCATTTCTTTGTCGCGAAGATAGTCGAGACATGCTTTCACATAGCCACTTAACAATGCGGCATGGTTTTGACCTTGGAAGTCTTCATAGTGGGTTAAAATCATTCCTTCGGCTGTCACTGCAACCGAGCAAACATTGGTAGATGTTTCGATATTTAATATTACTGCCATTTTTTTTTGATATTTTCGCTACAAATTTACGCATTTTCTTAACTTTGCAAAAATAAACTAATAAAATACCATTATAATGCTATTATCAATGACGGGATTTGGCAAGTCGGTTGTCGAAATCCCTAATAAGAAAATCACAGTTGAGATAAAGTCGCTCAACAGCAAACAACTTGATATGACTGCGCGTGTGCCAGCAGCATATCGTGAAAAAGAACTTGAACTTCGCAACCGCATTGCTCATCGTCTCGAACGTGGCAAGGTGGATTTAAGTGTGCACGTCGAAACAGTTGTGAGCGATACTGCTGCAACTCTTAATATCCCTTTGATGGCACAATATAAACAACAGGTTGAAAAAATGTCGCAAGAACTTTTGATACCAATGCCTGAAGATTGGTATAGTGTATTGTTGCGTATGCCTGAGGTTATGAAAGCCGAGACATCAACATCGTTGACTGAAGAGGAAACCGAAGCATTGTTTAAGGCAGTTGATGAAGCTGTTGAAGGATTGATGCAATTCCGTCGTGAAGAGGGCAAGAAACTTGAAGAATTCTTTGCTCAACGCATTGAGAACATTCGTGCACGATTGGCTGAAGTGCCACAATATGAAGGTGAACGCGTGGCAAAAATTCGTACTCGCATTGAGGAAGGACTTGCAAAACTCAAAGAGGTTGATTTTGATAAAGGTCGTCTTGAACAAGAGATGATTTTCTATATCGAAAAATTAGATATCAACGAAGAGAAACAACGACTCACTCAGCATCTAAATTATTTCATAGAAACGATGAACGATGCTCATGGTCAGGGTAAAAAACTCGGATTCATTTCACAAGAAATGGGTAGAGAAATAAATACACTTGGTTCTAAAAGTAACCACGCTGAGATGCAAAAAATCGTGGTGAGAATGAAAGATGAACTAGAGCAAATCAAGGAACAAGTGCTTAATGTAATGTAACGGCTATGGCAGGTAAAATAATTA
Organism: Muribaculaceae bacterium; assembly: GCA_017424575.1. Classification (GTDB taxonomy): domain Bacteria; phylum Bacteroidota; class Bacteroidia; order Bacteroidales; family Muribaculaceae; genus RGIG4079. The sequence continues at coordinate 18,796 of JAFOYQ010000044.1, forward strand.
TTATATCGGCACCTTCGGGGTGTGGCAAGTCAACCATCATTAATGCAATTCTTGCTGAGGGAAAAATTGATATGCAATTTTCGGTATCGGCAACAAATCGTTCACCTCGTGAAGGTGAGCAACATGGTGTGAATTATTTCTTCCTCAGTGACGCCGATTTTCGCAAGGCGATTGCCGAAGATGCATTTGTAGAATATGAAGAGGTGTATCCTGGTCGTTATTATGGCACTTTGAAAAGTGAAGTATCACGCATTTGTGAGGCTGGCCATAACGTAGTGCTCGATATTGATGTAAAAGGTGGCGTAAACGTGAAAAAACTATATGGCGACCAAGCACGAAGCATATTTATCATGCCCCCAAGTGTTGAGGAGTTGCAACGACGTCTTGAAGGTCGTGCCACTGATAGCGCAGAGGTTATTGCTGAGCGAGTAGGAAAGGCCGAATTTGAAATTGGGTTTGCCAAAGATTATGATTTTCAAGTGGTAAACGATGATTTGGCAACAGCAATTGCTCAAACAGCATCTTTAATTGAAGAGTTTGTGAAATAATACTATCATAATGAAAAAAGTGGTGGGCATATTTGGTGGTTCTTTCAACCCAGTGCATCGAGGGCACATTATGCTTGCCCAATATTTGAGCCAACATTCGCATCTAGATGAGGTGTGGCTCACACTTTCTCCACAAAATCCGTTTAAGGTGTCAAAAGAGTTGCTCGATGATAATCACAGATTGTCAATGCTCCAACTTGCTACAGATGGGATAGATGGGGTAGAGGTGTGTGATATTGAATTGTCAATGCCACGTCCGTCATATACGATAAACACTCTGGAGAGACTATCGCAAGAATATCCACAATATCAGTTTAACATCGTGATAGGAGGAGATAATTGGAATCTGTTTGATAAATGGAAAGATTATTCACGCATCATAAACGAATATGGAGTAGTGGTGTATCCTCGTCCAGGTTATGAATTGAACCCTATTGGTGACACTAATGTTGTATTTGTTGATGCACCACTTGCCGATGTGTCGAGCACAGAAATAAGAAATTCTATAGCCAACGGAAAAGATGTGGAAGAATTATTGCCACAAGGTGTGTGGGAATATATAAAAGCAAACAATCTATATAATTAATCAATATGGAATCAACAACACTAAATAACAATACATTGGCGTTTATTGCATTGTGTAATGAATATTGTATGGCAGTAGAACATGCTCGTGAAAGTGAGCGTGTTGAATTCATTGCTGAAATGGTGCGATTATTGCCTCGTATATACATTGCTGCAAACGATTTGCGAGTTGATGAACTTAGCGAAGATGAAGATGCATATCTTGAAAGCGTACTCGATGAGGACTATTATGAGTCGGCTCGTCGTAATATCGAAACATTGTTGGGCGCCGACGATATGTATCTCGAAGTATTTGAAGAGGATATGAAATATTCCGACACTCCTATTGCGGCGAGTATATCAGAGAGCCTTGCCGATCTATTTCAAGTGTTGTATAACTTTGTAGAAACAATCAAGGAAGCTCCTCAAGAGATGATGCCTCTTGCTCTTGTAGCAATTAAAGAGGATTTTGAAAGTTATTGGAGTAGAATTCTTTGTAATGTGATGCGTCCACTCAACCATCTTCGTCACAACCAAGATGAAGATGATAATGAATATTAATCAACTTAAATTGTTGTAACATGGAAAATTCAATGAAATATATTAACGACCTAATGTCGTTTATGGATAGCAGTGTGGTTAACTTCTATGCAGTTAAGACGATTCGTGAACGATTAGAGGCAAATGGATTTCAACATCTCGATGCTGCTGAAAAATGGGATTTAACACCTGGAGGTAGATATTATGTAGTAAAAAATAATTCAGCGATCTTTGGTTTCGTCGTGGGAGAGGGTGACGCTGCTGCAGGATATAAAATTATTTCGGCTCACAGCGATTCGCCATGTTTCCGCATTAAACCAAATCCCGAAATGGTGAGCGATGGAGGTATTATGAAACTCAACACCGAGGTGTATGGCGGACCAATTCTATACACATGGTTTGACCGCCCATTGTCGATTGCTGGACGAGTATTGCTTCACTCCGACGACCCAATGAACCCTGAAACTCGATTGGTAAAATTTGACCGTCCATTATTGACAATCCCTCATCTTGCAATTCATTTCAATCGTGCTGTAAACGAAGGTAATCCACTTTCGCGTCAAAAAGATATGCTTCCTGTGATAGGGTGCATCAACAATATAGTCGAAAAAGATGGATATTTGTTGCGCCTCGTAGCAAGAGAATTAGGGATTAGACCTTCAGATATCATTGACTTTGATCTATCTCTTTATGATACCACAAAGGCTTGCCTTGTGGGCGTAAATAACGAGTTTATTACTTCGGGACGTCTTGACGACCTCAGTATGGCACATGCAGCAATGACTGCATTGCTTGAATCGAACGACACCAAGCAAACTCGCATCATGGCGATATTTGATAATGAAGAAACTGGTAGTGGCACAAAACAAGGTGCAGCATCACCCGTGCTTGAACATATTTTGCGTCGCATAAATGGTTGTCTTGGAGGAAGTGAAGAGGATTATTTGCGAGCAATCGTCCGTTCATTTATGGTATCTGCCGATAATGCTCATGCTGTACACCCCAACTATGTTGAAAAACAAGACCCAACTAATCATCCAGTACTTGGTGGAGGTCCAGTTATTAAGATTAATGCCAACTGTAAATATATGACCGATGCCGACTCGGCTGCAGTGTTCAAAACCATTTGTGAACGTGCAGGTGTGCCATGTCAATATTTTGTAAACCATAGTGATGTGGCTGGAGGCTCAACATTAGGCAATATCCTCACTTCGCAAATCGATCTTCGAGGCGTGGATATGGGTGCTGCAATGTGGGCAATGCACTCAGCCCGTGAAACAGCTTCAACCGTCGATCACATTTACATAATAAAAGCCTTTACAGAGTTCTTTAATTGTTAAAATAGATTATTGAACAAAATTAATGGTCAGTTAGTTTAACAAAATAGGATGAATTCCGAAGGAATTTTTCTTGATAGCCAGGGATTGAGCCTTCGTTGAGGCGAAATCTCTGGTATGGAAAAGAAAACGAAACGAGCCTGTAAAGGCTCGCTTTTTTATATGAATAAACAAAATTCGGATGATACTTATTCTCAAAAATAGGATATGAAAAGTGAACCTTTCAGGTTCCTATCGTTAGGAGGATTCTTTTACTGGAGATTTCGCTATGCTCAATCCCCGGCTATCAATATAGCAGTCCTTCGGACAGCCGATTACTTTTCTAATTAAATAACAAATTAAAATGGGCTGTCCTCACGGGCAGCCCATTTCTACTAAAAAAATACTAATCTAATCCTAATTTATAATTGCATCTTGTGGTTAATAAGTATCAATGAAAGTAAGATATAAGAGAATTATCGAGTACAATTGTTTTTGCTAAACGCTACAAGCATCCACACCATTTTTTCTTGTTCGGCAATGTAGCCTGTAAGCATATCGGCAGTAACAACATCGTGAGCTTCTTCAGCAACAGTAAGGGCTTCTTTTTCGAGACCTATGAGATATTTATATGCGTCGAGAATGTGACTAACGGCGCAGTCGCTGCAGTTGATGCCAGTAACTTCGGGTAATTTTGCCACTTTTAGATATTCGCTGAAACGATTTTCGGGAGTAGCACCGAGCATTAAAATGCGTTCGGCTACTTCGTCAATTTTACTTGCCATATCGTCATACATACTTTCAAATTTTTCGTGTAACACGAAGAATCCGCGACCTTCGATGTGCCAGTGCATGCCACGAAGATTGGTATAGTGAACTTGGAAATCGGCAAGGAGTTGTTTCAATACGTTAGCAACAGCATTTGCATTATTTTCATTCATGTGGAGATAGTCTAAAGTTTTCATATTCATATTTTTTGAGTTGTTAATATTTTTTCTTTTCTTTGTACTGCAAAGGTATATCGGTATCTGACAATGACCAACCGATGAAAACTATTGCACTATAGATAAAATTTATAATTGCATATAAAAGACTGTAAATTATGACTTTACAACAGTTTGAATATATTGTGGCTCTTGAAAAATTCCGTCATTTTACAAAGGCGGCAGAGCATTGTAATGTAACCCAACCCACATTGAGTGCTATGATTCAAAAACTCGAAGATGAACTTGATGTGAAAATTTTCGACCGTAGTCAGCAACCTATTGCACCCACTGCTGCTGGGCTTTTAGTAATTAAACAAGCAAAAGAGGCACTTGTTCAAGCCGAACATATAAAAAATATTGTGCAAGAGCAAAAACAAGAGGTGGCTGGTAAATTTACGTTGGGTATTTTGCCAACTATTGCACCATATCTTTTGCCACGATTTATCTCGGTGTTGATGAAAAAATATCCTAAATTGGAACTACGTATTGCCGAGTTGAAAACGCATGAGATAAAACGAGCGTTACTCAATGGTGATATAGATGCCGGAGTGTTGGCCGATATAGAAGATTTGGAAGAATACAATATCTCGCATCTATTCTATGAGCAGTATATGGCATACGTGTCAAAGTCATGTCCATTGTATGAAAAACAACTTGTGAAAAGTAGCGACTTGCAAAATCATCAATTATGGCTATTAGATGAAGGACATTGTTTCCGTGACCAAATGGTGAAATATTGCCAAATCAAGTCGGCGCAAGATAGTCAGATGACTTATAGCCTTGGAAGCATCGAAACTTTTATGCGCATGGTCGAAAGTGGCTGCGGTGTGACATTTATCCCATGGATGGCTGAGCAACAGTTGAGCGAAAGTCAAAAAGAACTTGTGCGTCCATTTGCTATCCCTGTTCCTACGCGACACCTTGTGGTAGCAACAAATAAAAACTTCATTCGCAACACAATCCTCTCAGCAATCATCAACGAAATCCAAGCCTCAGTGCCTAAAGCAATGCACTCTCTTGCAACATCGCAAGTGGCAGTGTATTAAACTAATAACTTAAAATAAGAAATTGGATATTTTTCGTGCTATGATTGATATGGACGAGTTGAACGATTATCTTGAATGTACTTGTGGGAGATGTGATGATGGCATCTGCCGTTGTAGTGACTTCGATAACGAACCACCACAATACACAACCGATGACGACCTCGACTACGATTATGATGAGGAGGATGAAGAAAAAGAGGATTGGGAATGATTTATAGGAGATGAGTGTCCTTAGTGCTATAATCGCGATTATATTATTTGTAGGGTTATTTTATCTTGCAGTTAATCATGCTAAGATAAAAGGGCTAATAGGTGAAAAAACGCTAATTTCAATATTGCGTTTTTTAGATAAAAATATGTACTCTATATTCAATGATGTATATATTGAGCATGGTCAAGGGACTTCTCAAATTGACCATATTGTTGTGTCAAAATTTGGGATATTTGTTATTGAGACTAAAAATTATAAAGGAATTATTTCTGGGAGTTACAAAAGTGATAAATGGACGCAAAATATTTGGGGAAATAAATATTCAATGCCTAATCCAATTAGGCAAAATAAAGCTCATTTATATGCTCTCAAATCAGTATTGCCAAATTATGCACAGTTAAGATGTATTTCAATTATAGCATTTTCATCTACAGCAACATTGTATGTAGCAGTAGATGAATACACTAAAGTTATATATATTCGAGATGTTATAAATGTTATAAAATCTTATAATGAAGCAATTTTCTCAGAAGAGCAAGTGCAAGAAATTTGTAACTTGATATCTAAAGCAAATGTTATAGATAAAACTGTTCGCAATAAACATAAATATGTTGTTCAGCAAAAGGTATTAAGTCGGAATGCTCAAATCGCAGCTGGAATTTGTCCTTATTGCGGAGCTGAATTAGTTCAAAGGTATGGGAAATATGGCTCTTTTATTGGTTGCTCCCGTTATCCCAAGTGTAAATTTACTACGAAATAATTAGGCTATATTAATGCGTGTTATTCAATTGCATTATAGCCTCATCTCTATTAGCGTTTATGAGGTGGGGGTAGTGGGCGTCGGAGTTGATGATGATGGGTGCTTGGGCATCGATGAGACGTTTCCAATAGCGTGTGTGAGGGAAGAAACGGCTATGCTTATCCCATGCTTTAGTGTTGATTTCTATCGTTAGTTTTTTTGCGATGATGGCTTCAATTAGTTCGCTTACGAGTGCTTGATACCATGTTTCATCTTCAATTCCGGGGCAATAGTGTGAGGCATTGTTGCCTATTTTGTCGAAATGCCCAATGAGGTCAAATCCTCCGCCGTTGACCATTTCGATTGATTGCTTATAGAAAGTTTCTACCACATAACGAATGTCGCCAGCAAAGTAGCGTTCCATTTTGATGTCAAAATTTTCATGACTGCCGTCGATGTCAATCATTTCGCCCGATTGAGATGGAATAAAATGAACCGAACCTATGCGATAGTCGAGTGATAACTCTTGGAAAAACTCATGCGAGGGTCCCCATTCTTTGCCAAGGTAATCGATTTCCATTGAGGCATAGAATTTTGCTTTGTCACCATATAGTTTTTTGATGCGATTGACCTCTTCGAGATAAACTGGCACATCGATTTTGAGCATGTTGCATGATGACTCAATGGGAATGGGTGAATGAGGAGAAAAACCATAATGGGTAAATCCTTGTGCTACAACTTCGCGGGCGAACATCTCCATCGATGCCCGTCCGTCGCAAAATTGTGTGTGCGAGTGAAAGTTATATAACTCGCTATCGCCTATTGTGGCAAGAAAATCCATTAGTAATCAAATTCGCGTTTTAATTTGCCGTTGTTGATGCGATTTATGTAGTTGAAAAATAGGCCAAGAAGCACTATTGCAACAGTTATGCCTGAACCTACGGCAATAGGATAACTTAATCCGAAGCCTTCGGGAGTAGGGGCAAATAAGATATATGACACACTCACCACAGTCATAAACATTGCTGGAATGAGGGTGATGATGTAGGCTTTTTTGTGTCGAGCAAGATATACGGTTATTGCCCAAAGTGTAAACACGGCAAGAGTCTGGTTGCACCATGCAAAATAACGCCACAGTACAGAGAAGTCTATCATCATTATGCCAAATGCCGCAGCAAAAATAGGAACAGAGATTATTAGGCGTTTGGCGATGCTTGATTGGTTGTAATGAAGGAAGTCGGCAGCAATAAGTCGTGCGCTACGCAATGCTGTATCGCCCGAAGTGATTGGTGCTGCAACAACCCCAAATAAAGCCAAAATGCCACCAAAAGTGCCTAACCATGACATTGAAATGTCGTTAACCAAAACACCGGCACTATTGTTGTGCTCGGCCATGTATGAAGCTAATTGTTCATACCCACCAGTAAATGCAATAGCCGCCGCTGCCCAGATTAATGCAACAATACCTTCTGCAACCATCGCTCCGTAGAATATAGGGCGAGCCAATTTTTCATTTTTAAGGCATCGTGCCATCATAGGTGATTGTGTGGCATGGAATCCTGATATTGCACCACATGCAATTGATACAAACATCATTGGGAAAATAGGGAGCCCTTTGGGATGATGACTTTGCAATCCTTGAGTAAAATCAATATTCAAAGTATAGTCTCCAAAAATTATTACACCAAGAATGCCGACAGCCATAAATAGCAAAGCAAACCCAAATATTGGGTAGAAATTGCCGATGAGTTTGTCGATAGGTAGTACAGTGGCAAGCATGTAGTAAACAAAAATGACTACAACCCAGAAGATACGGTCGAGCGACTCGGGAGTCATGCTAGCAATGAGGTCGGCTGGTTGGCTAACGAAAACAGCTCCCACTAAGATCATTAATAAGAGTGAGAACACACGCATTACTTGTTTGATTCCTGAGCCTAACTCATTACCTACAATCTCAGGCAATGACATGCCACGTGCGCGAAGTGAAATAGCTCCTGAAATGAAATCGTGAACAGCTCCTGCAAAGATAGTTCCAACAACAATCCATATAAAAGCAGCAGGACCAAACATCACGCCCATAATTGCGCCAAAAATAGGACCCAGGCCAGCAATGTTGAGGAATTGAATTAGGAATACTTTCCATGTGGGTAATGGCATATAATCCACATCATCACGCATTGTATAAGCTGGTGTTTTGCGAGTGGAATCGGTGCCAAAAATTTTCTCAACAATTGCACCATATATGAAATATCCACCAATTAATACTATAAGTGCTATTACAAACGATATCATTTCTAAAAGATTGGAGAATTAGTAAAAATAAGATGTCCCTCACTCCATAGATAGAGGACGAGGGACAATATTGTTATTTATTTTGAGTAGAATTTGATGCTACTGGGCGAGCGATTGTTTCACGCATAGTAGTGTCGGCTTCCATGTTTTTCATGCGATAGTAATCCATGATGCCGAGGTTGCCATTGATAAATGCTTCGGCCATAGCGCGTGGAAGTTCGGCTTCAGCTTCAATAACGTGAGCGCGGGCTTCTTGAGCTTTTGCTTTCATCTCTTGCTCGAGAGCAATAGCCATTGCACGGCGTTCTTCAGCTTTGGCTTGAGCAATGTTTTTGTCGGCTTGAGCTTGGTCGATTTGTAGAGCAGCACCAATGTTTTTACCTATATCAATATCGGCAATGTCAATAGATAGGATTTCAAATGCAGTGCCCGAGTCAAGACCTTTGCGCAATACAACTTTAGAGATAGAATCGGGATTTTCGAGTACCTCTTTATGGCTAACTGAAGAACCGATAGATGAAACGATGCCTTCACCTACACGAGCAAGTACTGTATCTTCACCAGCACCACCCACGAGTTGGCGAATGTTGGCACGCACTGTTACACGAGCCTTAGCAATGAGTTGAATACCATCTTTTGCTACTGCTGTAACAGGAGGAGTGTCAATGACTTTAGGATTAACCGACATTTGTACGGCTTGGAATACATCGCGACCAGCAAGGTCGATAGCTGTGGCCATTTTGAATCCGAGGTCGATATTGGCTTTAGATGCCGAAACGAGAGCGTGAACAACCATTTCTACATTACCTCCAGCAAGGAAGTGTGCTTCGAGGTCGTCGCGAGTAACGTCTTGCAAACCTGCTTTGTGAGCTTCAATCATAGCACGTACAATAACCGATGCGGGCACTTGACGAATGCGCATTAAAAACAATTGAATCAATGAAATGCGCACACCACTCACTTGTGCCGAAATCCAAAGGAAGAATGGCACATAGTAGAAAAAGATGCATAGGAATACAAATGCTGCACCTAAAAGTAATAAGATTGTAATTTCCATAATAAATATGATTTTATTGGTTAATATTCAGTGTTATTTGCATTCAAGACTCACAACCATATTTCTCAATCGAATAAGCGATGAGCGTTGTGTGAGTATTTTTTGTTCCAAGACTTTAATTTCGGGGGCAATTTCTTTAAGTCCATTTGAATAGTCAATGCGTAATTGAGACACTTGTTGAATGAGATTGTTGAGTGTGTCTAATTCATCAAGGTACTCTTGCATTGCTTGAACAGCCTCTTCATTTTTGAAATCGGATATAGATGTATAAACTTTCCCGTTAGGGAGAGTTAATGAAAATTGATTTGCATGATTTTGTGTCTCAAAATTTTCTATATCATTGAGTTTGTTCAAAATTTTGGTATAGTCTCGATCTTCAACCCATGTGTCGCTAATAGCATTTACTTTTGCCAAATTAATGAGATTAGGAGTTTCGGTAGGGTAGTTTACACGAATCTCGTTAGGAATGAAGGTGTAGATAGTTACTTGCTCATCAATTTGATTGCGGTCGGTAGCCCACCATCCGAGTCCAGTCATTTCGTCGATAACGAGCATATAGTCATTGTGGAGAGAATTATAGGGCATACCCATGTTTTGAGGTTGTAGGAATCCATCTTCGTCTTTGCGCGAGAAGAATATATCATATCCACCAATTGAATTTTCCCCATCATTTGCAAAATATAGTGTGATACCGTCGGGCATCATATAAGGATAGTTTGAGTTGCCAGTATTGATTGCTTCATCAAGTTCTTGTGGCTGTTCCCATGTGTCATCTGACAATATTGATGATGCTACGAGCGTTTCTACACTATCGGCATTAAAAGTAGCCCATAACATTTGAGCTTTGCTCTCGGGTTGATAAACAACACTATATGGAACTGCTTCAAATTCTTTGGGAAGAATGTCGGATGAATTTAGTGAACCACATTCACGAGAAAATTTGTAGAATTTGAAGAATGTTTCGGCATCAACATTAATGCTATCAATGATTTGAATATTTTCCACTCGGTCGAGCATGTTTTGTGCATTGACAGCACGACTAATGAATGATTCAAATTCTTGTGGCACCTCTTTTTTTGCCTTGGCAAGTGATTCTTGATAAGTTTCAATATAATCAAGAGCATCTTCAAATTCGTAGTTGTTAAAGGCTATCATTGCCAAATGCTTAGATGCGTCGGGGATTGATTTAGATTCGGCAATAGTGAAATAGGGGATTGATTGGTCATATTCGCCTAAGTTATAAAGACACAATCCTGCATAGTTGTTGAGATTTGCATCTTTTGCCGACTTAGAGTTCTTGACAAGTAACTCTTTGAATGCTTGTAGCGCTTTCTCATATTCTCCGTTATTATACAATGCCTTAGCATCGTTAAGGGTAATTGAAAAGGCACTTATCGCAATTGATAAGGTCAAAGCAAAAATATATGTTCGTTTCATATTAATCATAGCCATGTAATATAAAACTCAAATTTACTAACAATTCCGATTTCAACCAAATAAAAAACAAAAAACCTACTGCATTTTTGCAATAGGTTTTGTTTATATTGTATATAAACGTAGGATTATTCTTTTGGTTCTAATCCCATCTCTTTGGCTGTGGTGAGCATATAGTTATATGCTGCTTCACGCTCGTTGGGAATGATGCCGTCGAGAATAGCATCTTTGATTTTGGCTTTTAATTCGCCAACTTCACGACATGGTGGAAGTTGGAACAGTTTCATTATCTCATCGCCGTCAACTGGGGGTTGGAAGTTGCGAATACGGTCACGTTCTTCAAGTTCTTTCATTTTTTGGCGAACGAGGATGAAATTGTCGAGGAATCGTTTTACCTTCTCTTCGTTTTTAGATGTAATATCTGCCTCACATAGAGTCATTAAATCTTCAATGTCATCGCCAGCGTCAAAGAGTAGGCGTCGCACAGCCGAGTCGGTAACAATGTCTTCAACCAAGGCGATAGGACGCATGTGTAACTCCACTAATTTTTGCACATATTTCATCTTCTCATTTAGAGGGAGTTTCATATCGCGAAATATGCGAGGAATCATCTTTGCTCCAATGAAATTGTGGTTGTGGAATGTCCACCCTATTTTGTCGTCCCATTGCTTGGTGCGAGGCTTGCCAATATCATGCATCAAGGCTCCCCAACGCAACCACACATTGTCGCTTTTCTGAGCCACTTTGTCGAGCACCTCCATTGTGTGGAAAAAGTTGTCTTTATGCCCACGACCATTTACAACATCCACACCTACCATAGCAGCAAGTTGTGGGAAAATCAGTTTCAAAAGCCCGGTCTTTTTTAGTAGATGCCAGCCAATCGATGGACGAGGCGATGCCATGACCTTCATTAGTTCATCGGCTACACGCTCTTTTGAAATTATAGAGATGCGACTTGCATTGCGAGTAATGGCATCAAGAGTTTCGGGATATATTGTAAAATTGAGTTGAGTTGCAAAACGAATTGCGCGCATCATTCGCAAAGGGTCATCGCTAAATGTTATATCGGGGTCGAGTGGTGTGCGAATGAGTTTGCGTTCAAGATCGCCCACACCATCATAAAAGTCAATCAACTCGCCAAAACGATTAGCATTGACGCACAATGCCATTGCGTTGATAGTGAAGTCGCGTCGCGAAATATCATCTTCTAATGTGCCGTCTTCTACGATTGGCTTGCGAGAGTCGCGACGATATGATTCGCGACGTGCGCCCACAAATTCTAATTCCATATCACGGCATTTTACCTGTGCAGTGCCAAAGTTTTGAAATACGTTGAGATGAGCCTTTTTGCCCAATGCTTTGGCAGTGCCTTGTGCTACCTCTATACCACTGCCTACGGTTACAAAGTCGATATCTTTAGAGGGACGATTGAGAAATAAATCGCGCACATATCCTCCCACGGTGTAACAATCGCGGTTGAGACTATCAGCAACTTCACCTACAAGGTGAAATATAGGTTTGTCAATTTTTGTGGCTATTGGGTGCATATATTGATAATTAATCAAGACTAATGATTTCTTCGGGGGCAAGAGTAATTGACACCATGCCTTGTTCTGTAACTACATAGGTATTCTCAATGCCAACTGCTCCTATCCCAGGAATAACAAATTTAGGTTCAAGTGCAATAACATTGCCCACAGCAAGAATATCGCGACTACGTGGAGCAATAACAGGTGATTCGTTGATTTCAATCCCCACGCCATGGCCTATAAAACTTGCTTTTTGACGATGTCCCATAAATAAATCTGCAAGTCCTTCTTCATTGACTATTTCAATTGCTCTATTGTATAATGCTTTTGCTTCTACTCCAGGTGTGCCCATTAATGAAAGTTCTCGACAGATGCGTCGTGAACATTCGTGAGCCTTTGTTGAAAGCCCGTCAAGAGTTCCTACTGAAAAAACTCGCGACATATCGGTGGTGTAACCAGTGTAATTGCCATTAAGGTCAACCATAATGGCCATGCCTGGTGTGATTGTAGTTCCGTTACAACCAACGGGTAGCGATGGATGCATACCAGCTCCACCCATTGCAAAATCATAAGGAGAGGGAGCATCGGCATTTTCACCACATATCAAGTTGCCCATATAAATCTCCATAGAGTCGCCACTGATACGAAACTGGCCGAGACATCCTTCAAGGCGAGATGTGCGTTCAATCTCTACTTGGAATTCAAGGTCGGTCATATTGGGGCGATAAAGATTAGGAATTTGACTATATGTAGCAGCATGTTTTTTGCCCGAAAGTTTTAGCAGTTCAATCTCATATTCACTTTTTACCGATCTCACTTGGCGCATTATGCTCGAAAGGTTAGAGATGTTGGCATTAGGAAATATTTTGCAAATTCGTTGTACCATAGCATAAGGCATAAGGTCGAGTTCCATGCCTAATGACAGAGGAAAGTCAATACCTTTTTGTAGGAGTGTGTCTGCTATATTCTCTGGTTTGTTTATATAAACAATATTGTCGCCCGAGAGCTCTACAGGACGGCGAACAAAGAAAATAGCATCACCTTGAGCAGGAATGAAAACGTATCCGTTAAACACTCGCCCTGAGAGATAGAATTTGTTAGCGTTGTCGCTAACAAGCGCGGCATCAATGCATTGATTGATGAGTAACTGCTGTATGTTGCTAATTCTATTTTTAGATTCAATTGATGGAATTTGCAAAAATTGTTCCATATATAATGTGTTCTTTGAGTTAGTTTTGATTATATAAGACATCAAAAAGTTGAGGGAATGAGTCTATTTTATACTCAGCATCTTCGCATTTGCCAAATCCATATTGTGCAAAAATCATAGGCACACCTGCTGCATGAGCTGCGTTACAATCTCCTTGGGTGTCGCCAACGTACGCTGGATTGGAGAGGTTGTTGCGCGATATTATCAATTTGATATTTTCTGCTTTTGGGAGGTTGTTTTCTCCGTAAGCAAGTGTATCGATGAAATATGGTTCTAACTTGGTAAATTTGAGGAAATTTTTAAGGCCATCAGCGCCACAGTTGCTAACCATAAACAATTTGTAGCGAGACGATAGTAGTTTAATCCCTTCGGCAACGCCATTGTAAAGAACGCCTCCGAGTTTAGGCATCAATTCGCTTTCGTTTCTATCAAGAAGTGCCAAATATTTATTTTCGTCAATATCCTCAATGACAATTTTTTTGAATATTTCGTTGATTGGCTTACCCATACACTCCAATAACTCTTGACGTGATACGGTTTGCGATAAGCCCATTTGCTCAAAAGTTACATTCCAAATTTTGCAATATGAGTCTACAGCATCCCATAGAGTGCCGTCCATATCAAAGATGAGGCTGTCAAACTTTTGTGTCATTTCTTTTCGGTAAAAAGTAGTCCTATCTGTTCAATCCCTTCAAGACGGTCAACTCGCATAATGTGGTTGATTGAAATAGGTTTGTCTTTATATAAAGAGATTTTGTGTGAAACGGGTAACTCGTATTGGAAACTTGTGCCAAGACCATTGCCATGCCAGCGACCATATATGTCAGACATTTCAATGTTGACAGTGTCAATGCGAGTAGTATCGCCATTAAAGTGTCGAATCTCGAGCCATAGATTGCTATAAGCATAAGCATTTGAGTGGCGAATAGCGATATCTAAACGACCAGTTGCTACAGAGTCTTGAATCTCTGGATCAAAATTTAGAGTGTCGCCATAGGTCCAACCTTCGGGTTCGATGTTAAAAAAGTGGCTATAATCATTGTGCCCAGGTGCACAAGCACCCAAGCACAATAATATGATTGTGATGTAGCAAAACCTAATTATTGGGTTTCTCTTCATTGTTTCTCTCTTTACGTTCTCCGTTGCGATTGCGATTATTTTTTCGTCGTAGGTCGCCATTGTTGTGGTTGTTTCGAGTACCTTCAGGACGACCTTGTGAATTGGGTTGTCCTTCATTATGATGTTCACGATTGCCACCTTTGCGTTTCTTCTTTTTCTTGTTGTCGAAACGTGTAAGACTATCTTGACCAACGATGTCGCCAAATTCTTTTACTTGAGCCTTTGGCTCTTCATCGCCTTCGCGTTGCAATTTCAATGGTTTTTCGCCATTTTTGTTCATTGCGATAATCTCAAACGCGCGTTGTGCGTCAATTGTAACCAAGTTGGCTGGGATTGACTTGTCGGTAGAGTATGTAATAGAGCGTTTGAAAATATCTGTTTTGAAATGGAAATAAGTAGCATCGGCTGTTTCGAGACGTACATCTTTGCCAGGCAAGTGCTTAACTGCTTCGGCATAAGCGTCAACCTCAAAGTTTAGACAGCATTTGAGCTTTGCACATTGTCCAGCAAGTTTTTGTGGATTCATTGAGATGTCTTGATATCGAGCAGCACTTGTAGCTACCGATACGAAGTTTGTCATCCAACTTGAACAGCACAGTGGGCGACCACATGGACCTATACCACCAATGCGACCAGCTTCTTGACGTGCCCCGATTTGTTTCATCTCAATTCTCACGCGAAATGCTTCGGCGAGATCTTTGATGAGTTGTCGGAAGTCAACGCGTTCGTCGGCGATGTAGTAGAATATTGCTTTGTTGCCATCGCCTTGATACTCAACGTCACCAATTTTCATGTTGAGATTGAGGGCTTCGGCAATTTTGCGTGAGCGTATCATTGTGTCATTTTCTTTGGCTTTTGCTTCCTCATATTTTTCAAGGTCGCTTTGCTTTGCCTTACGGAAAATGCGTTTAATTTCAGTATCAGGCTTGATATTGGCTTTTTTCATTTGGAGTTTTACGAGTTCTCCAATGAGTGTTACTTGACCAATATCATGACCTGGGCTCGCTTCAACAGCCACCATGTCGCCAATTTCGAGAGGTATATTGGTGCTATTTTTATAGAAACCCTTGCGAGTGTTTTTGAATTGCACCTCTACGATATCAAAGTCGGCAAACCCACCAGGCACATCTTCAAGCCAGTTGTAGCAATGAAGTTTACCACGAGGACATTTGCGCTCTTGCGTTACTTTGTTCTCGTCGGCAGTTGGTGTGGCATTGTTATCGTTAATAATGTCGTTTGCCATGATTTAGCGTGATATTATTTTGCAAAACTTACGGCACGAGTTTCACGAATAACAGTGATTTTTACTTGTCCAGGATATACCAATTCGTCTTGAATGCGTTTAGCGATTTCAGCCGATAGTTTTTCTGTTTCAACATCGTCAATCTTGTCGGCACCTACGATTACGCGCAATTCACGACCTGCTTGAATAGCATAAGTTTTGATAACGCCAGGATATGAAAGAGCAAGTTGTTCAAGGTCATTGAGACGTTTGATATATGCTTCAACGATTTCGCGACGAGCACCAGGACGAGCACCAGAGATGGCATCACACACTTGTACGATAGGCGCAAGGAGTGTAGTTTGCTCAATCTCATCGTGGTGAGCACCAATTGCATTGCAAATTTCAGGTTTTTCTTTATACTTTTCGGCAAGTTTCATACCCAAAATTGCGTGTGGTAATTCAGGATCTTCGTCGGGCACTTTACCTATATCGTGGAGCAAACCTGCACGGCGAGCCTTTTTGGGGTTGAGGCCAAGTTCTGATGCCATGATAGCACAAAGGTTTGCAGTTTCACGAGCGTGTTGCAATAGATTTTGACCATAACTTGAACGATATTTCATTTTACCAACAAGGCGAATCAAATCGGGGTGGAGGCCATGGATACCAAGGTCAATCGCTGTGCGTTTACCTGTTTCGATGATTTCTTCTTCAAGTTGTTTGCGCACTTTTGCCACAACTTCTTCAATGCGTGCAGGGTGGATACGACCATCAGCAACGAGTTGGTGAAGAGCAAGACGAGCTGTTTCGCGACGTACTGGGTCAAAGCCTGAAAGCACGATAGCTTCGGGGGTGTCGTCAACGATAATCTCAATACCAGTAGCAGCTTCAAGAGCGCGAATGTTGCGACCTTCACGACCAATGATGCGACCTTTAATTTCGTCAGAATCGATGTGGAATACTGTTACTGAATTTTCGATAGCAGTCTCAGTCGCAACGCGTTGAATAGATTGAACTACGATGCGTTTAGCCTCTTTGTTTGCAGTCATCTTAGCTTCGTCCATGATGTCGTTGATGTAAGATGCAGCGGCAGTTTTAGCCTCATCTTTAAGCGATTCGATGAGTTTTTCTTTAGCTTCTTCTGATGAAAGGCCTGAGATGTGTTCGAGTTCTTCTTGAGCAGTGCGTTTAAGCTTGTCAAGTTCCTCTTTCTTGCTTTCAACGATAGAGAATTGCGCTTCAAGATTAGCTTTAGTTGCTTCTATATCATTGCGTTGGCGTTGATTTTCACTTTGTTGTTGATTGAGTTGAAGTTCGCGTTGCTTCATTTTAGCCTCAGTTTGTTGAATTTTAGCCATGCGATTGTTGGCTTGTTTTTCAGCTTCGGCTTTAATTTTTAATTCCTCTTCGCGAGCCTCAAGGATTTTTGTTTTTTTGATGTTTTCGGCCTCTGAAGTAGCTTCGTCAATAATGGCTTTAGCTCTGCTTTTAGCAAAGGCTTTTTGCACAACTACAGTGGCAATAACTCCCACTGCGAGTGCTGCAACACCAATAATAAGATAAATTATAATGTCCATATTCTTAAATTGTTTTAAATTAGTTAATATAAAAAGCACCCATTAATTGCCGAAGCAATTAAGAGTGCAGGTAAATTCTTTATCAAATATAAATGTCTTAATATCAAATAATAAAGCAAAAATGCTAATGTTATTCGGTCTTAAGTAACAACGAATCAAGTTCTTTTTCAAAATTGTCAAGCAATTCAATGGTATTTGATTCGTGTGCATCTTTTGTGTAGTATAAGCGAGCATATTGGAATGCTACCATTGCCATAACTTCAAAAGATGACTTCTCTTTGCTATAGCGTTCTCTCCACACTTTCCAGATGTGAGTAACATCTTCTTGTGCTTTGATTGCAATCTCCTCTTCATCTTCATTAATCATGAAGGGGATGGGCTTACAGTTTGCTAAGCGAACTTCTATTTGTTTTTTGTTATCCATCGTTGTATTATCCGTTTAATTCAGCGATGCATTTGTCAATTTCCCGCACTAATTTTGAAAGGAATGCTCTACTTTCTTCCACATCTTTGTGTGTGGGATTGAGTGTTGTAACAACTTTGAGGTATTCAACCTCTTGTTGAAGCCTATTAATCTCTTGCTGTTGCTTCTGAGTGAGTGTAATAAGTTCGTTATTACGCTCTTCGATAGCCTGCTTTTCTTGTAGCAATGTAGCATATCGTTGGGTGAGTAAATCAAGTTTCCCACGAAGTCGCTCAAGAATATGCTTAAGATCGTTGGCCATTCACATTCAAATTTCTACAAATTTAGTGTTTTTTTTTGAATCAACAATCTTTTTGGTACTTAATTTTGTGGAAATTGTTCTATTTTTTCAATGGGAAAGAGTAGCCAGATTTGGAAGTGCTTATAATATAGGACTTAAAAGGCGAGTGATAGACTCCAATGCTTTTTGTAATATTGGTCTTTTTCGCCATGTGTTTATATTTAATGTTGTGCAATGCTTGATGTCGTCGTTGAATATTTCTCTCATTTGAGCATTGGTCTTATGTGAGTATATAAATAGGCTACACTCAAAGTTGTGCTCAAAACTTCTAAAATCGAAATTAGTAGAGCCAACTGATGAAAGTTCATCATCAATAATTATTGTTTTGCTATGAAGCATGCCGGCGTCATATAAATGAAATTTTATGCCCGATTTTAGACACTCGGTAATATATGAGTAAGATGCATATTTTAGAATCTTAGAGTCGCTATTTCGAGGTATCATAATGCGCACTTTTATGTTGGCAAGTGCAGCACTTTGTAGGGCTTTCAATAGGCTTTCGGTGGGAAGAAAATATGGTGTTTGAATGAGGATACTATGTTTTGCATTGGAGATAGCTTTGAGATATACCATTGCGATATTATTCCATTGACTTGTAGGTCCACTGGTAAGTAGTTGCATTCCAATGTTTTCGGTGTCGTTAATAGGAGGTTGGCTCGCAACCATATCTTCCTGAGCAAGAGTGGGTTTTAGGAAATTCCAATCGACAGTAAATGAATACTGTAGGGCTGAAATGATGGGCCCTGAAACCCGAATATGAGTGTCGCGCCAAGTAGGGAAAATGCCTCCAGTAATATATCTATCGGCAATGTTCATGCCACCGATATAACCAATCTCGCCATCAATAATGCATATTTTGCGGTGATTACGCCAGTTGATGCGAGTAGCAAAAAGAGGTACGGATACTTTGAAGAATGGGTGAGTCATTACGCCACCTTTCTCCATCTCTTTGAAGAATTTATTCCTTACCTGAAATGAACCAACGTGGTCGTACATCACTCTCACTTTTACCCCCTCTTGGGCTTTTGCTATGAGGATATCTTTGATTTCTGAACCTATGGCATCGTCTTCAAATATATAATATTGGAGATTGATATGTTTTTTTGCGTTTTTGAGATCGTTTTTGAAATCCTCAAACTTAGATTTTCCATCGGTATATATTTTTATGCCATTGCGATTGTAGTAGTAAGAACCCTTTAGGCTACGAGTGAGATTGATTTGTTGCACACTTTCTGTTGATAAAGTGTTGCTTTCAAAATCACTTGTTATGACGTTGATATTACTTCGTTTAAGTCGTCGTCGGTTGCGACGTGAAATCATGTGCTTGTTTTTGATATTGCGACCAAAGAATATGTATAGCACGAGCCCCGCAGCAGGGAGTAATAGCAAAATAGTAACCCAAGCTAAAGATTTTACGGGATTGCGATTTTCCGAAAGTATAACCACGACAACGCTTAATATGGTAATTGCGTATATTGAAGTAATTATCCAATAGAATAATGAGAAATTAATGTATTCAGCAATTGCGTATTCTTCCATGGTAAATTGAAATATTTACGACGAAGTTACAAATAATTTTTATAATGAGAGATGGTTCTATGTTAAAATAAAGTAATTGGGTTGGTGCTTATTTTTTTGATGTTTAATCTTTAAAGAATGATTTTGTGTTAATTAGATTTTTAACTTTTTCAATATTATGCATGTTTTTAAGATCGATGAAGGTCATGAAAGGGATGTCGGGCTCATTGCTTATCATGCACCAATTGTCAAAAAATTGGATATATTTGTCTTCAGTGAGTTTAATTCTAAATCCTATTTCGTGATCACTATTTTTTAATGTAGAGATGGCAATTGTTGAAAATGTGAATTTGTAGGTTTTCCCTCCGCAAGAAATTTGTCCTTGTCCATTGCGATTAAAACTGACTCTCGCTGGAGAGTTTACTTCTTGCATTTTATTGTTGTCTGATATTTTGTGGTAATTGTAGATGAAATTAAAGTCATATTCAGCAGTAATGTCATAAATAGATGAGGTGGTATATATGACTTCCCAACTGTTATTATTGTATATATAGAAGTTGTTACTACTTTTTTTAGGGACACTAACTGTACAGACCGAACTCTTGATGTTGTAAAAATTTTCCTCCTCGTTGTATTGGGTATAAGTAGCCCATATTCCACGTTTATCATTTGGGCGATACTCTCGCCAATTATCGCCATCTTTAGCAAAGTATCCTCCTTTATAACAATATAATTGACGGCTGTTGTCATCAAAATAATTGTATATTTCTTTTGTGTAGTAAATAACTTCCCAGTTGTTATTTTTGTATATATAGAAGTTGTTGTTGCTTTTTTTAGGGACGCTAACTGTACAGACCGAACTCTTGATGTTGTAAAAATTTTCCTCCTCGTTGTATTGGGTATAAGTAGCCCATATCCCATCTTTATCATTGGGGCGGTATTCGGTCCAGTTTTTTCCGTCTTGGATAAAATATCCTCCATTATATGTATAAAGACCGGTTTGTGCGAAACATTGAATAGTTGTAAGAGTGAAAAATGCAATAATTAGGAGGTTGATGAGCCTAAAAAATGAATTCATAATAATGGCATATATAGTTATACTTGCAAATATAATGAATTATTTTATGCTTTTCACAAAGTGAGATTATTCTTGTGTTTTTTTGTTTAGTTGGTTGTTTATGTGTTCCGTGTTTATGTTTGTATGTATTAGACATAATAAGATATAAAAACGCCTCAACATTAAGTTGAGGCGTTAATTGATGTGTATGATGAATGTTTTATTATTCAGCTACAACTTCAAATGGGATTTCAACAGAAACTTCTTTGTGGAGTTTCAATGTTGCAGTGTAGTTACCCACTTCTTTGATAGTGTCTTTAAGCACGATAACTTTGCGGTTGATGTTGTGACCAAGTTTTTCAAGAGCTTCAGCAACTTGGATAGTGTTCACTGAACCGAAGATAGTGCCAGTAGCGCTAACTTTAGTTGCGATAGTGAATGTTACGCCTTCCAATGAAGCAGCAAGAGCTTCAGCGTCAGCTTTGATTTTAGCGAGCTTGTGAGCACGTTGACGTTGATTTTCGGCAAGAACTTTAAGAGCTGAAGGAGTAGCAATTACAGCTTTGCCTTGGGGGATGAGGTAGTTACGGCCATAACCGCTCTTTACTTCTACCACATCATCTTTATAACCAAGATTGGTAATATCTTCTTTGAGAATGATCTTCATAATTCCTAATGCTTTTAAAGTTATTTCATCAAGTCAGTTACGTAGGGGAGAAGAGCCAAGTGACGAGCACGCTTAACAGCTTGAGCTACGCGACGTTGGAACTTAAGTGAAGTACCAGTGATACGACGTGGAAGGATTTTACCTTGTTCGTTGAGGAACTTTTTAAGGAATTCAGGATCCTTGTAGTCTACATACTTGATTCCGCTTCTTTTGAAACGGCAATATTTTTTCTTCTTAACATCCACTGATAGTGGAGTGAGATAGCGAATTTCTGATTGTTGTGCCATAATTTAGTTCTCCTTTACTTCTTCTTTAGGTGCGTTAGCTTTAGATGCTTTCAAGCTGCGACGTTTTGCAGCATACTCAGCAGCGTACTTGTCAAGACGGAATGTCAAGAAACGGAGCACGCGCTCATCGCGACGGAATGCAGTTTCAAGTTTTTTGAGTGCTTTAGGCTCAGCATCAAATTCTACTAATGTGTAAAATCCGGTAGATTTCTTTTGGATTGGATATGCAAGCTTGCGCAAGCCCCAATTTTCTTCGTTCACGATTGTTGCGCCATTGTCAGTCAACACTTTAGTGAACTTTTCTACCGCTTCCTTCATCTGTGCATCAGACAAAACGGGAGTCAAAATGAAAACGGTTTCGTAATGATTCATAAAAGTAATTATTAAAATTGGTTGTTAAAACGGGTGCAAAGATAGTGATATTTTTTCATTTATGCAAGTATTTGTGTCTTTGTGAGATAATAAATGTATCGGTTGGGGTTGATTAAGCTATAATTAGATGTATACATGCAAAAAAAGTGGACCACGCGGTCCACTTTCTGTTAGTTAGCAATGAATCCACCTAAAGAGGGGTGCATGTTGTTGTTGAATTGATAACTTCGAGCAAATTGTTTAATAAACTCAATGGTTGATTTGCTTGGAGCGAAGTTTTTTGAGCCCTCATGTTTGGCGTTCATTGTTACAGTAGATTGAGTAGAGGTTTTCTTCATAGGCAAAATGCTTAATTTGTTATTACATTATTATAAACGAGGTGGAATCTGTTTTATTATTAAAAAAGTTCTATTTTTTTTACTTTTTTTACTTTTATGCGAAAATTGACCTAAAATGCTGAAAATTTGGATGTCTGTACAGCATTTTGCTACTTTTATTGTGTGAGAAATGTGAATTAATCTAAAAAAATAGCGAAAAAGTTTGTGCAATTCAGATTGGTTTGTTAGTTTTGCATCGGATAAACCAATAAAAATTAATTTCTAACCCTAAAAAATATCTGCCTATAGCACAACACTACTCTAAATATTAAAAAAAAGATTAGTAATGCAAAAGTTAAAAATGCTCACCGACGACCAGTTGGTGGCAAATTATGCTAAGGGTAGTAATGAGGCGTTTGATGCACTTCTTTCTCGTCATCAATCACGCGTATTCTCCTATATATTACATATCGTAAAAAATCGTGACCTCGCAGATGATATTTTTCAAGAAACATTTGTGAAGGCGATTATGACTATTAAACAAGGTCGTTATACTGAAAATGGTAAATTCTCGGCGTGGATTACTCGCATCGCACATAATCTTATAATAGACTATTATCGTCAAGAGAAATCAGAGAACACTGTTTCGGCCGACGATGATGATGTGAATTTCTTAAATCGCAAGGATTTATGCGACGATAATATCGAAGATAAGATTGTTGTTGATCAAATTCACCGCGACGTTAAACGCATAGTTGATGCTCTTCCCGATAGCCAACGTGAGGTGCTTGTGATGCGCTATTATCGTAATATGAGTTTTAAAGAGATTGCTGATGCTACAAATGTGAGCATTAATACCGCTCTTGGTCGCATGCGTTATGCTATACTTAATATGCGTCGCATTGCCGAAGAAAACAATATTGTTCTCACCTTCTAATTTGGATTCTTTTCATTCAAAGAATAATAAGTTTCATAGTTGTTTAAGTTTAGAAGTGAGGGGTGTATCATTTGCGAATGATGCACCCCTCTATTTTGTAGTGATAGTTTAGTTTATCTAGAGAATGTCGCTACTATCGCGTCTTAAGTGAATAAATGCTTCGGCTCGGTCGCAACGAAACTCTATGCCACGAAATTTCTCAATAGGGTCGTGCCATTTTTGATATAGAGGCTCCATGTCTTGACTTGTGTGGCAATTACATGCCTTGCGTTTTTGCTCAGCAACAGCAGAGATGTTAACATAATCTGTTGGATGGAAATAGGCTGTTTGAGTGCCATTCATCCCTTCGGCATAATATAACTCAAAACTATAGTCAAGTCTTCGCCAAGCATTATAGACAAGGATAGCACATACTCGATGGTCGGCATGAGAATCAAGAGGCCAATGGGTAAATACGATATCGGGTTTTTCTGCTGCGACCAAGTTAAGCATCTCAGCATATCGTTCTTTGCTGACTTCGGTATTGCCGTCGATTTGAGTCATAAAGACTGGTCTAACGCCAAGAACATTGCATGCATTGGTAGCTTCTTTGGTGCGAATAGCCACAGCTTCTTCGTGAGTTTTACCTTTAATGCCTGCTTCACCTTTGGTCATATATACAGATACAACATCCCACCCAGCTTGTTTAAGTCTAATCATTGTGCCACCACAGCAAAGTTCGGGGTCATCGGGGTGAGCTCCGATGATTAATGCTTTCTTTTTGCCCAAAGAGTTTGGAGTAGGCTCGTTGGCAAATGCTTCTGTCCCTAAAATAGATGCTCCAGCTATAGCAGTGCCGGCAACTTTTAACATGTCACGTCGATTCATGGTTGGAAATTATTAGATGGGATGATTCTTACAATATAATGTCGCTACTATCGCGACGAATGTGGATATATGCCTCAGCGCGGTCACAACGGAATTCTATTCCACGGAATTTTTCCATGTGGTCGTGCCAATCACTATATAGATAGTCAATGTTTTGGCTTATATGACAATCACAAGCTTTGCGCTTTTGTGCTGCCACCGATGAAATATCGACATAGTCGGTGGGATGGAAGTATTGGGATTGGGTGCCAGTCATTGTTTCGAAGAAATATAATTCGAATGAGTAGCCGAGTCGGCGCCACGCGTCATATACAAGTGAAGAGCACACACGATGGTCGGTATGAGAATCAAGAGGCCAATGGGTAAATACAATATCTGGTTTTTCAGAGTCAATGAGCTCACGCATTTCGGCGTATCGTTCTTTGTTAATTTCTCCATTGCCATCGATTTGTGTCATGAAAATGGGACGAACATCGAGGATTTTGCACGCATTTATAGCTTCTTGAGTGCGAATTGCAGCTGCTTCTTCGTGTGATTTTCCATTTATGCCTGCTTGCCCTTTGGTCATATATACCGATACTACATCCCATCCAGCTTGGCGCAAAAGAATCATAATTCCACCAGCATTGCCTTCGGGATCATCGGGGTGAGCTCCGATGATTAATGCTTTTTTCTTTGTTTTTTGAGGAGTATTTGCCGTCTCTGTAGCAAAAACTTCATTTCCCAATAATGTTGCTCCAGCAATAGCAGTGCCGGCAACTTTTAGCATATCACGTCGATTCATGGTTATGAGATTATGTATTTAATCTCAAAGTTACACATTAATTTTTTAATCTCCTAATTTTCCAACCAGTCCATGCAAAAAATAAAGATAAGAGTGGGCTCGCGATATTGAAGATACAGTAGGGGAGATAAGTTAATGTAGCAACACCTAATACTGTTGATTGGGTAACCCCACAAGAGTTCCATGGAATTAATACTGATGTAACAGAGATGGAGTCTTCGAGTGAACGGCTTAGAAGTCGTGGCTCAAGTCTGTTTTTCTTATACAAGTTTCGGAAAAGATTTCCACATAATAATATTGAGAGATATTGGTCGCCAGTACAGCAATTGATGAATAATCCACTACCAACTGTAGCAGAAACAGTTTGTCGTAGAGAGTGTATTTTAGTTGTAAACGCTTTCGTAATAGTGCCAAGCATGCCTGTGCCTATTAATATGCCTCCAAAAGTCATGGCGCAAAGCACGAGGTATATGGTCGGCATCATCCTAGCAATACCTCCAGTGCTAACAAGTGAGTCAAGTAGTTCGTTGCCAGTAGAAATTGTAGTTTCGGTAAATAATACATCGCTACACATTATGCATATATCGTTCCATGTAGTAGTATAACCAAGCATTTCGATAATTTGAGGTTGAAAAACAAAGATGCCAATAAGTCCAAGTAGAGAACTAACAGCAAGCGTGATGTATGTTTTTATACGCATTGCAATGAGAATGCCAGTAATGATAGGTATGGCGAGAACCCAAGGGGTAATGTTGAACGAATTGTTGAGTGCTATGATGATGTCAAAAGATTGCGAAGCCTCGTTTGTATTGGAGAAAAATCCTACACCAGCATAGACTAATAGGGCAATAATCATGGCTGGAGTAGATGTGAGCATAAGATATTTTATATGAGTAAAAAGGTTGACTTTACACGATGATGAGGCGAGTACGGTGGTGTCGGATAGAGGAGAAACTTTGTCGCCAAAGTATGCTCCCGATATAATTGCTCCCGCAATCCAGCCATCACTATATCCCATTACATTGCCAATTCCCTGAAATGCAATGCCTATTGTGGCAATTGTTGACCACGAACTGCCCGAAAGAACTGAAATTACTGCACACACAGCACATGCGATAAGTAAAAAGAATTTTGGATTGATAATACTCAATCCATAGTCGATTAAGGTGGGTACTACTCCACTCAACATCCATGTGGCAGATACTGTTGCTATGAAAATTAGAATGGGTATTGCTGGCAATATTTGTGAGGAGCTTTTCTTTATTCCTTCAATTATTTTAGAAATAGGTTGAGGAGCAAAGATTGTAGATAGGGCAAAGCTAAAAATTGCAGCGCCGAGAAGTATCAAATAACTGATGCTTTGTGCTGTATCGGCACCTTTTACTATGATGATACCAATTAGAGTTGTCAATAATGCTACGATAGGGAGAATCGACAACATAAAAGATGGTTGCGACGACTTATTCAAACTTTTATATTGTTAAAATTGTTGTAAATGATGATTTTGAGGTGCAAAATTAGTGAATCGCGCAATCAAAACAAAAATAATTCACTATCTTTGCACTGCTATAACATTATTTCTAATAATGCATAATCGGGGCTGACTGGCTTTGACAGCGTGTAGAGGTGGTGTGTAAGCACGCAGAGAAATGATGGCTACTCTCTTTAATCAGGGACATCAAAATTTTAAATGGCGAAAATAACTACGCTCTTGCTGCTTAATTGAAGTACAGTAGATTAGCTTAATCTCTGCAACA
Source organism: Muribaculaceae bacterium (assembly GCA_017424575.1). Taxonomy (GTDB): domain Bacteria; phylum Bacteroidota; class Bacteroidia; order Bacteroidales; family Muribaculaceae; genus RGIG4079. The sequence continues at coordinate 45,513 of JAFOYQ010000044.1, forward strand.
GTTGCGGAGACAAGACATCACCCAATTGTCCTTTTCCCGAGACGGATTGATAAGGTGGTGCAGGTAAATCGGGAATAGGTGACCAAGAGTCTCGCGAGGTTGCCGAAATTTTTAGAGGCTAAGGTTGTGGTTGGTTGTCTTTTGCCTGCCACTTCACGAAAACCAAGGAAAGACTAAGCGTGTAGAAAGCTCATTAGTTCCACGTTTGGACGAGGGTTCAACCCCCTCCAGCTCCACTGAATACAAGGTGATAAAAACAAAAATGTTTTTATCGCCTTATTTTATTGATAATAGTATTGCGTTCGCATGAATCTAACCCCAAAAAGAATATTGCGAAGAGGGTAGAGAGTGCAGAAACTGAGATTGTAATGATGCTACAACTTGTAAATTGTAGTGAAATTAATGGAATAGAGATTGTGAGTGCTAAAACTAAGATAACGGGAAGAATGGCATTTCTGAAATAACTCGATAATTTGAATTCTTGTATTAGGTGCTTTACATTTAGCAGAGTCATAAGAATAATTGCACACATAATGGCAATATATATAATGTATGCATAGTTGGGATTCAACCCATAACGGAATCCAACATATATAATAGGAAGTGTTATTAGATACATCGAACCGATGCCAAGGCTGAGGAATTTTATTTTCCCTGTTGCATGAATGCAAGTGTTGAGGATGTTGATAGGAATTGCCAAACCAGTTGATATGATTATAAGTTGGCAAAAAGTTGTAGTGTATTGAGGAATATTGTTCCCTAACCAAATGTGTAATATTTGCTCTGTTTCAACCAATAGCGGAATTGCGACTATGAGGTAGAGGAAAAATGTGTATCGAGTGGCTTTTGAAATGAGTTCAAGCATCTGCTCGGTTGCATCTGCTGAATGTTTTTTGATGATTTGTGGGCTAAAAGCCATGATGATATTGCTCGATATCCCATTGAGAATGTGCTGAATGCTTAATGCTATTGAATTTGCCGCATTAAGTGCTACTCCGAAAAATGAATTTAATAAAAGGGCAGTGCCATGGGTGCGAGTCGAATAGCAAATTGTGCCGTATAGGTCGAGAATGGAAAATTTTGACATTTGTAAAAGTATGTCTTTCGAATATGCAAAACGTTTACATTCGTTGACCTTAGTTTTACAATAATATATATAGCAAACAGCTATTATCGCTGTAATTGCTAAAATTAGAATTGAATAGGAGTAAAGTTTATCAAATGTGCTAAGCATGAGGAAGATTGCTACTCCTAATCGTAATGCAGAGTTGAGTATTTCGATATAGGCAAAAGCTACCATTTTTTCATTTGCAATCAAGCAAGAACTAAATGGGAGTTGCATTACTCTCAATGCTGCACCTATAACACAACAATGATAAGTGAATTTTGCAATTTCAATGCGATTGAAGGGTATATCGAGATAATTAGAAAAGTACCAAAATCCTAATGTTTCCCCAAGTATAACAATAAAAAATGCCGCAATTAATGAGATAATTATGGCAGAGCCGTATACTTGATGCTTACAATTATTATCTTGCTCTATATGGTAGGCGAAAAAACGTGAAAAAGAGTTGCTTAGAGCCGAATTGATAAATTCGGTTAATGCAATTATGCTACCAACAACTCCATATATGCCGAAATCGGTGATGCCAAGTTGTTCAAGAACTATGCGTGAGGTGTATAGCCCAATAATAATCGCTATTGCCATTCGCAAATAAAGCATAATGGCGTTGCGAGTGATGCGAGAACCGATATGGCTTTCTAAAGACATTTGTTGAGGTTGCCTATCCGATTTTATAATAAGTGAAATCGTTTTGGTTAAGTTCGTTGCGGTCGTATATATTGCGTCCGTCAATGATGACTTTTTCTTTCATTACTTTGCCGAGTATTGCAAAGTTGGGGAAGCGGAATTCTCTCCATTCGGTAACTAAAAGAAGGGCATCGGCATCAAGAGCAGCATCATACATGTCGTCACCATAAGCTACCTTATCGCCAATGCGTCGTTTGCACTCATTGATTGCGATAGGATCAAACACTTTTACCTTACCACCTGCTGCAATAATCTTGTCGATAAGAATCAATGATGGAGCTTCGCGCATGTCGTCGGTCTCGGGTTTGAAGGCAAGCCCCCATATAGCAATATTTTTCCCATTGATATCTCCATTGAAGTGTTTCATTAGTTTGTTGAATAACACCTCTTTTTGGCGTTCATTTACTTCTTCTACAGCTTTAAGAACACTCATTGGATATCCTGCTTTTTCTGCAGTTTTAATAAGGGCTTTTACATCTTTAGGGAAGCAACTGCCACCATAACCACATCCTGGATATAGGAATTTTTTGCCAATGCGATTGTCGGAGCCGATGCCTTTGCGCACCATGTTTACGTCAGCACCAACGAGTTCGCATAAGTTGGCAATATCGTTCATGAATGATATGCGAGTAGCGAGCATGGCATTTGCCGCATATTTAATCATTTCGGCCGATGGAATATCGGTGAAAATCATTCGGTCGTTGACGAGCATAAATGGTTTGTAAAGGCGTGACATTATTTTGCGAGCACGTTCTGATTCTACACCTACTACAACTCGGTCGGGACTCATGAAATCTTTTATTGCAGCGCCCTCTTTAAGAAATTCGGGGTTAGAAGCTACATCAAATTCAACCTCAACACCTCTACGGTCGAGTTCCTCTTGAATTGTTGCTTTTACTTTTGCAGCAGTACCTACGGGAACTGTGCTCTTGGTAACAACAACGGTATATTTGTTGATGTTTTGACCTATTGTGCGTGCTACGGCAAGCACATATTTGAGATCGGCGCTACCATCTTCGTCGGGTGGGGTGCCAACTGCACTAAATACAACATCAACATCGTCAAGAACTTTGGTGAGGTCGGTTTCAAATTTTAGGCGGCCTGCTTTAATGTTTTTTTTGACCATCTCTTCAAGTCCAGGTTCGTAGATGGGTATAATGCCGTTTTTGAGGTTGTCAATCTTTGATTGATCAACATCTACACAGGTGACATTTATGCCCATGTCAGAGAAACAAGTGCCTGAAACAAGTCCAACATATCCGGTTCCAACGATAGCTATATTCATTGTTTTGATGTTTTTAAGTCAATATATTGATGTTTTGATAGGCGAAGAATTCTACGCACAATCGGAATTTGATATAGTAATAACGAAACAACTAATGTAAAAAGTATTCTTTCGGCAATATTGGGAGTAATATTTTCAACAAAAAATAAAATACTTCGAGTGATTTTTGGAGAAAAATTAAAAGTAGTGTCGAGGGTATGAACTATTAAAAATAGGATGGAGATAGACCCAATTTGTGCAATTTGTGTGGCAATTTTAGAGAAATGGCGGTAGAAAAAGCTGCTTATCTGAAAAACAATAAATAAACCACCTATTGCGCCCAATATGTTGATTAATATATTGGAGTAATATACGCTGTGCATGTCAAGTGCTCCGTAATGACACGATGCTGCATAAAAGAATAATGCGCATATCCACAAGAGACTTGAATAATGTTTAGTTGTGATTGTGTTTTGTTGATGAAATATGTGTCCGATATGAAAAAACAATAATCCCATACCAGTTTGCAATATGTTGAATGGTATATAGACCGAACAGTGATTCTTAATATAATAAGTAGTAAATGCTATTATGATTACAATAAGGGAGATTAGAATGTTTGATTTTATGAGTTTATTAATGATGGAATATGTAATGATACATATAAATAATGATATTAAAAACCATACAGGAAATCCGACTCCCCAATCGATAGGATTGATGCCACCAATTAATGCTACCTTAAGATATTCTAAAGTACTATGATTTACACCATAAATGTTGTATATTGTTGCAGTGGTAATTATTAATATTGTAGTTGTGAGATATGGAATTAGTAATTGGCGAGAAGTGTGCTTGATTTTTTTTAATATGGGTATATTCTTGAAAAAATATCCGCTGACAATAAAGAATAAAGGCATGTGCCAAGCGTAAATTAGCGGACGACGCCAATCATTTACGCAATGTCCTATTATCATTGCTATGATAGCGATAAATTTCATTATGTCAAAAACGGGGTTGCGCACAATTTCTATTTTAATATTTTGCAAAGTTACGGTAATGAAATGAAAATAGAAAATGGTAATAAATGTTTTTGATGAAAATGTAGAAAAAAGAATAGAAAAAAAGAATAAAAAAAAATAACGATTTAAGTAGTTGAAATATATTGTGTTATTTGTTTTATGGTGAAATAGGGTAGAAAAAAAGATAAAAAAAGTGTTTGAAAAATTTGCTATTTCAAAAATAATGCCTACCTTTGCATCGCAATTGCGAAAATAGCTCAGTTGGTAGAGCACAACCTTGCCAAGGTTGGGGTCGCGGGTTCGAGTCCCGTTTTTCGCTCAAAGAGAACAAT
>JAFOYQ010000045.1 GCA_017424575.1 Muribaculaceae bacterium
AGACAATGGTTGTTGTTGTAACTGGCATTGAAGGAGGTGATTGCTTTGATTTTGCCCATCGTTTGGGTAAGGAAAAGGGTGTAGGACAAAAAGGACGCGACAATGGGTTGGTCGTTCTTCTTTCTACCGAAGAACGATGCGTGCAATTTGTCACCGGTTATGGATTGGAAGGAGTGTTGCCTGATGCCATCTGCAAACGAATCCAAAGTAAATATATGGTACAACATCTGGGCAAGAGCGATTGGAACACTGGTATGATAGAAGGTATTCGTGCACTAAATGGCTATTTAAATGGCTCGATGACCAACGAATTGCAAGAAGAAAGTGAAGATGACTTGGGATTTATTATTATGGGATTATTATTTTTGTCCCCCATATTTTTTATTCTATATAGAGTCTTCAAACCTTCTAAGCCACGTTGTCCTCAATGCAAAAAAAGAAATACAACAATGACTAAATCCAATACTCTATCAAAAACAAAGGATTATGAAGTGGTGAAAAAAATCTATACTTGCCAAGATTGCGGACATACTTTTGAGAAAGAAGAAAAAATCAACTTTCCAAAAGACGATGGTTTTAATAATACATCTGGCAGGGTTACACCCCGCAGGTCAAGCTATAATAACACACCTCGTGGTGGAAGTTTCGGTGGAGGAAGTTTCGGTGGAGGTGGAGCCGGTAGTAGATTCTAATATAAAACAATATTATTAACTCTCAAACTATAACAAGATGAAGAAATCAACAATTGGATTAATTGTAGTAATTGGTGCTATTGCAATTTGGTTAATCAGTTCATACAATGGTATGGTAAAAATGGATGAAGAAGTAAGCTCGGCATGGAGTAATGTAGAAAACCAATATCAAAGGCGTGCCGACCTAATTCCTAACTTAGTAAATGTCGTGAAGGGTTATGCTTCTCATGAAAAAGAAACCTTTGAAGCTGTTGTTTCTGCTCGTTCAAAAGCAACTCAAGTAACTGTTGATCCAGAGAATTTGACTCCTGAAAAATTACAAGAATATCAAAAAGCTCAAGGTGAATTGGGTGCTACACTCGGTCGCTTATTAGCTATTACAGAGTCTTATCCTGAATTGAAGGCCAACGAAAACTTCAAGGAACTTCAAGCTCAATTGGAAGGTACAGAAAACCGCATCAGTGTAGAGCGTCGCAATTTCAACGAAATCGCTCGTACTTACAACTCAGCCATTCGCTCTTTCCCTCGTTCTATTATTGCAGGGATGTTCGGCTTTGAAAAACGCCCATATTTTGAAGCTGAAGAAGGTGCAAACAAAGCTCCAGAAGTGAAATTCTAAATTAAATGATTATTTAATTTGGCAATAATATAGCCCGACAGTTTTTGCTATATATCTATACATTAACGAGCCCTCATCGGCTCGTTTTTTTATTGGGGATAATATATTTGTTGGCATATAGTGCTGGAGTAATTAAATCCTAATTTTGCTCAACCTCTTTTTATTTTCATTATGCGAATTAAATTGTATAATTTTTATACAGTTGTATCGTGAAAATTATAAAATTTGTATCATTTTGCAAGAAAAATTTGCACTATTCAAGAAATTTGCACTATCTTTGCAGTCCAAACATGAAATTTATTGCATTATTATGGCTCTTATCATACCTAAAAAATACAAGCGCAAACTCCTTCCCGAGACCACCGAAGTGGCCATTAAGGATATTAAAGTGGCTTTCCAAGAGAAACTTGCCAAAGCGCTCAACCTGCGTCGCGTAACAGCTCCCCTATTTGTCCTTTCGGGAACTGGTCTTAACGACGATCTCAACGGCATCGAAAAAGCTGTGACATTCAATATTCAATGCATGAATAATAGTCCTGCTGAGGTGGTACACTCTCTTGCAAAATGGAAAAGAACCAAACTCGGTTTCTACGACATTGCGCCAGGATATGGACTTTACACCGACATGAATGCTATTCGTGCTTGCGAAGACCTCGACAACCTTCACTCTCTATATGTCGATCAATGGGACTGGGAGCAAACCATTACCCCCGAGGATCGCAACCTCGATTACCTCAAAGAGACTGTAGTGAAAATCTATGATGCCGTGCGTGCCACTGAGCAGATGATATACAAAAGTTTCCCTCACATCACTCCAGTGTTACCCGACGAGATTAAATTTATCCATGCCGAAGAACTCCTACAAGAGTTTCCTGACCTTGATGCAAAAGGTCGCGAGGCAGCTGCAGCCAAGAAATATGGTGCAATCTTCCTCATTGGCATCGGCAACCCATTGTCAAATGGCGAACCCCACGACGGTCGCGCCCCCGACTATGACGATTGGATTACTCCAAACTCCGACGGATACATCGGCCTCAATGGCGACATGATATTCTGGAACACTATCCTTGAATGTCCGTTTGAACTTTCATCTATGGGTATTCGTGTTGAGCCTGAATCACTTATGCAACAGCTCAAAGCGCGTGGATGCGAAGACCGCTCACAATTCAAATTCCACCAAATGCTCCTCAACGGCGAGTTGCCTTCATCAATCGGAGGGGGTATCGGACAAAGTCGTTTGTGTATGTTCCTTCTTCAAAAAGCCCATGTAGGGGAAGTGCAAGCAAGCATTTGGCCCGAAGAGCAAATCGCTCAATGCCAAGCTGCTGGTATCGAACTTATCTAATAAACAACATCATATCAAGGGGGTATTTATAGTGCCTTAGTTACTATAGACACCCTATTTTTATCCCCACTCCACCCTACAAGCCTCATCCTATCTTAATCCCACCACACCTGAAAAGATTTAGACAGAAAGACATAATGTGCAGAATAGCAAAAGTTTATTTTTATACCACTCTCCCTCTGATTGCAAGGCAATTAGGGGGAATCCCACAAAGTGGGGAGGGGGTTAAAATATGTTTCATTCTGGCATTCTGTCTAAAAAAACACCACGCCTAAGAAATTAAGGACAGAAAGACATAATGTACAGAATGGCAGAAGTTTATTTTATTGTGTTTCATTGCGTTAGCTTTATGTTCTTCTGTTCTTGTGTCTATATTGCCACGCGTCAGCCTTTTATGTTTCATTCTGGCATTCTGTCTAATCTATCGGATACGGCACGCCGTGTCCCTACATTCTGCACAAAAAAAGCAACTACTATGCATCAACTTATATGTTCTTCTATTCTTGTGTTGATAGTTCTATTTTTTTGCGTTTTTTATCGTTTAATTTTGTTTTTCCTAATTGATTTTCATAACTTTGCGTCGTTAAGTGTATAATATTTAATTTTGTCAAGAAAAATAATAAAAACATCATATCTATGAAACAAAAATTATCACATCTTTTTGCTATCATATTAACAACATTTATTTCAACTAATGTTGCACAAGCTCAAACAACAAAACCTTCAAGTTACTCGTTTAGCAAGGCTACCAAAGTTTGGAAAACCGATTTTGCAGGAACAGACCCGGCTGTTAGACATAATCCTGGATTTTATCGCCAAGCAGCGGCAAGCGATGGCCGCATTTTCACTGTTCCTGGCGGTACCGACGCCGAAACATATCCTGCATATAGCAGTGCTCATGTTTCATTTGGCCATGTTATTGGTAATGGCACTCAATTTCATTGGTCGGGAGGCTCAAAAAATGATAAAATGCCTTACACCGGCGATGGTAATTATTACTATTTAGGTCCAGCTATCGCAGCCGACGAAGAGGGAACATTATGGTGTACCTCATTAAGGACATCAAGCGCTCCAGGATCTATACCGTGGGCTATTGGGGCTAAAGCGTTTACCTATTACACTACACGCCCAGTAGAGGAGAATACCGAAGGTGTTAAAGAGGGTCTAAAAATTGCAGGCACTGGACATGAAACTTCAGGTCGTGCCGACTTAATGAGTGTGTCAGGTCGCGGAGTTAATGATATCGCATATTTTTGGTTTGCAATTGCAGGCACAAACAAGATTGAGTGTATTGTTATGGAGAAAAAAAATATTATCCGCAAAAATACTTTTACAGTCCCAGTTACTTTCCCTAACGACTATGCGAGTGGATATGTAAAACAATTTGCTGGAGAGTCGCGACTCTTACTCAATGTAGGAAGCAATGGTGACCAAACTACAGAATTATACCTTGGCTCAATAAGTGGCTCATTATATGATGGAACAGCGACTGTAACATGGGATAAGCCTGGCCCAACAGGGCTCATGGTGAGCCGTTATGGTTCAACAGCCTTCCTATTAAACGGCCACGGCATCATTGTATATTCAACATCTCCAACAACCATAAGAATATATGACTGGACAGCACAAAGGGAACTCGATGTTATCAAGCCATTTGGCGATGTGATTAGCAAAAGTACATATGTAAGTCATAGCATGGATGTCAAAGTAAATGGCAACACTGCCGAATTGTACATCTATTCGCCTGGCGTGGGTGGTGCTAAATACACTATCACTTCTTCTGAATTTAACGATCCTGTCCCCAATTTAAAAGCAACAAAAGCCGATGCATCATCTAACGATGTAATCGTATCATGGGACAAACCCACTCAAGGCACTGCCGATAAATATAGTGTAAGTTATTCGTCAGATGGTGGCTCAACATGGTCAACTGCCGTAGAAACCACCAATCTTTCACACACTTTTGAAAACCTACCTATAGGGTATTACATTTTCAAAGTCACCCCCTACTACTATTATTCTCCCTCATCTTATAAATGGGGACAAGAAGCAAAGTCGGCCAATGTTGCTATAGGCGACTTCAATCCTGTCACAAATGTAAATGTTGCTTATGCCGGAAACCTTGGCAATAGCATCGCTGTGTCGTGGAATGCTCCCGAATCGCAAGTAGCTCCCGACAAATATCAAGTATGCCATTCAAACAATCATGGAACATCATGGTCGAGTGCAGTAGAGACAACCGATTTGATTTACACATTTACCGACCTCACCGTTGGCACATATATATTTAAGGTAACACCTATCTACAACGGCGTTCCTGGCGAAGAGACCACATCTGAAACCATTTCAGTTGCCGAATCTACCGGGTTCACATTTACAACCACTAAATTGTGGGAATCCAAAGGTGAAATTGCTACTGCTGACCTTTATGATAGTCGTGGAATTGCCGTTTCTAACAATAAAGCATATATAATGGCTGCTAAACACACCTCTGCAATATCATATGTTGATTTTGACAACAAAGATAAGGCTTGGTCTAGTTTTGAAACAGGTTTTAATGCTCAAATTTATGGCTATGCAATAGATAATGACGATTCAGGCAATATAATCATTCAATCAGCCCCTAGGTATGGGGAAGCTGCGACACAACTCACTATCTACCCTGCCGGAGCAACAAGCAATGCAAACAAAAAGAATATTACTTTAAGCGGAGAATATCTCCCAAATAGCCGTGCCGACTTTTTTGCCGCACAAGGTAATCTTCTATCTGATGAAGGTGGATATTTGTGGATGGTACCTATTAGCGACCAAAAAATTATTCGTTTAAGAATCGTCAACGGAAACATTACTGGAGTTGATACTTGGCCACAAACATTTGCAACTTCAGCCAACCAAAACCAAATTATCATTCGACCTCTTCTTGATGGTCGTTTATATATTCATCATCGAAGCAACGAATACAAAATCATAAATCTACCTGCACCAGGAACCGAAATCACGTCCAACATGATTGAATTATTATCCACTCCTACTGCTGAGAAATTATCATATTCTTATGTTGGTTCGGACATGTTCATATTGCAAGGACATACATTCCATGTTAGAAATGATGGTACTAAAGATAAAGGCATTGGTATAGCCATCAAAAACTTAACCGAAAAGGACAAAGAAGGAAATGGTGATGCTACTTATACTCCATTTAATGGTAAAGATGTCAATGGTGCCGATAATGGGATTACAGGAATTGCAGGTTATGGTTCAGTAGTTCGTGCTGTAAAAGTTAATGATTACAACTACGATGTATATAGTCATTCACCTAATCATGGTGTAACTGTATATCGTGTGAGTGCAAAAGCTTCAAATATTAAGACTGATAAACTCTCTTCGCTATCGTATAACTATTTAGAAAGCACCGATGCAGAGGGTAATAAAGTTCAAGATATTAAATTAACTTGGGAAGCTCCAAAAGATGCAACCCCATCGAAATACAAAGTTTATCGCGATGGTTCACCACTTGCAACTGTAGATGCTTCAACTCTCACATATACCGACAATGGCGTAACTCAAAATCACACTTATAAAGTAGTACCTATCTTTACTGGTGTAAATGAAGATGCATTACTTGGATTGGAAGTTACTACTACCGAGGTAGAGAACATTCTTTATGCCCCTGAAATTACTGAGATAAGAAACCACGATGGCTACTCAATCGTGGAAATCTTCTACAAAATGCCAGCAGAATCAAAAACAGAACAAATTGCTTACTACAACATTTATCGCAATGGCGTGTTGCTTGAAACTGGTTTGACTCAATATAACTTTATTGACGACCAATTGCCTAAAATTGACAAGGCTGTAGATTACACATATATAGTTGAAGCAGTATATAAACCAGAATATGATAATGCTACTCGCACAAGCAAGGAGGAAACTGTAACCGTAAAGGCTCGCGACTGGTCTTTGTCGGGATATCAACTCCAAGAGGTATATAATATACCTATCTCCCCTGAGATTGGCAACTTACCTAACAACTTTACTAATGAGGAATATTATCGTCAAGGGCATTTCTATAATGGAAGTTGGTATATTGCTCAAAGAGCTGACAACCTCGCTAAAAGAGATGACCCCAACTATACTGCTTCCGACAAAAACACCGAAATAGTATCGGCCAAAGCTGGTACTACAGGTGGTGTTGTTTCAATTAAAGCAATAGAGGAAAATGATGTATTGACAGGCTTTACAGGCAAACCAATCACATCTGAAGCGTTTGCTTCAGTAGGTCTTGCCATAGATGATGCTGGTAATGTCTTTATGCGTCACAATAACGGAAGCAACGCAGATATGGCAACAACAGCTCCCGCTATTGACAAAATCACTGGACTTCCCGTAAGTTGGCTTACATATATTGCCGACGGTTTCACTCGTCGCATCACTCGTGGTGCAATCTACAAACGCAATGAAGATGGAACTTATTCTACGACTCCTTCAGTTATTAATCTCAATCCATTGTGGACTTCTAACGATTGGATTAACACCATGACTTGTACATATAAAAATGGCGAAGTTGGTGACAAAAATGGTCAAGTAACAGGTAGAAGCGACTATTATTACATGTATGGCGATGTGATGAGTGCCGAAGGTGGTTATTTGCTTCTCTCTCCATCTTGGACCCGCACAATCTTCAAAGTAAAAATCGCAAACGGTAAATATGTAAACCACGAAACTCACGAACTCAACCAATATCAAAGCAAAGAAGGTATGGTTGATGTGACAGTTGGTACAGGCAACTATGGTTTCAGAATTGATGGTCGTGATGCATGGATTGCTCAATTACGTTCAAGTGGCTACTTCGGCATCCATGAGGAGAACCCTGAAGAGGGACATAAGCATGAAACTCACGCAATCTTCGTTACCGACAGCCGTATTAACAACACTGGTGGTACTTCAATCGTAGCATTTGACAATGAAACTACTGCCGAAAACGATGGCGAAACATTCTTGATTACACCTGTAAGTATGTACTCACGCAATCAAGGTGACTTCATTGTAACTCGTGGGACTAAGACTAATGTTAACGATCTCGCATCTGAAGCTAAGTTTATGCCTCCAATGCCGGTTGCTCAAATGAAGCAAACTACCATCAACAGCAATGAGGCAACCAATGCAAGTGGTAACTGGTTCCATGCCGAGGTTGGTACCTACGAAAGCGCAACAGGTGAGCAATCAGAATGTGTATATATTTATCAATATGTGCCTGGCATACGTTTTGCCAAATATCGTATGGTCTCTGACCTTACTTTGCCAGTGGTGTCTCCTACATTAGAAATTACAACTGCATATAATGACGACAATACCGAGATTACGCACTTTAATGGCAGATCGACTTGGAAGCGTCCTGAAACATTCGGTTTGACCAACGCTGAAAACTCAAGTGTGTGGATTAAATCTTATACATTTGAACTTCTTGATGCTAAAGGCAACGTAGTTTATAGCGACGAGGTTCCTGAAGCAAAAGATGCCGAAGGTAATATTATGATGGACTACTCATTTGACTATGTTGCTGACAAAAACATCGACAATGTAGACAATTGCGACCTCGACTTCCAAACATATACTGCACGTATTGCTGTGAATTATGAGTTTATAAATGGCGATATACAACAATCTACATTCAACTACGCTATCGCAAGCAACGACTATGATGCTGAAAAAGCATCTGACCTCGCAGTGCATGTGTTCAAGAAAGAAAAAGTAACTGAATATGTGTGGGTAGAAAACCCCAATACTACCGAAACAACCGAAGATGATTGGGTTGCTGTGCCAAAAGAATTTGACACATATCGTGTAGAACTCGACTTTAATCCTCCAGCATGGAGCGCAGATGCTAATCCCGAGCCTAT
>JAFOYQ010000046.1 GCA_017424575.1 Muribaculaceae bacterium
ATAATATCTATAGTTTTTTTATCAAGAAATGGCTCAAAACATACCGTACTAAGGGCGTTAGTTACTTTTGACCTTAATGAAAGGGTATAACAATCAATTGATGGAGTTATTAACACATCTTGTTTCTTTCTTATTTTATCACAAAGCCAATATAGTCCACCTTCCATATCTTCATCGTATCCTTTTATTAATTTTTGGCATTGAGGATATATAGGACCAATAACCTTGCTGTCATAAGTAGTATCTATAATGTAGTACATAATAAATTATTTAATAAGTATTAATAATAACAATATCGTTTGAGGTTTTAATAAATGTATTATCTACAGGTGCTGCAATTGGCGTTTTGCTAAATAAATCGTTTATTTTTGTCTCCGGGTTATTCTCTATTTTTTGTTTTAATTCTTTTATTGTTTCTTTAACTGCGTTTAATGGTGTGTCATCTTTTGCGTTTTTTTCTAAAAGTCTTTGTACTTTCTTGGTGTAATTAGGATGTTTTGCATGCCTACCAGTATTGGTCGCTCGATTAAATTTTTCGATGCCAATCTTATTCTCTTTCCCGTCTAATTTGAACCCATCTTTAATTGCCTGTTTCACAATGTCGTTTCCCTTTAAACTCTTAGGAATAATATGATGAATTTCAGTAGGATTAGGCGTTTTTGAAGTCGTATTAGATATTCTATTAGCAGTTGTAATAGGATGATTATTTGAGATTAACAGCGGATTTGTTGTGCCCAATAAAGGATTAGGTGTTAGAAATATCTGTTTTCCATCAGGATCCACAAATCTTAGTGGATTATTCGCACAATGGTTGTATGGTGATAGCCATGGGTATTTTTCTGCGAGAGGGTCTTGAGATTTGAAAGTGGGTATTAGGCAATCATAGTAGCGAGCTTGATTGTCATACCAGCCTGCTCCTTGCAAGTCGAAGAAATCTTTGCCAGTGTGGAGCTTGATTGTTTGAGGAGTGAGGCTGTTAGGCGTCAAAGGCACTCCCGATGGATAGTAGGCCGTGCTTTGCAATACATTGCCATCTTCATCAACCACAGCTCGTGTGCTACCGAGATAATCTTGCACATAATACCGATGAGTTTGTAATGAGTCAATTATATCGGTGTGCCCAGCATCATGATACACACGCCAAGTATTGCCACTAATCTCAAACGCACCGATATATTTACGCATATCGGTGTTATACATAGTGCGTTCCCTCACAATCGTATCCCCTCTAGAATTGACAGTAACGGTAACGCGTATATATTTTTCCGACGAAGTGGATTTCACCTTCTTCCCATCGGGACGATAGTCCCATTGCAAATAAGAACCATCGGCAAAATTTACTTGCTTAGGAAGATTGAGATATGGATGATATGTAACCGATGAAATTGCGCGAGTATCATCGCGAGTGATATTTCCATTGGCATCATAAGCCACGGCATCGGAATACACCCCCGAAGGAAAACGAGGAGCCATGCCTGTTGATTCGTCCTCACTTGCATCGTTGACCGAAACTATTTGATTGCCATCGTATGTAATCGCAGCACGTTGCACATAGTAGCCGTCAAACATGCGTTCAAGATTCACAATGTTACCGTTAAGGTCATAATCGAAATATTCTCCTATATCAGTTCCTGCATGGTCTTCTATCGCCGAGCGTAATTGATTGAGCTTGTCATACTCGTAAGAGAACGTCAATTCCGATTCAAAGAAATCGCTCGTGGTATTTACTACCGTAGATGTTGAAGCACAAAGATTACCATTTCGATACACTTGCGATGGATTAAACGGATTTTCTCCATAATATAACCTTTGTGAGTACCAAGGGGAAGATATAGATGATATATTCCCATGAATATGGTAATCGTAGTTTATTACATTGTTTCCACCTGCTGAAACATACTTACCAAAAGTTTTACGGCTCAATCTGCCCACTTCATCATATCGATAACCCGACATCTCTTTCCAATTGCCACCATCAACTCTCATTTGAGTTGTAGTAACGCGGTCGCCTCCATCGTGAGTGTACTTCCACTCCACATTGTGGCTTGTAGTAACTGTGCCCTCCATCAATTGCGATGCCACACATTTTTTGCTCAACAACAGCCCACGGAAAGAATATTTGTTGAACGTGGTGGCACTTGATGCATTGGCATAGTAGTCGCGTTCGCAACGCATCACCTCACGACCTCGGTCGTCATAAAATATAGCTTCAACAATGCAGTTACCGCTATTGTCATAAACGGCAGTTCCAGTTAACAACCCCTGTGCTGAAAGCGATGTGTTGATAGTATAATCGGCATCAGATGGAATGGGATAGTTTCCCCAATGAGAATAATCATCATAGAAATATGCTCTTTGAGCAGTAAAACTTGATGGACCACAATTGGTCGAATACATCAATGCGATTTCATTTATATTGCCTGTTGTTTTAGGAACGGCAATAATTGTAGAGTCGCCCCAAATGGCTTGCAATGATTCGCGAGTTGCCCCCGAAATAGTAGCTATCCCCTCAACTGCAACACGCTTTTGTGGGTCATATTTTATAACCGACCATTTTGAAGATGCACGTTGCACTCCGTCTTGCGAGAAAATAGGACGACTTAACTTGTCATAAACATAATATATAGGTTCCACACCTGGTAGGCGTTTTAACGTAACGCGATGATGTAGGTCGTATTCATAATAATAGCATAGCGACCTCAAAATCTCGGCATCACAACTGCCATTCAATGGCAACAAAGCCGAAGCTTTAGGCGAAATCATATATCTTAAATCACCATAGATGTCATACACGAAATAAGTGTCGGCATATTGATTATTGTCGGCTATAGCACGACGTAGAATAGTGCGTCCCTCGCGATCACTAACTTCAATAACCTTTTTGCCGTCTTCATCTTCGGATGAAGTTGCAATAACTGTTGATTCAGGATAATATCCCTTTGCGACTAAAGTGCCGTTGCCATCATACGAAAACCAACGACAATCGGAAATGGAATGACGATTAGTTTCGGATTTAATATATCGTCTATAATGTCCTGGTTTAAAAACTTGATGAACACCATCAGTATATGTTTGATATGTAGTGAGAGTATAAGGTTCATCATTGTCATAGTATGACGATGCTTTTTGAGCGTATTCAGAAGCCGTGATGAAAGCCCCATTAAAACTGCCCTCAATCGGCAGCCATTCTTTGGCGACTTTATTCAGGTAATTATATTCGGTTTTGGAAACGATGTCGTAATAATCGCCACCTTGTTTTACCAAGACAGTTTGAACTGGTCGTCCAAGGCCGTCAAGATATTGGATAGAGGAACGTGTACTATCTGAGAAGTATTGGTCGGGACTAGATTTTGATTTTTTCCCAGCCTCGATAGTGTGAATATAGTTTTGCGTCGTAGTTTGAGCCAACGCTCCCGATGACAAGATGGCAATCCACCCTGCCAACACCATGGAAATAATATGTTTATATTGTTTATTCATGGGAATTGTAAAATTAAATGATAAAAATGATAAATCAAACTATTTCTTTATAAACTTGAAAGAGTATTGAGAATTTTTAAGAAATACCGTAATAAGATACTCACCAGGTACAAGGTGCTGAGTGGGGTAAGATAATTCTCCTTGTAGGTCATATGCGACATCAGATGTTTGCCACATTAAGGCTCCAGCCGAGTTGTGCAGAGTTACGGCGACAATGCAATCGGGCGAGGTAGAATAATTGATATTAATGAGATTGGAGTTTTCTAAATGACTTATATCGCAAGATTCGTTTTCAGAAAGAGAAGACGTAATATCGCCGTCGTTATTTGGCGAAAAATGATTATTTGAAATAGAATTTCGCGATTTAGTATTCGCAATATCTCCAAAATTGCTTCGGAAAGCATTTGTAGCATCTTCGAGTCTTAACTCTTCATTTAAAGGATCAGAAGCTAAATCATGAACTTGCGAAGATTTGCTACAATATAAAGAAACAAAAGAAGAATCGATGGTATTTCCCAGATAAAGCACTTTATGCAAGCGGGTTTCTAAAATGGGATAGCGATAACCACGAGCATATAGACAATGGCGCTCGATGTAATGTGTTATACTATCATTATTTAGATGCCACATAATGGAGTCGGGTAGAACTACAGTAGAGTCGCCAGATTTATAACTACGAGAAAAATCATTGTCAATTATGGTTGAACCATGGCGAATATATTTTGTGTGAAAAAGTTCTGAAATAGTATCGGCTTCAGGTGTAATTAATGAGTAATGATTATTATCGGCTGAAAGAGAGTATGAACCAGATATTTTAGCATAATCACGCATCGCTCTTGTTCCCTCGGCAAAAAATATTCCAGTTATATTTTCGCCTTTATTTAGAGGATATTTAGTCGAGACTTCAGGAATTACATAATCAAGAATCAACCCTGGTTTGCGATGAGAAATGAGCAAAATAGAATCGCCTAAATCGTCAAAAATTTCTACTTCTCGATTTTGTGAGCAAATTAGCAAAGAATCCTTGAACTGATTGTATGTTATTTTATAATCAGTATCTACCTTTATAGAAGATAAATCGATAATAGATGTATCATTAAGATTTATAATAACTGGGATTTTATAAAATTTAACATTATCCCCTGGACGAGGTTTGTTTAAGTCTTTTGTAATAGCACTATTTGCATAAGATAATATGCTAATTGCAAACGATATAAATATGAATATTGTTTTTTTCATAATAGTTATTGTTTGTAGTGATAATCATATTTGCGAATGAAATAACCATTATAGTCTTTTATTGAGGATAAACGACCTTGATTATCAAAAGAGAAATGAGTAGTGATGCCACGAGAGTCGGTTGCAGACGATACGCCGATAAGCCAATGATATGTCATTGTTGTAATATCATAGTTAGGTAAGGCATTTCGCAAAGAGTTATAAAATGAGGTCAAATCGTTTTCGATTGTAGATGTTGCAGAGTAAAAGTTTTCGGGGGATTTCCCTAAGCTATTAATAGTTGATAATAACTCAGAGTAAGGTAAATTCTTTACTTCAACAATAGGATAACTTCCTCTATAACCCCAGAGATAAGATGCTAAAACTTCATTGTTATAACTAATTTGTACTAAATCTCCATGGTTATTATACTCATAAGAATATTCGGGTCGGTTGATTAGCTTCTCAAGCTCTATAGATGTGGATTTGCTCCCTAATTTGTATCCACTTGCATTGATTCCTTTGTCGTTCAATCCATAAGATTCAATAAGCAAATAATTGTCATCATATACCATACGTTTTGCATCAACAATAGTTCCATCAATAACAGTAACTTCTGTTTCGGGGATATTTAGGTATATACCATCTACACATTTATAGGAATAAAATGTTTCTTTGGTTTTGCCATCTGAGGTTGTTTTTATTTTAGAACGCAAAAGGTTGTAATCTAGGTTGTTGGTATAACTATCATAAAAATAAGTATATTGGGTAGTGTCGCAATAGTTGTTTTCTTTATAAATCTCATTTTTGATAGTTTTGTTATAGGGAATAAGATTATATTTTCCGATAGAGTAGTCATATCCATTGGTCTTCATGCCAGGAACAGGAGCAGTATTAAAATCGGCAATTCTAATTAAATCGGTAGTAAAAATGCTAAGTTCCTCTGGTTTCGGCTCAAATATGTTGTATTGATAGTCTATATTAATTATTTCATTAGAACCAGCATTAGAAGTGTATTGTTTACTTAATAAATTTCCTCGATGATGAGATTTTGAAGTCCACATTTGCGATGCTGTGGGTTGATAATCAAGGAATTCGCTGTTGTTGAAGTCGCGATATTCACTGGTGAAATTTGAGGAATAATTATATTGGATATTATTAGTGTTTGTATAAGAATGGTTTACCATTTCAATTTGATGAGAGCACCATTCATTTACTGTAGTATATTCTACACCGACATTTCCTACTGGTATATTATATAACCCGTTTGATGAAATTTGATAAAACTCAGAACTTTCATATCCTGGTGTATTGTCCTTTTTGGTTATATAATAATATCTGCCAGCATAATCAAGTAATGCAGAAATAACGCCACTTGAAGTATATGGATTGTCATAAGCATAATAATATCCCTTAACAATTGGTGCACTTTCTTCGTCGGCTTTAGATATAATTCTAGAGATTCTCAGACCACCCCATTTGGCTTTGTGTTTTTGCAAGCTAACTACTCCACTCGAAGCAGAACTTTTTGTTAAGAAAATTCTTCCACATGGGGCATCGGCATATTTGAATTCTTGTTCAATCAAAGCTTGATTATCATATCCATCGTATGCATAAATTGATGTTGGATGTTGTAATTCAATGCGATAATCAACGCCTGGTGTTAAATATACATTAACAAGTCCTTTATTATGCCCCGAAATAGTACAGTTGTCAATGAAAACAGTATGTTCGGCACATGTTTGTCCTGTTTGGTTATTAATAAATGAAACACGAGGATAATGAACATTAATACAATCGTCATATTCATGGCAAAGCCCATAATAATCAGTGTTGAGTAATATTTGAGGATTGAAACTATTAAAATAGTTTGACAAATCGACAGTTACGAATTGATTATTATTGTTGACTTGATAGTGAGGAATCACTAATTTTTGAGATTCTTCTAAAGCAATCAAAGTATCAGTTTGCAGATGTGAAATAATCTGTTCATTTTGTTCTTCTACTAATTTGTTGTTAAAATATCCATATTCATGTGATTCCCATTCAAATTCAGTAGAGCCACCTGTTGGATATTCAATACTCTTTAATGAACCGTAATGACAAACATCGGAATTCACATCTCTGTCACTCCCATACATTGAAAAGTAACTATAGTTTGGAACAAGTCCTTCATTTGGTGCGGCATTATAATATCCACAAAAGTCTTGACTAAGTGGGTTAAAAGGTATTTCATTATTTTCATTTGTGTAATAAGAGAA
>JAFOYQ010000047.1 GCA_017424575.1 Muribaculaceae bacterium
AAGATGCTATTGTGAAGAAAGCTGAAGCTCAAATCGAAAAATGGCAAGCTGACAATGAAGAAGCAGGTAGTAAAATTGACCCCGCCTTTCTTGAAAAATTCCAAGCTGAATTTGAGAAATTGTCACTTGAAATGATGAAAGAGGTTATGTAGTGAAACAGTTATTTAATTATAAGAAGATGGAGATGTGTCAATTTTACTCATTTTGATGCATCTCCATTATTGTTTTATTTGAGGGTATTTTGCAATTAATTAAATTGAGTTAAATGTATGAAGCATAGATTGTTAATATTGGCTGTGTCTCTTGTAGCACTATTATTGCCATCAACTACCGATGCGCAATTTAGAAATTTGAAAGTGTTAGGTAATAAGATAAAGGAGAAAGTAAAGGAAGCAACAAAAGAGTCAACAAAAGAGCCGATAAAAGAGCCAATAAAAGAATCGGCAGTAGAAAATGGCAATGTTGTCGTCAACCTCTCAGAAGGTAGAAGTAGTGACGATGTCCCTAAAGTTGTTACAAAAATAGAGCGTAGCAAAGCTCCATGGCCCATGAGTGAAAATCCCACTTATAATGGTAAGGATGTAAGGACTTTTTTATATAACATTGCCGACGAAAGCGATGAATATCTCACAAAGTTGCGTGAGGATATGTATTCTCGCTACAAAGAGAATGCAAAAATAATCAGTTCGATGGGCGAAGGTTATTTTGAGGCGCAAAGCGAAAATCAAAATCTCATGCGCTTTTATTACGAGATTCAAACAATAGTACATATTAATGTGGGTAACGTTCACATTAATAATGGAGTAATAAACGCCAATGACCCACATCTATTAATCACTTCGCGAAAGGGTGGCGGTATTGGTTATTGGGTTATGAATAAGAACGGGAATTTCAGATTCTGTACATCGGGTGGTGATGGTGCGTATCTTGATGACGAAGACCTCGCTATCGCAAAGGAAGCAGCATTGCGGATGCGTAAAATGCAAATCATAACTTATGCATTACATGTTATGCTTAAAGAAGCTGGCGAGCAATGCGACCCTTATATACGCGCATTATATAATTTTAGTGGAATATATGCTAATGGTGTAGAAAAGGCTTGCGAGGCTAACACCCCAGAAAATATAGAGCGAAAACCACGCCCCAAAGCAGGCGCGATGCATTCATCAATGAAAGCCCAAGCTCTTGCCGTAGCTAAAGCCAATAATAGTAATGTTGTTGATGTTATTATCACAAGTGCGAGTTGGGACGTAAAGATGAGAGGATTCACCCCAGTAAATCGCAATATTTATGGTTACTATGTGGTAAAAGATGAACATGGATTAATGTGCTTGCCTCGCATGTGGACCCAAGACTATAATAATGGTAAATATGGGAAATTGCGTGCAGGAGGAACTGGAACCGAGAGCCCATTCTATATTAAATAAATTTTGTGGAGGTATTCTTTTATATATAAAGAGAAGAATACCTCTATTTAATCACATTTATCTTATAATTAAATAAAGCATATATAACCTAATGTTTAATTAATCAGTAAAATTACGATTATGAAAAAACTAAAATTTATAATAGGATTGTTGGCAATATGTGTAGGTTTTGCATCATGTGAAAAAGATGAACCAAAGGATGATCCTAACGCGCCTGTAGAGGAGGTTGATTTTGATATTTTTGAGGAAATATCATATGATGAGATGGTCTTTGTGAAAGGTGGCACATTTACTATGGGAGCTACAGAGGAACAAATCCCTGAAGCTCCTAAAGATAACGAATTTCCTGCACATGAAGTTACGGTGGGAGATTTTTATATTGGCAAATATGAGGTGACACAAG
>JAFOYQ010000048.1 GCA_017424575.1 Muribaculaceae bacterium
ACATAAATAGTTAACGCATAGGTATTTTAAGAATATGGATATTGAAAAAATTGTCTCTACCGTTATTGATTGCGCATACAAAGTGCGACATGAATTAATGAATGGATATTTAGAATCCGTATATGAGAATGCCTTGATGATAGAGTTAGAAAATTGTGGAATTAAGGCTGAGCCACAAGTCCCATTAAAAGTCTTGTATAAAGGAGTTGTTGTCGGAGAATATAGAGTTGATATTTTGGTCGAAAATTGCCTAATAGTTGAAATTAAAGCTGTTTCTGATATAATTTCTGCTCATGAATCTCAATTAGTCAATTACCTTACGGCAACAAATATTGATAATGGTTTGTTGATTAATTTTGGAGCCGAAAGACTTGAAGTCAAACGCAAATATCGAGTATATAAAGATACAACGAGCGATAAAATTATAGGATATAAAAGATATTAAATATAAAAACGTCATTCTGTTCTTTTTATTAGTGCAATAGCTTTTTAGACAGAATGACAGAATAAACATAAAGCTAACGCATAAATAGGTATAAACAACAAATTAAATATTTTTGTCATTCTGCATTTTTTGTCATTCTGTCCTTTTTGTTAGAGCAATTGTTTTTTGACAGAATAACAGAATGAACATAAAGCTAACGCATAGATAGGTATAACAATAAATTATTTTTTGTCTTTCTGCAAATTTTTGTCTTTCTGTTCTTATATTTGCGAGTGAGAGATACACTTAACTAATATTTATATGCAAATTTCAATAATTGTAGCAATAGCACAAGGATATGCGATAGGTCGCAAAGGTGATTTATTATTTCACATCAGTGCCGATTTGCGCCGATTTAAGGATATAACAATGTCGCACCCCATCATCATGGGGCGCAAAACCTTTGAATCATTCCCCAAAGGACCACTCCCTGGACGCGAAAACATTGTTATCACCCGCCAACGCGACTACCATCACGACGGCATCACCGTTGTAGGCTCATTTTCCGACGCTTTTGCGGTTGCTGAGGGAGCAGATGAAGCATTTGTCATCGGAGGGGGAGAAATCTATCGCGAGGCCATAAATCACGCCTCAAAGATATACCTCACCGAGATTGATGCAACCGTTGCCGATGCCGATACATTCTTCCCAACAATCAACACCGAAGAATGGGCAGAAACCGAAGTATCGGAATGGATTACCGACGAACGCAGTGGCGCTCGCTACCGCTTCGTTTGCTTATCTCGCCGATAACCACTATCTTTGTCATCGCAAACGAAGATGCCTCGGTAGTTCAACGGATAGAATAGAAGTTTCCTAAACTTTTGATAGCAGTTCGATTCTGCTCCGAGGTACAAAGTAAAGTTACAAAATAGCAGAGCCAATTGGCTCTGCTATTTTTGTTTTATGAAGTTGGTGGAACTTAAGGTCTCTAAAGTCGTTAAGGGCCCTAAAGGCTATGATGCCGAGGGGATAAAAAACAAAGCGGGCAATCTAATCAGATTGCCCGCTTATATATCTTACCCCTTCGCCTTTGGCACCTCCCCTAATACAGGAGAGGTGTTAAGGCTTATAGGATATTGTGATTCATTTATTACTTAACAAGAACTTTAGAAGCTTTATTGCCTTGAACTTTGATGAATACACCGTTTTCAGGGTTAGCAACTTTTACACCTTGGAGGTTGTAGTAAACTGCTTCTCCTTCTTCAGCTTCGATACCTTCAATACCTGTTGTTTCAGAGATAGTGATAGTATTGTCGTTGAGGTTGATAGTTACTTTGTAAGATTTACCAGCTTCTACAGCAGCTTTACAGTTAGAACCAGCATATTTGTAGAGAGGAGTAGCTTGGTCAAGAGCAACTGTTGCGTCGTTAGCGATGCAGATAGCTTTAGCGTTGAATTCGTCCCAAGTACCTTTAACTTCAGAGAATTTGAATTCGTTGTTAGCAAATTCAAGAATTGCTTCGTAAACGCCAGCAGTTTCAGTCATAGCGATAACAGTTGGGTTAGCAGGATCCCAGTTGTTGTCATGACCTACCATGTAAAGTTCAGCAGGACCATCGAATGGTTCTTCAGCTTTTACACAGAATGTGTATTTAGCAGCGATAACGCCAGGGATGAAGCGGTAGATAGCAACAGCTTCTTCGTTGATAGTTTCAACAGCGAATGAACCCATTTGACCCATACCAGTTGCAACACCTTCAGGAGTCCAAGTAGCGTGGAGTTTACCTGTTTCATCATAAATACCGATAGCAGCACTACGAGCAGCACCGTCGAGTGACATAGGAACTGCGAAGTAAGTAACGTCAGCGATTTTGAATGTAGCGAAACCTTCAGCACCAGCACCCTTAGTAGTTTCACCGTTAACACCGTTTTCAGTCAATGAAAGAGTAGTTTGTGCAGTTGCATCGTCTTTATCCCAACCGTACATAGTTTGAGCAGAACCGCGGTTACGTGACCAGAATGATGGAGTCAAGTCACCAAGTTCGTCCATAAGAGCGTCGATTTCTTCAACTGTGAAGAGTGATGGTTGAGCAAGAGTTGAAGAGTTCATAGCAACTTTCACAGGAGCAGAAGCTTGAGTATAGTCAGCAACTTGTTCGCCGTTAGCAATCTTAACGATAGCTACTTTAGTTTGAGCGTTGATAGCAAGCCAGAGGTAAGCACCTTCTTCAGAAAGCATGTCACCTACAACTTTACCATATTGGTCGATACGGTTAGCTGATACACCTTCAGGAAGTTCAACTTTGAGTTTGTAAGTTTCTTGGAGGTCAGCAGAGATGATGATGAAGTCAGTTGAAGAAGTAGCGTTAGGGAAGCCAGTACCTACGAGGATGTTACCAGCGTCGTCAACTGTGATACCAGTAGCAGCACCAGGAACTGTGCGGTAAGTTTCTTCTTTCATGATAGTGTCATACACTTCAACACCTTCAACAACAGTTGTATCGATGCGATCGATTACTTCTTTAGTAGCATCTGTACCATAGTGTTTGTCGAAAGCTTCAGCGAGGTCGAAGAGTTCAGTCATACCTTCTTCGTCGATAGCCATGATTTTCTTGTTAGCTTTATCAGTAACAAGGATTTTGCCATCGCGAGCAGTTGCGAAACGGAATTCACCACCTGATGCAGATCCAGGAACGCCAGTAGTTACTTCCCATACTTTGTTAAGACCAGCAGGAACAACGATTGGTTCTGGTTCTGGTTGAGGTTCTGGAGTTTCAGTAGCGAGAGTTACAGTCATAGCTTCGAGGTTAACAGCGATGTCCCAAACACCTGCATAAGGAACTTGGATAGCGCCTTCACCTTTAACGATAGCGTTTTCACCTTTAACAGCTTTAGCGTTGTCAGTAGCGAAACCATAGCGAGCAACGTTTACAGCAGCCCAGTCAGCAGATTTAACTGAAGAAAGACCGAAGTTACCACCTTCAGCAAATTCGATATCTTCGATAGTGTAAACACCATCAGCATAAGCCATTTCTACAGAAGCAGCTGGATCCCAACCTTGGAATGAACCGAATACATAAAGAGGATCGATAGTTGGTTCTGGAGTTGGTTCTTCAGCAGCAGGAACTGTGAAGAGGTAGTTACCTACAACTGTTGCAGCGATGAAGTGAGAGATGTAAACTGAAGTTTCGTCGATAGGTTTAACATAGAAGCCACCCATACCTTGACCTTTACCTGCTTGTGGGTTTTCTTCCCAAGTAGCAACGAGTTTTTGGTCAGAAGCGCGGTAGATACCCCAGTTAGAACCACGACCATTAGTAGTACCGTCAGTAGTCATAGGAATAACGAAGTAAGTTTCACCTTGGAGAGTGAATACTTCGAAACCTTCTTGAGAAGCGTTTTTAGATTGTGCACCTTCAGTAGCTTCTGTCAAAGTGATAGCAACTTGTTCAGTAGCATCTTCGTTCCATTGATATACGTTTTGTGGATATGAACGGTTGCGGAACCAGAAAGAAGGAGTCAAGTCACCGAGTTCGTCCATAAGAGCGTCGATTTCAGCAACTGTGTTGTAAACTGGTTGAGCAACACAAGAAGTGTTAACAGTGATAGCACAAGCAGTAGAAGCTTGAGAGTAGTCCATGTCTTGTTCGCCGTTTACAACTTTCACGATAGCAACTTTATCGTTGTTGTTACAAATCCACATGTAAGCACCTTCTTCTGAAAGCATGTCACCTACGATACGGCCCATTTGGTCGCAACGAGCAGCAGTCATACCTTCAGGCATAGTGATTTTAAGTTTGTAAGTGTCTTCGAGGTTTGCAGCGATGATGATGAAATCAGTTGCAGAACCTGCGTTAGGGAAGTTAGTGTTGATGAGGATGTTACCAGCATCGTCAGAAGCGATAAGAGTACCAGCACCAGGAACTGTGCGAGTAGTTTCTTCTTTCATAATAGTGTCGTACACTTCAACACCTTCAACAACAGTTGTGTCGATGTGATCGATTACTTCTTTAGTAACGTCAACACCATAGTGTTCGTCGATGATAGGAGCGATGTCAAGATAATCTTGAGCTCCGAAAAGAGCATTGAAAGTTTTGATTTTCTTTGCGGCTTTGTCGGTAACAAGGATTTTACCGTCTTTGTCGCAAGTCATGAAGCGGAGGTCACCACCACCCGCAGTACCAGGAACGCCAGAATTTTTTTCCCAAACTTTTTCAAGAGTTTGAGCTGACGCACCTGTAGCAAGGAGTGCAGCAGCACCCGCAAGCATCAAATTACGTAAAGTTTTTTTCATTTTGATATTAATTTAGTTAAACAAAAAAGTAATTTTTCTTTAATTTACTAATGTGATATTGGCACTTTTCACCCAAAAAGATACAAAATGCCAATAAAACTGGGTAAAGGTAAGGTTTTTTTTATTCTCTGCCAAATTTTTAACTAAAAAAAGGACATTTCTCCAAATTCAACCTACAAATATGATAAACAATTTCCAAAAAAACAATTTACCACAAATGTAATCAATCCCAATCCCACTCCATGATGTTTTTTTGACAGAATGACAGAATAAGCATAAATAACTGACGCGTGGGTTGTTACACCCCCTCCGAATTGCATTTCGCAATTCTCGTTCCCCTTACATAAATGGGGCAACTTCACTCGCTCTTGACTCTGAGTCAGCAACTCTCCCCTTGCTTTCGTATATCCTAAAAAAATTAGCTCAACGACAATTCAAAGCGTTTTACAAATTCTTGCATGTGGGGCACTTTTTGCAGCATGTGGCTATATACCTCACGTTGATTCCACACATAAGGCGAACTTTCCCCTTGATTCTCAACTATTTCAAAGGTGATAAAATCGTTTTGCAATTGATTGCCAAGATATGAAATAATATCGGGCAATGAGTCGGTCATCATCTCCACCTGCCCTTTATTTTCTACCATTATTGCAAACCGTGTGCCGTCGAGGCGTTTGGGGCGAGCAGTGCGCATTGTATTGACAAGAATGTGAGCTGTGGGGTGTGATGAAATATATGTTTCCCAAGCCACATCAATTGCTTCATCGGAGAATTGATTATTGCGATTGCGTTGTTGAATAGTCGCTTGCACTGCCTCTTCAGCCTGCTTAAGTCCTGTTTTTAATGACAATCGAGGCACCTTTGGTCCCAATGGTCGATTTGGGGTTGCTACTGCAGGCGCGGGCGGAACCATGCGCGAGGGCGTAGGCGCAGCACTCACCACTACAGGCTGTTGGGGTGCTGGAGTGGGGATTGGCGCGGGAGCCGAGGCTATGGTCTGAGTTGATACAGCAGGTTGAGACTGAGGTTGCTGTACAGCATTGGCCGGCGCAATTTTCTTGAGTTGCCCCTCTCCGTCGCCGGCTTCTATAGGCGAGGGGCTAAGCAGTTGGCATAGTTTAATCAACAACAATTCGACAAGGAATTGCTTGTTGGTCGCTGTGCGATAATTGAGATCGGCATCACCACAAAGGGCCATTGCTTTGTAAAAGAATTGAGGTGTGCAACGAGCAGCCAATGCCGCCATTGATTGACGTGCTTCATCACTTGCCTCAAGTAGGCAAAGTGTTTTAGGGTCGCGAGCCACCATGAGGTCGCGAATGTGAGCAGCCAATCCGTTAACAAAGAACAACGAATCAAAACCCTTTTCGCGTATCTCTTTGTAAATCAATAATGCTTGAGGCACATCTTGCGCTAGGAAAGCATCGAGCAAACGATTATAATATTCATAGTCGAGAATGTTAAGATTCTCGATAGTTGACTGATAAGTGATATTTTGCATTGACGATGCAGCCACTTGGTCAAAAATTGAAAGAGCATCGCGCATTGCACCATCGGCCTTGCGAGCAATCACATTAAGTGCCGATGGCTCTACACTAATCCCCTCTTGTGATGCCACATAGGTGAGGTGGTCAACCATATCTTGAATTGTAATGCGATTGAAATCATAGATTTGGCAACGCGAAAGGATAGTTGGTATGATTTTATGTTTCTCGGTTGTGGCAAGGATAAACACCACATAAGCGGGAGGCTCTTCGAGAGTTTTAAGGAAGGCGTTGAACGCAGCTTGCGACAACATGTGCACCTCATCGACGATAAATACACGATATTTACCTGTTGTTGGGGGTATTTGCACTTGGTCAACAAGTGCGCGAATATCATCTACACTATTATTGGAAGCAGCATCGAGCTCAATGATGTTGAGCGAACGGTTTTCGTTAAATGCGCGACAAGAGTCACACTCATTGCAAGCATCACCCTCGGGGGTGCGATTCATACAGTTGATTGTCTTGGCAAAGATACGCGCACAAGAGGTCTTCCCCACCCCACGCGAGCCACAGAAAAGGTAGGCATGCGCCAAGCGGTCGGTAGCGATAGAGTTTTTAAGTGTCGCCGTGAGCGCCTTCTGTCCCACGACCGAGTTGAAAGTCGATGGGCGATATTTTCGAGCTGATACTAAATATTGTTCCATTAGTGCTATCTATTTATCGCAAAGATAGTAAGAAAAACGCAAAGGAAAAAACGAAAAACAAAAATTGAAGAATGAAATATTGTTAAAGGGTGCGGAATGCAGAACGCGGAGTTCAAGATGGAAATTTTATAAATGTCGCATCACTTCGTTGCACGAAGGATTTCGCGTTTACCACCTGGAGGTCCTTGAAGTCGTTCAATAGTAAACCCCACTCGTTGGAGTCGGCGACGAATTTCCCCTTTGGCACAATAAGTTGTTAGTACCCCACCAATGTTCATTGCCTCATAGATGCGAGCAAAGAGTTCTTCGCTCCACATTTCGGGTTGTTTTTCGGGAGCAAATGCATCAAAATACACCACATCAATACCCTGTGGCAATTGGCATTGCGTGAAATCGCATTGACGTTTTTCGAGAGTAAAATATGGGGTTATCACTTGTGGCAACTCCCACTCTGCCCTGTGTAGCGATTGCAATAGGTCGTTATCCACCAATTCGCCATAATTAAGTTGAGCAACCATCTCAACATCAACAGGATATAGTTCGAGCGAAATATAGTGAGCCTTATGTTGCTCTGATGCTGCCATTGCTGTAACCACAGCATTAAGCCCTGTGCCAAACCCTATCTCAAGCACACGCAAAGGCACTTCACTCGCCTGATGATGTAAAAATGCACAATCACGAAAAATGTGAAGCGACTCGGTCAAAGCCCCTTTCACCGAATGATAATGCTCATCGAGATGTGGCACATATATTGTTGCCGAGCCATCGGCTGTGATTTCTATCTCGTTTTTCATCTTTTATGAATTGGCGTCTTTCTCCTTTCCAGCAAGCATGCCACACGCAGCCATAATATCTTCTCCTCGCGAAGAACGGATTGTTGCAGTAATACCAAGTGAATTAAGGTGGTCACGAAATGCAACCATAGCCCCCTCGTTGGTAGTTTTGAGTTCTACTCCTGGTATCGCATGGAAACGAATGAGGTTAACACGAGAATTTGTTCCGCGTAGCAATCGCGCAAGAGCATCGGCATGACGAATATCATCATTAAAACCTCGCCACATAATATATTCAACCGAGAGGCGGCGTTGATGTGCAAAGTCGTAATCTTTGAGCATCTCCATCACCTCAACAATAGGATAAGCCTTTTCGACGGGCATAATTTGTGCGCGTTCCGAGGGATAAGGAGAGTGAACACTTATGGCGATATGCACTTTGGTAACATCGAGTAGTGTGCGTAACTCCTTCATTTTGCCAATAGACGAAACCGTGATGCGCTTTGGGCTCCATGCCAAGCCCCAAGGTGCTGTGAGAATTTCAATAGCATCGAGCACTGGTTGGAGGTTGTCCATAGGTTCGCCCATGCCCATGAAAACGATATTTGTAAGTTTTTCGCTTTCGGGGATTGAGAGCACCTGATTGATGATACCTTGAGCCGTTAAGTTGCCATGAAAACCTTGTTTGCCGGTCATGCAGAAGTAGCAATTCATTTTGCATCCTGCTTGTGACGACACACATATTGTAGCACGGTCGCGGTCGGGGATATACACAGCCTCAACATCACGGCCACCCACCCCTTTGAAAAGGTATTTGGCAGTGCCATCGACCGAACGAGCCTCGGCAATAGGTTCTTCACGCCCCACAACATATTCTTCGCTCAATCGCTGACGTGCCTTGAGTGAGAGATTGGTCATTTGGTCGATTGATGTAGCACGTTTTTCATATAGCCACTGTGCCATTTGCTTTGCAGCAAACGATGGCATACCACATTGCGATGCTACTTGTCGCAATCCTTCGAGTGTTAATCCTATAAGAGGCAACTTTGACATAGTGAAATTAGTTTTATTCCACAAAATTAGTAATTAATACTGAAAAACGGATAAAAACAAAGAGAATCGTGTCTCTCGACATGATTCTCTTAAATTATTGTAAAGTGTATACAGGGATGTGATTATATTGTTTTCTATGCATACCTTACAATATGCAACTTATTATGTATTGCAAAAATAATGTATAATTGTATAAATTACAAATATTTTTACATTAAATTTTTGTTAAATAATCAATTACTTTATCGTTCGGTAGAAACCCATCGATAAAGTCGGTCGCTTGGTCGCACTTTCTCGGCCACTTTTATTGAGAATCTTTCGCCCTTAACTGTCTTTTCAACTGGCTTGAGATCTACGCGTATCTCATCAATCTTTGTAATAATTGCGCCAGTGGTAGGACCTGTGATAACGATTTCATCTCCAACACACAATTCACCACTCTCCATTTGGAACTCTGCAACACCGATATTAGAGAAATAGCGAATACCTTTTGCCGCATATTGTTTAACGCGAGTAGCCGATGACCCATACTTTGAGGTCCATTCGCCAAGGCGTTGACCGAGATAGTATCCGTTCCAGAAACCACGATTGAAAATTTTGCCAAGACGCTCGTCCCAATCGGCAATTTTCTCCTCATCGTATGTGCCGTTACAACATGCTTCGATGGCTTCATTGTAACACTCAACGGCAATCTTCACATACTCAGGACCACGCGCACGACCTTCAATCTTCAACACACGCACACCCGCATCAATAACTTTATTGAGGAAGTGAATGGTTTTGAGGTCTTTGGGCGACATGATATATTGGTTTTCGATATCAAGCTGTTCGCCTGTTTCGCGGTCGGTAACGGTGTAACTGCGACGACATATTTGAGCGCAAGAACCACGATTAGCACTATAGTTCATCTCATGAAGACTCAAATAACATTTTCCCGATACTGCCATACATAATGCACCGTGGCAGAACATCTCAATGCGCACCAATTCGCCATGAGGTCCACGAATATCTTGCTCACGAATAGCATCGTAAATCGCACGCACTTGTTCCATGTTGGTTTCACGTGCAAGCACCACTACGTCGGCAAACTGTGCATAGAATTTCACCGCCTCAATGTTGGTGATATTCACCTGAGTAGAGATATGCACCTCCACACCAATGCTACGCGCATAAGTAATAGCCGCAATATCGGCAGCAATGATTGCCGAAATGCCCGCTTGTTTCACTGCATCAATAATGGCATGACAAGTGGCAATATCGTTATCGAAAATAATAGTATTGACTGTGAGATAACTTTTTACTCCGTGCTCTTGGCATATAGAGGCAATATTGTGTAAGTCGTCGAGGGTAAAGTTTACCGACGAGCGTGCACGCATATTCAATCCCTCTACTCCGAAGTAAATAGCATCGGCACCAGCATTTATGGCTGCGTGAAGCGACTCATAACAACCCACAGGCGCCATTATTTCAAAATCCTTGCGATTCATTGTCAATAATTAAAAGTGAATGGGAATTCCAAGTTTTTTGCTCGGAATTCCCTTTATGTTTTTATTTCTAATCTCGTAATTGATTAGTGGCAACAGCCGTCGCCACAACCACCACCGCAGTCGTCACCACAACCATGATCGCCACAACCGCAGCCACAGCCACATGATGGGTTCAACTCTTCGGGTGTAGCATCACGCACAACAAGGATTTTGCCGTCGAAACGCACATCATCTTTTGCTAATGGGTGGTTAAAGTCCATCTTAACTGAATCTTTAGTAACCTCTACAACAAGACCATTGATGCGGAAACCATCGGCAGTCATCATAGGCACTGATGCACCTTTTTTGATAAATTCGCTGTCAAATTTGCCGTCAACCAAGAAAAGATCACGGTCAAGCTCTACGATTTGTTCCTCTTCATAAGGGCCAAAAGCCTCTTCAGCCTTAACAATGATGTCAAATTTTCCACCTACTTCAAGCCCAAAAATTGCCTTTTCCAATGGAACTACCATACCTGGAGTTACGCCATAGATAAAACGCTCTGGGTCACTTTCCTCACTTTGATGAACGAGAGTTTGAGAGCCATCGGCATTAACTCGATAGAGGTCATAGACCATCTCTACATATTTACCTTGTTGAATTTTTTCCATATCTGTTATATTTTTACGATGAGACACCCCATCAATTTATTATTTATAATTTATTGCTACAAAGGTAGTAATTATTGTGCAGATTTGAGTTGAGAAACAACAAAAAGCTCATATTATTCCAATAATTTAATTACTTCAATCTAATTTGCAAGTTTAACTTAAAGGATAATGAACCATCTGACTCCTTAACGATTGAAGCATATTCATGGCGAGATGTACTTGCTCGTTCCAAATATGCATTCGAGAATAGATAATCTTCAAATCTATTGCGATCATAAAAATGATAACACAGTATTTCCCCATCTCTTTTTACTACTAAATAACCACCATTAGCATCATATTTACCACTCCACGATGTGGCGGGCATCAATCCTAAGGCCGTAGATGTCAATAAGTGCTTTACCTTATAGGTATAAAATGGCAATACCTCGTCTGCCTCATATTTCAATGGATTTGTTTTACTAATATTTTCAACTAAATCTTTCAATGTTGAAATGCCAGTATTTAATTGTTCTAATAGCAAATTAGCCATTATCTTTGGCAAATCACCATCAAGCATAATAAGATTATTTTGAAATGTAGAGTTGTCTATCTTATCAAAAACAAATACCACCCCTCTAGACTTAATCGCCTTAACTCTTTCTATAACTTTATTTCGTTTAGGATTTATGGCATTAATCGTATAAATATCATCATCCGACAATCTTTGCCCAACTAACTTAAACTTAAAGTTTGTAGCTTTACTCGCATTTAGCAATGTAGAATCACCTCCTAATTGGGATTTTATACTAAATCCCATTTCAGAATTGATATTAGTTCTTCTATCATGCAAAACTATCCTAATATCAGTTTTATCTGATGATTTTGCTTTTAATGATTGACAATATATGCGAGTCATAAATTCCTCTGTTTGAGGAATAGAAAAAGAACTATCTCCACTTTCAATATTCTTTAATAAAGTTTCGGCTTCTGCAACAAATATCGATGCAGGAACACGCAACAATTCTTCTCCAAGAGGGGTTAGAATAACAACATCTTTTTCTTGTCGATTATAATTATACTCTCCATCTTTTTCTTGTCGAAGAATCATAATTATTGGATAGAATAAGTCTTGAATTTTATTCAATTCTTGATCACCAGCATATACTTTCCCTTCTCCCAATAATTTGAGCAATGTGTAAATTTCACTCCACTCCCCTTTATTTCCCCTTAGTGCCATATTGAATAGATTTTGAGATATTAATTCTTTTAATTATTTCTTTGGCTGTTGCTTGAATTGCCGGGACTGCTACCGAATTACCAAATTGCTTATACGCAGACGCATCGGCTACTCCTATTATAAAATCATCGGGAAAACCCTGCAAACGAGCCCATTCCCTCGGTGTCATTCTACGAAGTCCATCCCTATTTATTTCGCCTTTTATATTAGTGACTGGTGTAAAATCCTCTAATCGTGTATCAATAACAAGATTTCGTTCTCTACCCATTCCCCCTACAACAATTGCATTTGCCACTCCATTATCAGGAATTATTTCATAACCAAATCCATTCCCTTTTGCAGCATGTCTTTCTTTGTGAGCCACAAGGGTCTTTACATACTGAGTTGATAAATAATATTTAGCAGAAACTGTATGTTCTTCTTTTATATCGGCAAATGTTTTTGTTTTATCCGTTGGCATTGGATAAGTAAATTCATTTACATTTTGGTCTTTTCTAAAACCCACAATATATACTCTTTCACGATGTTGAGGCACTCCAAAATTCACAGCATTAACCACTTGTGGTTCGGGGACAAAGTAATCCAAATCTTCTCTTAGCACCTTTAATATTGTTTGGATAGTCTTTCCTTTGTCATGAATAAGCAACCCTTTTACATTTTCTAAAAAGAATGCTTTTGGACGTTTTCGACGTATTATTTCAGCCACATCAAAAAATAACGTTCCTCGCGTTTCTTCAAAACCTAATCGCTTTCCCGCAAGAGAAAATGCTTGACAAGGAAAACCCGCACACAAAACATCAAAATCATCTGGGATATATGCTTTGGTTGATTCTTGTGTTATATCCCCAAATGGGACCTCTCCATAATTCAGTAAATATGTTTTTTGTGCTTGAGAATCCCATTCAGATGAAAAAATACATTTTCCTCCTAAATTCTGCATTGCTAATCTAAACCCACCTATGCCAGCAAACAAATCTATAAATGTAAACTTTGGCTTATCAACTGGAAGAAATGGGACTGAAAATAACTCAGAGAATAATGAATACTGAACAGATTCTTCTGAAAGCACATCTGATTTTTGAGGCTTATTATATACCCTGTATATATCTTCTATTAGCCCAATTGCTTTGCTCTCATATAATTTTGCATATTTGCATCCACGATTATGCAAGTAATGAGAAACTATTGCCATTTGCTCACTAAATGGCATAATTGAACCATCATCGTTTAATGAATGAGGTCCATACATCTGCACGGAAACTTTTTTACTTCCACACATTTGGATAAGAGATATTTTTTCACTTGCGTTTTCCCTTATATTCATAATTTCGTTCTATATTCTTTTTGTCTCTGCTTTTATTCTATATTCCACCCTATATCGACTCGATTGAGAGGATTGTGGTGAGGATATCTACAGCCGATTCTACGGTTTTTACTTGACTTATCGAAATGCTTCGGCGGCCGTTGTTTTCACGAATTTTGCAACGGGTTACATTTTGTTGCATATAGTTGATAATCTTGCCAAACATGGGGGATTGATAGTAAGCTTTATTACTTTCATCAACAAAGTAGAGATACATACACTCTTGCTTCAATGCCACTTTTTCAATACCGAGTTGTCGGGCAAGACGGCGCAAACGGGGCACACGCAACAATTCAGCCGTTTCGGGGGGTATTTTCCCAAAGCGGTCGGTCAATCGCTCCTTAAATGCTTGCAAATCAAGTTCGCGTTCAATACCATCGAGTTCCTTATACAAAATAATACGCTCACTCTCTTGTGGCACATACATGGCTGGCAGCAAGAGTTCCATATCACTCTCAATGATACAATCGGCAACAAATTCTTTTTCCTCAACCTCTTCATCGGCAAGTACATCAGAAAATTCTTCGGTGCGCAATTCTATCACTGCCTCTTTCAAGATTTTTTGATATGTTTCATATCCCAAGTCAGCAATAAAACCACTCTGCTCAGCACCAAGCAGATTGCCTGCGCCTCGAATATCGAGGTCTTGCATTGCGATGTGAATACCACTACCGAGGTCGGAGAAACTTTCAATTGCTTGCAATCGGCGACGCGATACAGGAGATAAAGGCACATGAGGGGGAACCAAAAGATAGCAGAATGCTTTGCGATTGCTACGTCCTACTCGTCCACGAAGTTGGTGTAACTCACTCAACCCAAAGTTTTGAGCATTGTTTATTACAATCGTATTCACATTGGGCATATCAATACCCGACTCGATGATGGTTGTTGCCAACAATATATCATAGTCGTGATTAGCAAAGTCGATAATCACTTTTTCGAGTTTATCGGGAGCCATCTGCCCATGCCCCACTACTGTGCGAGCATCAGGAACAAGTCGGCGCACCATCGCTTCAAGTTCATACAATCCCTCAATGCGATTATTCACGATAAATACTTGCCCATTGCGCGACATTTCAAAGTTAATTGCCTCGAGCAAGATATTATCATTTAGAGCATTAACTGATGTAACAATGGGATAACGATTGGCGGGAGGGGTGGTAATTGCCGATAGGTCGCGAGCTCCCATGAGCGAAAACTGCAAGGTGCGAGGTATAGGAGTAGCACTCATGGTCAACGTATCGACATTGACTTTCATCTGCTTAAGTTTCTCCTTTACTGCCACGCCAAATTTTTGCTCCTCATCAACTACAAGCAATCCCAAGTCTTTGAATTTAACCTCTTTGCCTATGATTTTATGGGTACCAATGAGAATATCAATCTTCCCCTCGGCAAGGTCGGCAACAATTTGCTTCACTTGCTTTGCCGTGCGAGCACGCGATAGGTAGTCGATGCGAACTGGGAAATCCTTAAGTCGTTCTTTGAATGTATTGTAATGCTGATATGCGAGTACTGTTGTAGGCACAAGCACAGCAGTCTGTTTTCCGTCGATTGCAGCCTTAAATGCTGCACGAATGGCAATCTCGGTTTTGCCAAATCCCACATCGCCACATATCAACCTATCCATAGGTCGAGGGCTCTCCATGTCGGCCTTTACAGCAGCCGTAGTGGTGAGTTGATCGGGGGTATCTTCATATATAAACGACGCTTCCAACTCTTGTTGCATATATCCGTCGGGAGAGAAACTATAACCAGTTTCATTCTTGCGGGCGGCATAGAGTTTTATGAGGTCGCGAGCGATATCCTTAAGTTTTGATTTTGTGCGCTCCTTCACCTTGTTCCATGCGCCAGTGCCAAGTTTATTAACCTTTGGAGGCACCCCCTCTTTGCCTCGATATTTCGCGAGTTTGTGAAGGGCGTGGATTGACACAAATATTATATCATCGTTCTGGTAGGTGAGTTTTATCATCTCTTGAGTGCGACCATTTACATTGGTGCGCAACAATCCAGCAAATTTACCTACTCCGTGATCAACATGCACAATATAATCACCCACCTCTATCGACGATAACTCCTTGAGCGACAATGCAAGTTTACCCGAGCGAGCACGGTCGCTCTTAAGGGTGTATTTATGGAAGCGGTCAAAGATTTGGTGGTCGGTAAAATAGCATTTCTTAGAAGCATGATCAACAAACCCCTCATGGATAGTAGAATAAATGGGGGTAAAAGCTATATCATCGCCTCGGTCTTCAAATATCACCTTCAAGCGTTCGATTTGCTTCTCACTATCACTCAAAATGTAAAGTGTATAGTCATCGGCAAGCATTTTCTTGAAGTCGTCGCTAATGAGGTCAAAATTTTTGTGATATATTCCTTGTGGACTACATTCAAAGTCGATTGAAGCTTTTGCTTCACTGTCGGGATTAGCGGCAGATGTAAATCGCAATTGTCGAAACTTTGAAAAGTTGCGTACAAAGTCATCAACATCAACCACTTGACGCATTGCATTTGCATCACCTTCATTTGCAATGAGTGAACTCGCTGAAAATTCCTCATTAGCAATTTCTTGTATGCGACTCAATGCATATTGAGCATCACGCACAGCAATAAGCGTATCCTCTCCGATAAAACTGAGCAACGACTCGCCATGTGCTTGTTGCGCTACATTTGACGTTACAGCAAGTTCATCAAGTTGTTGCTCCGAGAGTTGTGTTTCGATGTTGAATGTGCGCATCGAGTCTATTTCATCGCCAAAGAAGTCAATGCGATAGGGCATTTCATGCGAATATCCAAAGATGTCGAGAATTGAGCCACGAAGGGCAAAGTGCCCTGGCTCATAAACATAATCAACCTCAACAAACCCATTATCACGCAACCATTTAATCGCATCTATAAGGTCAATCGTGCCACCTTTTTTAAGATGCAGAGTGTGCTTATTGATAGTCTCTTTCGATGCCACACGTTCAGCAATCGCATCGGGATATGTTACCACATATCTTAGTCGCGAGTCGGAGTGCCAACGATTAAGCACCTCGGTGCGCAAAATTTGCGATGGAGCATCAATCTGACCATATTTTATATCACGCTTATACCCTGAGGGGAACATCAACACAGCATCTTCTCCCAATAGGCGCGATAGGTCGTGGTATAAATATCCGGCATCGTCAAGACTGTCGCCTATGATAAGCGTGGGAGTAGTGCGAGGAGTCATTCCAGCAAAAAGCAAAGCGGGAGCTGACCCCGATAATGAATATACCGAGGTACACATTTTCTTGCTCGCAAGCATTTTATCAAGAGCTTGACGACGCTGGCGATTTATAAATATCTCGCTTAGATTATTTATTGTCGACATCTTTTTTCGCTGGTTTCAACGTCTTTTTATATTTCGCTTCGTCGTGAAGTATATTCACAGCCGAGTCAACAGCCACATCGTGACGCAACGATTCTATCAGTTGACCTCTTTGATAATAATAGCGCATCACAATCTCCTCGGCAAGATACTCGCTGATATCTTTGCGATGAGTGTCGAGGTCGCGATCCAAATCGTGGCGCAACAACTTTTCCAACACTTCAAATTGAGCCTTTACGCTATCTGTCATATACCCCTCAAAAGTAGCGACTTTCTTGAGGTCGGCAAGGCGCACTTCACACACCTTGTCATATTTCAACTTATTTGGGTCAATAAATTTTTTGAAATCGGCATAGATTGAGTCGGTAATCTCAAACTCTTCGGGCGAGGCAATTGAGGGTGTTGTAGCAGCAAAACGATTAGCATAATCAAATGCCCACCAATCCATTACAATATTGTATGTCAATCTATTACCTTCGGGGTAGGTAACAACCACATCGGGGGTAATACCTCCACCGTCGCGCACTTCGCGACCATTTGCAGTTTTGAATACGGTTGTGAGGCTATCGGGAGTGCGAGCCACCGAGCCATCGGGATTGCGATGTGAATAGTCAATCGCTTGAATAAGTCGGCCACTGGGAATATAATATTTTGCCGTAGTAACTTTCAACAAACCATTGTAAGGGACAGGACGAGTGCCTTGTACCAATCCTTTTCCAAAGGAACGTGTTCCCACAATTACTGCCCTATCAAGGTCTTGTAGCGCACCCGACACAATTTCTGAACTTGACGCTGTCGAACCATTAATCAACACTGCCAATGGAATTTCTTCATCAACAGGTTTTGTGGTTGTTCTATATACCTTTTCATTGAGTAATCCTTTACCCTTTGTGCGAAGCACCTCAGTGTTTTTAGGCACAAAGAGTCCTACAATTTTTACTGCACTTTCAAGCAATCCACCACCATTGTCGCGTAAATCGAGAACGATAGATTTCACACGTGGGTCTTTTTTCAACTCTATCAACGCTTTTTTTACCTCGTCGGCCGAATTTTCATTGAATGTAGTGAGTGATATATACCCTACATCGCCTCTTATCACGCCATAATATGGCACAGGATTTACTTGAATTTTTGCACGAGTGATATCAAATGTGAGGATAGAATCCTCTACATAAGGACGTTTTACTACGACCGACAATTTAGTACCAGCTTGACCTTTCAATCTTTCGCTCACCTTTGCACTCTGCCACCCCAACACGGTGTCACCATCTATGGCAACAATGAGGTCGCCAGGGCGCAACCCAGCTTTGTGTGCAGGAAAACCCTCTTGAGGCTCAGAAATATACACATTGCCATTGCGTTGCATTATCACCGAACCAATACCAGCATACTCGCCAGTGTGGATTACGCGAAACTCATCTTGCTCCTCCTCCGATATATACTCGGTATAAGGGTCAATCGACGACAACATTGCATCAATTGCCACACGAATCGCTTTATCGGCATCAACCGTATCAACATAATTTGATTGCAATTCCTTATATATTGAGTTAAATATATTGAGGTTGCGAGTCGCGCTCGTCTTATTATTTCGAGCAGTAGCAGTCCCAAAAATAGATATTGCACACAATGCTACCACTGCAATTATTATTGACTTTCTCATAGTTTTTATTTTGATACACGTTTTCTCTATAATGAACCGCTAAATTACGAAATATTATCCCAAAAATGGCACTAAAATCCTCAAAAAAGCATTAAAATTGCACTTTTATGGATGATTTTTACAAAAACTATTGCATAATTCAATTTTTAGGATTAATTTTGCAACGCAATTTTGAAAAGGGTTGCATTTTCCCGCTTCAGTAGCTCAGTTGGTTAGAGCACCTGACTGTTAATCAGGGGGTCGTTGGTTCAAGCCCATCCTGAAGCGCAAAAAGTTTAGTTGGTTAATAATTGCTTCAGTAGCTCAGTTGGTTAGAGCACCTGACTGTTAATCAGGGGGTCGTTGGTTCAAGCCCATCCTGAAGCGCAAAAAGAGATTGCATCAGCAATCTCTTTTTGTGTTTTATATACTTTCTAATGTGTTCTAATCTATTCCTACCCTTTAGGGAATGGCCAGAAGATGAGGTGATTTTGGCCCGATGCTGTAACCTTGAGTGTTACTTTTGCACTTTCTATAACAGGAATATTGTGGTCAACATGACCTATAGGAACATTAAATGCCACTGGGAAATCATAAGGCTTAACCATGTCGTAAATCATAGTTTCCATATCGGCATAGTTGTCGTCGGGCTTATACTCGGT
The DNA here is from genome assembly GCA_017424575.1 of Muribaculaceae bacterium. Taxonomy (GTDB): domain Bacteria; phylum Bacteroidota; class Bacteroidia; order Bacteroidales; family Muribaculaceae; genus RGIG4079. The sequence goes on from JAFOYQ010000048.1 coordinate 19,111, forward strand.
AAACTGACCAACAATCAATCCTCTCAATCGAGGCAATATTCCACTCAATCGCAATTGATACATTATGCGCTCAATCTTGTAGATTGGTTCGGCAATATCTTCAATGAATAATATTGTATCCTCTTCGATAATGTCATAGGGAGTATTAATCAACTCGGCGATAACTGCAACATTTCCACCCACCAATTTACCGCTACATTGTCCCAATCGGTCGTATTGATGACTGTCAAAAGTAAATGCAGGAGCATCACCTCTCAATATCTCAAACAACACTTTGTTGTCAATATCTTCAGCACCTTTGCGAATGTGACTTGTCATTGAAGCATGAATACTTGCAATCCCCTTTGACGCCATAAATGCATGAAGTGCCGAAATATCACTATACCCTATTACCCACTTTGGATCTTTTTCAATGGGCAACTTATTAAGCGAGTCCAACAAATGCACCACCCCATAACCACCACGAGCGCAAAGAATAGCTCTCACTTCGGGGTCAAGGAATGCATCTTCGAGATCGGATAGGCGTTCGGCTGGTGTGCCGCTATAATTACCCCATTGGCCAAGAGTGTGAGGCATAACCTTTACTTTCCACCCCTGCTCTTCAAGCACTGGTGTAGCAAATTCCACATGTTCGGGATTAATAATCCCAGCAGGAGCCAATATCGCAATAGTATCACCCTCCTTTAGTGGTCGGGGGAATATGATATTTTTATTCATAATCTTTTTTAATTATCGTTTTACACTAACTCACCATTACGTCAAATCCTTCGGCTCGCAACTGCGACGCAATCACTTCAAGTTCCTCGCGCGACACTTTTTCAAGTTGCTGCTCGGGTGTTTTGCGATCGATTGAGTAAATCATCACTTGTCGAGGATTTATTTGCTTATATGCTTTTATCAACGCTTCCACCTCTTGTGCTGTGGTGTTATCAATACGCTGTCCATCATGCTCTCCTCGCAAAAACATCGTTTGCACCACACATTGCCCACCAAATTGAGCGATTTGCTCCACCACTTTTTCACAAGTAAATGTTGGAGATGCAGGTTGGTCAATCAAGCGCATTGTTTCGTTGATAGCCGAGTCGAGTTTGAGAATATTATTATCCACCTTGCGCAATGCTGCAACCACGCTCTCGTCGCCTAATCGAGTTGAATTGCTCAATACGCTTATTTTCACTTGTGGGAAATATTTATCACGCAAAGCAATTGTATCATCGATGATTTCGGCAAACTGAGGATGAATAGTAGGTTCGCCATTACCCGAAAAAGTTATAACATCAAGAGGTTCGCCAAGGCTCTTCATCGCACTAAGTTTCTCCTCCAAATCTTGCGACACCTTTTCACGCGTTGGCAATCCTGTGGTCCCTGCACCTTGCGAGTTATACCCCGCTTCGCAATACACACAGTCAAACGAACACACCTTCCCATCATTAGGGGAAAGATTCACCCCCAATGACGATCCTAACCGTCGACTATGTATAGGACCAAATATCGTTGAATGAAATAATATTGTTACCATATATTTATATCATCTTCACAAGAGGAATTCATCTAAAATCCAAAAATCTTATAATATTTGGGGAATTGATTCCGAATTTCTTAAAATTTTGCATTTTTTGCCAAGTCACAACTTTGTCGGTGAGGCTATGAAAATAACTATAAAATCTCTATTTCAATTGCTCAAACATCCAGTTCCATAGAGCATTTGTTTGCTCAATATACAACCAGTGACCATTATTTTCGCCTACGATAAGCGATTTAGGGGCTGTGATGATGTTGTAAGTAGAACGAGTTGTTGTTGGGGCACAAGTAAGGTCATTATAACCCACAAAATATTTCACAGGAGCAGTAAGATTGCGCGCAAAGTTTGTTACATCATAGTAGCGCGCTGTCGACATCTTGTCGGGGGTGCAATTGTCTTTATTTTTGAATACATGTGGCCATCCTCCAGCACGCCCATGAGTATATCCCTCAAGATCGCACAATGCAGGAAAGTATGCCACGGTAGCGTTAATACGGCTATCAAGAGCCGATGTCACAATCGACAATGCCCCTCCTTGACTACCTCCAAATGTGCCAATCTTGCCATTAAACTGAGGCAATGTTTCAATAAAGTCAATGCCACGCACACAGCCAAGGTACACTCGTTTATAATAATATGAATAACGATTATCTATATTATAAGTAGGATATGAAGCCAATGCACCACCATTAAGGTCACTATAAATTGAGCCGTCGGTGATATTAACAGGTATGCCATGAATACCAAATTCAAGCACTATCGCTCCTTGAGCCGCATGTGCCACATCGCCCGATTTCTCCCCTACTCCCGCACCTGGGAAGCGCAACACTGCAGGATATTTACCCTCAGCCTTAGGCATCGTCAACATGCCATACATGCGAGTGTTGTTGATGTTGCGATATGAAATATGATACACGTTCACTTTATCGGTGCATCGCTCGGGAAGGAGCGTCATTGTGGGTTGAAGGTCAATTTTGCGAGCAGCCTCAAGTTGTCCATCCCAAAATTTCTTGAAATCTTCGGGTTGAGTTACCGTTGGCAACAATTTATCGGTATCAAAGCCCACAGTTGATATTGACGAATATTTCTTCCCATCTTTTTCTACAGTGGCTTTCACCCGCAAGTAACCAGGTTTCTTCATCGTGCCCATGCTAATTGTAGCCTCACTACCTTTGAGAGTAGTTGACTTTGTGATATGAGGCGTCATTAAGTCCTCACTCACCTCATAATTCACAACTACATCTTCCATAGCCATACCACAATCGGTTGCCATCACTTTTACTTTGGCACTCTCCCCCACCTTATAGAGAGCATCGGCATGGTCGGGGATAAGATGCACCTGCACCTTTGTGGCACGAGGTTGCGCTACTACACTCACACCCATGAATATAATCATGGCAAGTGACAGAAAAAAATGTTTCATCTAATGTATCTTTTAGAATTTCTTTAACTCAAATTTTAACGATTGTGCTTTCTCTTTGAACACCTCTTTGTTACACTCAAAAAGTTGTGGAGCCTTATGCGCCGTTCCTTCCACCTTTTTGCCGAGTGGAGTGACAATGCCACTTGATTGGAGTTTGCGAGCAAAGTTGCGACGGTCATACACCACCCCTTGAATAGCCTCATAGAGTGTTTGCACTTGTGTCAAAGTAAACTCTTTGCCCAATAGGTCGTAACCAATAGGATCGAAGTGAATTTGGCGTTTAATCGCCTCAAGAGCCTTTGCCAAAATTTGCGCGTGGTCAAATGCCAATTGAGGCACTTCATCTATATCAAACCATTGTGCTTTAGCTGCATCATCGCCTCCCAACACATCACTTGGTTCAACCAATGCATAATATGCCAATGAAATCACACGATTGCGAGGGTCGCGATCAACTTCAGAAAACACTCCCAACTGCCACAATCTATCTTCCGATACCGAGAGGTTGGTTTCTTCCTTCAACTCACGAAGGGCACACTGCTCAGCAGTTTTATCATTTTCGCGCAAGAAACCACCAGGCAATGCCCAACATCCCTTAAAGGGCTCTAAATTTCTCTCAATTAATAGAACTTTCAATTTTTTGCCATCAAAACCGAATATCACACAGTCGGTAGCTACTGATGGACGCCAATACTCATAACAATACTGTTTTGTTTTATTAGCCATATACAAAATTATTATAGTAAAACGAAAACACACTATTGCATCTTTTTGTTTCGTTTTACTTGTTAATTTGACACAAAGATAATAGTTTTGTTTGAAATCACACACATTCAGCCCTATTTTTATTATACTTTGGTTAATTCTGTTAACACTTAAGCGTATTCAATATAAAAATTGTTAATATACTATTTTTTATAACTAAAAAAGTATGTTATATAACATAAAAGCACTACCTTTGCATCGTGTTTTTCATGGTATTAGATTTAAGGTTAAGAAGATTGGTTGTCGCGATGACAATCAATTTTTTTATATACCTACTTTAACAACCTATAATCACATATTAATCAGCACGATATAGACTTCAGAATAGCAAACAGCCACGTTATTAGTGGCTGTTTTGTATTATACATATCTGTAATAACTCTTTATTAAAAAACGTAAGTATTTAATTATACTAATTCTCTATGCATTTTTTCAACAAATATATTTTTGGAACATTTTTTGTTATATTTGCAAATAGATAACCATATTAAACCTATATACCTCACGCAATGAAAGAGTCAATTCTCTCAAAAATTAAAGATATCGCGCTAAAACTTGCCGAAAGCAATGACACATTAACGAGTGCCGACCTCGCTAATGAATTGAAAGATTTTGGCATTGATGGCGACTCGGCAAAGATTGCCACTCTTGTGTGGGAAGCATTTTGTAAATATGGCAACAACAAAGAGATTCTTAATGCATTCCTCAACAATCTTCGCACTAAATCGCTCGTTGAGGAGCAAGAGCTTCGCTCCAACCTCAACAATAATGACACCGAGAATGCATTGACAATCGTTCACAAACAGGGCGATGTAGCAAACAACGCCATTGAGTCGGTAACAAAAATCGCCAATGAAGAGATTACACCCATTGAAAACTCGGGTATCAAAAATGCAATCAACAAAATCATCGGCACAAAAGAGATTCAAGCGATACAACACGAAGCCGAACAGATTTTCAACAAACACTCTCGATTAGCAAAGGCTTACGACAATGCTAAGGGTGAGGTAAAAGCAAATATCGCCTCATTCGTTGAGTTGCGCAGTGATATATCCGACATATTTTCACGCTACGCCACAATGCTGGTCGATGTTTTTGGCGACTCCATAAAGGTTTCGTTTCCCGAACTTTTTGACTTCGATCGCATAAAATTCCTAAACACAGAACACTTTGTATCCCAATTTAGAGATAGTTACAACGCTCTATCTCTCAATTGCACCGACACTCTTGCTACCCTATCTGATAGTTTCCAAAAATCTCTACTAAGTAGCGTTGCAGCCTACAAAGGGAAGGAGCACTCTCGCGGTGCTTTGACGGTAGCTTCAATGAATATGATATCACACTATCTCAGTGTTGGACAAAAGACATTCCGATTAAAGAACTCTCTACAACAATTTAAGGATGAGATTAACCACAATTCAACTCTTATAGTTAGTGATGCTGGGCGGCTCTCTATCATCAATGATAATGTAAATGAGGTGCTCATACCTCAAGCCGAACTATTTTACAAATATGCCGAGAAACTCATATCGAAAGAGTTCACGCAAATACTTGATGCGATCTATAGCGATGAATCTATTAAATCGCTCAAGGCATCAAGAGACGCTTTGCTTTCGCAATGCAAAGAATTGGAACAAGAGTTAAATTACGAACTATTTAATATCAACCATTATACTTCGCTAATTGCCGAATACGAAACAACTCTCGCCCAAATGCGCAATAACTATGACACAGCAATGCGCAACAAGCCACGCAAACCCTCTACATTCAAAAATATCGTCACTCTCAACAAAGCAACCAATACCTACGACCGTGACATGTATGAATGGAACGAAGTGAGCATGCCGGTAATTGACGAATATGACAATCTTCGTGTCGAACTCCAAATCGCAAAAGAGGATTTGCATCATCTACAAGAAGCGCACAAAAAGCACACTCTTGAATACAACCGCCTACACAAAGAAGCCGAAGCGATTGCAACAAAGATTAGGTCAATCCTTGCTGTTAACGATGACTTAAAACGCGCTATATTAGACCACATGCAAGTGTTGATATCACTTCTTAACGTGGGCAAAAATATTCTCCAAAGCAACATTGACACTACCCTCGTTGAACCGATAGATATACAACACTACAAAGAGAATATTCTCTCAACCAATACTATCAACCGCTTGAAAGAGTTCTATTCTTCGGCAATAAAAGCCACCGAAAAAGCAAACACTCCAGCATCGGATTCGCTTTCAGTAAAACATTGCATACCTATCATTGAAGAGTATATAATGCTAAAGCTCAAAAAAGAGGAGGGCAAAGCAAGCGAAGAGTTCTACAAAAGTGAATTTGAACGCTTAAAAGCTCTTCTCGCTCCACATATCAGTGCTACCAACAATCGCATTGAACTTCTTCGCGACACAATGGCACAAATCAACACTGCCTCTAACGAAGAGGAGTTAATAAAAGGTATTCTCAAACTCGGAGGCGTTGACCAATCAACATTATCCCCCACCGAATGGGAAGATTTCTTAAAAGGGAACAAAACTATCAATATTTAATCAATGACTACTACCCGTCGACAAAAAATAAAACGCGCCTTCTCATCTATTAGCGAAGACGAGAAACGCGAAATAAAAACATCAACATCTAAATGGGAAACTCGCAAAGCGAAGAAAGAGGCTTTGCATGAGAGTCTCAAAAAGTCATCACACTCATACAAAACTCTCCACTTTATTCAAAAGTATGTCGATGGGTGGCATATTGATGCTATTATAGGCTTTGCATTCCCTGGCATAGGTGACATTTTAGGGATTTTATTCGCTATCCCAAGCGTATATATCTCATCATTAAAAATAAAATCATTTCCCCTCACATTGGCAATAATATACAATTCGCTTGCCGACTGTGTTATTGGTATGCTACCATTCTACATAGGTGATATTTTCGATATTTTCATCAAATCCAACCGAAAGAACTTCGAACTAATAATGGGATATATTGAAGACGACAAGAAAATCATCAGCGAGATAAATCGCAAGGCAATTTTTATGGGTATAATGGTGGTAATAATGTGTGCTTTGATATATTTAATGTTCTTAGTAGTAAAATGGCAACTTGAGTTGCTTGCTACTTTCTGGCAATGGTTTTTCGGACTATTCTAATACATTGCCCCGCTGTGAGTGCATGTTGTGGCAGCAACTGCTGTGGCTTTGCTATGCGCCTCTATTATTGACTCCCCATTGAGCAATGACACTACAAACGCGGCGGTAAAAGAATCGCCTGCGCCTACAGTATCAACGACATCAACCGTTGGAGTTTCTTGAAAACTCACTGCGCCATCTTTGCTATACACATAACTACCCTCAGCACCACAAGTCAGTATCACAATTTTGATATCGTAACGACGCTGCAATTCGGCACAAAATGAGGCATCAGTAATCTCTTCCATTGCCCATATACGTTTTAACTCTACAATCTCCTCATCGTTGAGTTTCAATACATCACAGTGCGTCATCGACCATTCAATAATCTTACGCGAATAATATTGCTGACGTAGGTTGACATCAAACACCTTTAGACATTGCTGAGGCAATGACTCAATAAATCGTCGTATCGTATTACGAGAAACCTCATTGCGCTGTGCAAGCGAGCCAAAACACACTGCTTTTGTATTTTGTGCCAGTACTTCCAATTCAGAGGTAAATGGGATACTATCCCACGCAACATTTTCAACGATATTATACATAGGAATACCAACATCGTTAAGTTCAATATTAACAACTCCTGTTGGATTCTCAACTCGCATCAAATGCAAATCAAGATTCTTATCCTCTAAAAATGACATGATTTCATCGCCGAAGGCATCATTCCCAATAGCACTCACCACTACTCCTTGCATACCTAATTTCGACACATGGTAGGCAAAATTAGCAGGTGCCCCCCCCAATTGTTGACCTTGTGGCAACATATCCCACAAAATCTCACCAATTCCGATTATTAATGCATTATGCATTTTATTTTATTTTACCATTGAGGCGAAAGATACAGGTATTGGGGTTGTAAAGTTCATTTCACGGCGTGTGATTGGGTGCACAAAACGCAATGTTTGAGCATGGAGAGCAAGTCGATGAATAGGACTTGTTTTTGCGCCATACTTACGGTCGCCCACAATAGGGTGACCAAGGTCCTTCATGTGAACACGAATTTGATTCTTGCGACCTGTGTCAAGTTCTACCTCAAGCAATGTATAACCATTTTTACTCTTTATGGTTGAGTAGCGAGTTACTGCGAGTTGACCCTCCTCAGGATTTTCGGTTGAATACACTTCAAATTGAGTATTTTCGGCAAGATAACTCTTGATTGTGCCTTCGGGCTCTTCAACTTTACCCTCTACCACTGCAAGATACTTGCGATTGAGCACCATATTGTTCCAATTGTGTTGCATTGCTTCTTTAGCCTCAACACTCTTTGCAAACATCATCAAACCCGATGTATCGCGGTCAAGACGATGCACAATAAAAATCTTATTACGAGGGTCTTGCCATTTCACATAATCACGCACAATAGAATAGGCTGTACCCTCTTTCACTTTATCAGTACCCATTGAGAGCAATCCATAACCCTTATTTACCACAATGATATCATCATCTTCATATACCAACTGCATGCGACGATGATAAAACACTTGAAACTCGCGTGATAGGTTCACCTTCACCACATCACCAGGGTGTAACTCGGTGTTAAATTGAGTTAGTGGCACATTATTCACTGCCACTTGGTTGTGTTTGAGATAATCCTTTACTGTAACGCGTTTGCGCTGTGGCATCGACTCAAAAAGGAATGGCAACAAAGTAGTTTCAGCCGTAACCTCATAAGTTTCAATCACATCGGGGCGAAAGCGTTGGCGCTCGGCTCCAGGTTTATGGTTAAGTTTCTTTGCCATAGAGATTATGCTTTTTTGCGTGTTGTTGCACGACGACGAGTTGTAGTCTTTTTAGGTGCAGAATCTTGTGATTCGATTATCTCTTTACACTCTTCAAGTGTCAACTCTGCTGGATTTTTTACAGTCTTTGGAATCTTATAATTTGACTTTTTATAAGCAATATATATCCCATATCGACCATTAAGTATTTGCAAATCCTCATCTTCAGCAAAAGTCTTAACAACTTTCTTTGTTTCAGCATCACGTTTGCCTACAATAAGTTGCACAGCCTCTTCAAGTGAAATTGCCGCTGGTGCATACTCCTTAGGAATTGACACAAACTTATTATCATGTTTTACATAGGGTCCGAAACGGCCTACTGCTACAGTCACATCTTTACCTTCAAATTCACCAATCGTGCGAGGGAATTCAAATAGTTTCAAAGCTTCTTCAAGTGTAATTGTTGACACTGATTGACCTTTAAGCAACGATGCAAATTGAGGTTTCTCTTCGGCATCACCCTCGCCCAATTGCACGAGTGGGCCAAATCGACCAATCTTCACCGACACTGGTTTGCCAGTCTTAGGATCAACGCCCAATTGACGCTCTCCCACCTTGTGTTCAAGGCGCATATTCATAGCCTCCTCAACTCCTGGGTGGAATATTGTGTAGAACGAATTGATTTCATCGGTCCACAATAACTTACCTTCAGCTACATCGTCAAATTTTTCCTCAACTTTAGCAGTAAAGTTATAGTCAAGAATATTGGGGAAATATTTAGTCAAGAATTCATTAACCACTACACCTATATCGGTAGGGATAAGCTTTCCCTTATCGGCACCCACTGTTTCGCTTTTAGTGCGAGCTGTGATTTTGCCACCTTTGAGAGTGAGGGTTATAAATTCACGTTTTTCTCCTTGTTTATCTCCCTTTTCAACATATTCACGTTGTTGAATAGTTGAGATAGTAGGAGCGTATGTTGATGGGCGTCCAATACCCAATTCCTCCATCTTCTTCACGAGAGAAGCCTCAGTGTAACGGATAGGTTGTTGAGTGAAGCGTTGAGTAGCTACAATATCCTTATTGTTGAGCATATCACCTACGCTCAATGCAGGGAGCAATCCTTCTGAATCTCCTTCGGCATTATCCTCGTCGTGACCTTCAATATACACATTTAAGAAACCATCAAACTTGATAACCTCGCCAGTTGCCACGAAATGTTCACTGCGAGTTGAAGGTTGGATTTCGATAGTAGTTTTTTCCAATTCAGCATCGGCCATTTGTGATGCGATTGTACGCTTCCAAATAAGCCCATAGAGGCGTTTTTCTTGTGATGTACCCTCAATTGTATGCTTATCTATATAAGTTGGTCGAATCGCTTCGTGAGCCTCTTGAGCCCCCTTAGAATTAGTGTGATAGCGACGCACCTTGAGATATTGTTCGCCAAATTTATTTTTAATCTCAGCCGTAATAGTATTTATGGCCAATGAAGAAAGATTTACCGAGTCGGTACGCATGTAAGTGATATGCCCTGCTTCATAAAGTCGTTGAGCCACCATCATTGTTTGCGACACAGTAAAACCGAGTTTACGCGAAGCCTCTTGTTGCAAAGTTGATGTAGTAAATGGAGGCGCAGGCGACTTTTTCACAGGTTTTACAGTTACATCGTCCACGTTATACATAGCACCTATACAATCTTGAAGGAAATCATGAGCTTCATTTTGACTTGATAGGCGTTTTGATAATTCAGCCTTAACCTCAGTGCCATCGGCAGTGGTAAACACAGCATTTACTCTGAAATATGGTTCAGATTTGAACCCTTTAATTTCCTCTTCACGCTCTACAATAAGACGCACTGCAACCGATTGCACACGACCTGCCGAGAGTGCTGGCTTAATTTTTTTCCACAACACTGGTGAAAGTTCAAAACCCACAATGCGGTCAAGCACACGACGAGCCTGTTGCGCATCTACGAGGTTCATATCTATAGAGCGAGGATTTTCAATCGCATTGAGAATGGCATTTTTTGTGATTTCGTGGAAAACGATACGACGCGTATTCTCAGGTTTTAATCCCAACACCTCATAAAGGTGCCAAGAGATAGCTTCCCCTTCGCGGTCCTCATCGGAAGCGAGCCACACCATTTGTGCCTCACTTGCCATTTTCTTCAATTGCGCTACAAGTTCCTTCTTGTCGGAAGGTATCTCATATATAGGTTGGAAATTATTCTCAACATCAATGCTGAAATTTTTCTTTTTCAAGTCACGAATATGACCGTAACTCGACATTACTTTATAATCTTTGCCAAGGAATTTTTCGATAGTTTTGGCTTTGGCTGGTGATTCGACTATTACTAAATTTTTCAGCATATATTATTCCTATTTTAATTTTCGACCGACAAAATTAGAAAAAAGAAATCATATAGTAACTATTATCAACAAATTATCCGTCATTTTTTAACATTGTTTTCCCATATTGAGGTAAAAATTGGAGCAAAATACACATTATTATATAAGAAATGAGATTTTTTGTCCAAAAACAAAGCGACCGTTATCGCCATGATAACGGTCGCTAAATATAGATGTGTTAGTTTATTACTTTGAAGCTTTCTTTGCTTTGCGACGAGCATCAGTGAGGTAAGCAACTGGTGCAGCAACAAACATTGTTGCAAGAGTACCAACGATTACACCAAGCAACATTGCGAATACGAAACTACGGATAGCATCACCACCGAGGATGAAGATACAGAGCAATACGAGCAATGTAGTACCTGAAGTCATCACTGTACGACCCAATGTTGAGTTGATTGACTTGTTGATAGTAGTGAAGAAGTCTTGTTTTGGATAGAGACCTACATTTTCACGCACACGGTCAAATACCACCACTGTGTCATTAATTTGGTAACCGATGATTGTCAAGATAGCTGCGATGAAGTTTTGATCAATTTCCATTGCAAATGGCAACCATCCCCAAGAGATTGAGTAAACACCAATGATTGAGAATGCAGTGAATGCTACAGCAGCAAGAGCACCGAATGAGAACGCTACATTGTGGAAACGAATCAAGATGTAGAGGAACATTGCGATGAGTGAAAGAATCACAGCAATGATAGCACCTGTACGCATATCATCAGCCACTGTAGGACCTACCTTTTGAGAACTGATAATACCTTGATTTGCGTCAGTTGTAGAGAACTCTTCAGCAGTCATACCTTCACGAAGGTAAGGTTTCAATGCATTAAACAATTTATCAGTGATTTCTTTATCTACGCTTGCGTCTTCATTGTCAATCTTATAGTTGGTTGAAATACGCACTTGGTTAGAATTTTCAATTGTGATAACTGAAACTGACGCGCCTTCAAATTCAGGAGCAAGTGCTTCTTGAAGTTTCACAGGGTCAACTGATTGTTCAAATTTAGCAACCTAGTTACGACCACCTGAGAAGTCGATACCTTGGTTAAGACCTTTCAAGAAGAATGATGCGATAACAATCACGATAAATGCAGCACAGATTGAGAAACCAATTTTGCGAGCACCAAGGAAGTTATAGTTAGCATTTACAAACACATTCTTTGACAATGCAGTTGTGAATGTGAGTTTTTGGAATGCCTTTGTTTTGCTAAACCATACAAATACGATGCGGCTTAAATATACTGCAGTAAAGAATGAGCAAACGATACCGATAATCAATGTAGTTGCGAAACCTTTGATAGGACCTGTACCATAAGCCATCAAAATCACACCAGTGATGATTGAAGTCAAGTTAGAGTCGAAGATTGCAGAGAATGCATTGCTATAACCATCAGCGATTGCAGCACGCACATTTTTACCTGCGCGAAGTTCTTCTTTAGTACGTTCGAAGATAAGTACGTTAGCGTCCACAGCCATACCAAGAGCGAGAACGATACCGGCGATACCCGACATTGTCAATACTGCTTGGAATGAAGAGAGAATACCAAATGTGAAGAACAAGTTGCAGATAAGAGCGAAGTTAGCAACGATACCTGGGATAATACCATAGTAAGCCATCATGAAGATCATCAACAACACGAGAGCAACAATGAATGAAGTGAAACCAGCTTCGATTGCTTGTTGACCAAGTGATGGACCGATAACCATGTCAGAGATGATTTCAACCTTAGCGGTCATTTTACCACTCTTCAATACGTTAGCCAAGTCTTTTGCTTCTTCTACAGTGAAGTCACCAGTGATTTCTGAGCGACCACCTTCGATAGCATCATTTACGTTAGGAGCAGAATATACACGATCATCAAGAACGATAGCGATTTGGTTACCTACGTTAGCGCCTGTTACGCGAGCCCAACCTTTAGCACCTTCACCATTCATTGTCATTGAAACTGTATTACCTTTGAAGTCATCAAGACCAGCAGAAGCGTCAACTACACAATCACCATTGAGCGCAGGGTTGCCATTAGTTGATTGCAATACATAAAGACCATAACCAAGAACGTGTTCTTCGCCTGTAGTGCGGTCGGTATATTTTTCAGGTTTCACACTCCAACGGAGTTCCATATCAGCAGGGAGGATTTTTTTAGCCTCACCATAAGCCAAGATAGAATCAACTGAAGCGATAGCCATTTCGTCAGCTACATAACCTGCAACTGATGCGCCTGGAGTAGTGTTGAAAAGATAGTTGTAGAGTGATTTTTTACCAGCGTTAACTGAATCAGCAGCAAATGCTTGATCGAGTTGAGCAAGAGCATTGAATGCGCTTGTGCGATCTTCCATCTTATATGCTGTGTAGAATTCAAGAGCAGCCGAACGGAGCAAAAGTTCGCGAACACGATCGTGGTCTTTTACACCTGGGAGTTCAAGAAGAATTTGACCATCTTTATCTTTAAGCACTTGAATGTTAGGAGAAACAACGCCAAATTGGTCGATACGGCTACGGAGTACGTTAGTTGCCGAAGTTTCTACGAGGCTCTTAACCTCTGCTTTAATTTTAGTTCTTACAGCATCAGCATCATCACCTTTCGCTACTTTGTCTTTGAACAATTCAGCGTAGTTAGCTTTTGGATTAAGTTTGCTATACTCTTCAATGAATGAACCTACGAAGTCGTCAGATTGGTGTTTAGCAACTTGTTCGTCAGCAAATTGAAGTGCTTTTTCAAACACTGTATCATTTGCAGCAACGTTTGCCATACCACGAACTACATCGGGCATTTCCAATTGAAGAATCACGTTCATACCACCCTTGAGGTCAAGACCGAGGTTTACACCCCATTTGCGCACCTCGTTGAGAGTATAACCGAGATAAACTGTTGAATCACCATGGCTTTTAAGGTATTGGTTATAAGCCTTGTTGTAAGTCTCAGATTCGCTTCCTTCTTCACCAGCCAATTGAAGAGCATACTCTTCAGCTTTCTTTTCGTAACTATTTGAAACGAAAGAGAATGACATGTAGAAGAGACACACTACCACCAAGAAAATAGCGATAATGCCAGAAACGGTTGTTCCTAAAGTTCCTTTACTTTGCATTTTAAGTTAATATTATTTTAAGTTATTAATTTGTTTTCGAGTTTATTTCAGCTTGCAAATATACAAAATTTCTTTGTATTATACCAAGATGATTGCCGTTTTTTGCGTTTACTACTCTTATTGACACTAAAAACGACATAATTTTAGCATAAAAACAAAATGTGCACGACCTTTACAGCCATGCACATCAATATATTTTGATATTTTTTTCTTAAAATTTATATGTCGCCCCTACCAATCCGGTAAATCCTTGCGATGGGATGTCGTAAACAAGTTCATATTTGTGGTTAAACAAGTTTTCTAAACGAGCGAAGAAACTCCATTGATCGGTAAAACGATACAATGCTCCAAGCGAAAGGTCATTAACTTGGCGAAGTGATGTCTTTTCATATCCTGGTGTTATGCCTAACAAATCAATGGCATGAGTTTGGTGCTTGTAGACATGACGACCTGCACGATATTCATAATCGAGAGTGATATCAAGTGGAGCAATAGGTGTCACCACGAGCGAAGCATTCACTACATGGTTTGCACGGTCGCGCCACATATAGTATCCCTCTTTGAGCGACTCTTGTGGGGCATAGGTGTATCGTGCACTGATTTTACCCCAGTTTTTATAACTATATGAAGCAGCAGTGCCAATGTGCCATCCACGCATATTTACTTGTTCCATTTTCTTGTTATGATTGCCATACATTTGCTCATCCATGTCAACAATAGGCATATACCAATCGTTGGCAAATGCATATCCACCAAACACTTCTAATGTCGCGCCCTTGAATGGACCAAAAATCACACCTGCATCGGCTACCATAGGCAATTCAGATTGGTCATACGCCATCAATGGAGTGAAATAGTGTGACTCTTCAAACATTGACGACATAGTGTTGGCTTGCGCGCCACCAGTGAAGTTTGCGTAAGCCGAGAGTGTTGTAAATCCTGCCCAATCAAGTGAAGTTGTTGACCAATCGAAATGCACATCGGGAGCGACTGTGAAATGCTTATTAGCCGTAGCGCCCACTTGGAAGTCTAATTTCACACCAATTTTTGCATTAATATTCTTGTATTTCAAGTCGTAGTGTGGTGTCAACGAAATTATAGCACGATTATACGGACGATAGTCTTCATAATTTGATGCACCATGACCTTCTCCAAAATATCTTGCCCACCATTCAACATTAGAATGTTCATCAAAGAGCATTGTAGTTGCGAAGTCCAATCCCACTGTCGACAAATCACTCATTTCAATAGTAGCACCTGCGTTTATATAGCCTACATGCTCTTTAATAGGATTAAGCGATTTACCAAAGTCAAATCCAAATTCATCATACAAAGTCTTAACATCGGCTTGAATAGAGTCACTCACTCCCTTTGTAAAACCAAAGTAGTTATATCCGAGGGCGAAGTTGTATTTCAAACCACCTATTGACGACAACCATGCTGCATCAACCTTTGCGCGATGCACATTTTGGTTAAAATCTTTCTCCCAAGGATAAGAAAATGCATTGAAAGTATATCCCGCAGTTGCTGTCAATAACGATTTTTGTCCGATATATTGTGCATAGTCAACATTCACATTTGCTTCATGGTCATCAAGAGTCATCTCGTCACCTTTTCGCGAAACACCTTCGTAGTTTTTGCCATTATATTGCGCCCAAGCATTGAGTTTTATTGCTTCGGTGTCAACAATGCGATATCCTGCCGAGAAATCAAGGTTATAAATAGGGAAATAACCCAACATTGCATAGCCACGATAGGGCGAAAGTTTCATTGTATCAACATTGTCGGCTGGTTCAAGTCGAGTGATAAATGTTGGCACTTCGGCGGTCTTTGCTCGATCATTAAACGTCAATGGCGAGTGCTTAATGGTCGATACCGGAATTTGAGGCGAGATTGTCATCTTACTCGTCTCCTTCAACTCAGGAACAATATCTTTATCGATAGTAATCTCCTTGCTCAACTCTTGTGATGTTGCACCCATTGCCATCGCAATCACAACAAGTGTAAAAATATATCGCATCTTATTCATATCAATCATTATTTAAGACGTTCGTCAATCATTTTGAAAATATCAGCATCGCCACCAGGATAATTATCGCGTAATGTGCGCAAATATTCGTTTGCTTCAAATGTTTTACCCTCTTTGCGGTTAATATCCGACAATACGATGTAGCCACGAGCCAACCAATATTGGTGAGGTGTGCCCGAAGATAAAAACTCTTCTATCACAATGCGAGCATTTTCAAGTTCGCCAATCTCATAGTAATATTGTGACAACTCTACGGCACTCATTGCGCCATAGATATCCTCTACATCTTCAGCAAGAGTTTCCCATAATTCAATTGATTCGGGGGCTTTACCTGTACGGCTCAATGAAATTGCTTTAGCATACATCACTTCCGATTCTAATTCATCGTCATTTTGCGATGACAACAATTCATCGGCCTTCTCTATCACAGTGCCATATTTTTCCAAGTCGTAAGCAGCTCGAAGAATACCCATACGCGCCTCATTCAACACACTTGTTGAAGATGCACATTTTTCCAATTTTTGATAGTCGGCAAGTGCTTTTTCGGCTTTTCCTTGGTTGTATTCAATTTCGGCTTTTATTGAGAGTGCCAACTCAACCGATGCATTATCGGGATAGCGAGAAATAATCTCTTCGGCATAAGCCAATGCTTTGTCTTCGTTATTATTTCCATATTCATACTCGACCAATATTTCCAATGCCGACACTTCGTGTGCAGCACCTGGATATTTCTTCACGTATGAACGTAGTTGGCTCACGTCATTATTATTCAAATATGCAGTTTCGGCGGCATTATATGCAGCTTCTTCAATATCTGTTTGCTCAATAGGCATTGCACCTGGCACTGTTGACATAAATGCAGTGTATGATTCAAGTTGGTCATCGGCGGCATAAAGTCGCATCAAGTCTTGACTTGCTACTTGCGCTTCATCACTTGTTGCATAGTTAGTTATCACGTTTTTATATGCTTCAATCGCTTCATCTTTGCTTCCATTATTCAAATAAGCAATCGCCAATTGCAAATATCCGTTACGCCCTTGCGCTGTTGCTGGATATTCTCTCACGAGTTGTTTATAAGTTTCAATTGCTTGACTATATCTATCTTGGTCAATGTAGCATTGAGCCTTCTCGAGCAAGGCCGATGGAGCGATGCCCGATGATGGATATTCTTCGAGCATTTCATCAAGAATTTCAATTTTTGCATTCACATCACGGCTGTGACCTTTCATCATTGCCTTTTGATATAATGCATAGTCGCCAGTAGCCTTATTTTCTTCGTATGCTCTGTCATAACTTTCGGCAGCGGCAGCATAATCTTTCTTAAAATAAAAGCAGTCACCCATGCGGCAATATGCATCGGCCACAACCTTTGAGTCAAGTTCGCCTGGGTCATCAAGAGCATTTTCAAAATTAGTAATTGCATCGTCGTATCTACCACTCTTATATCGAGCATAAGCAAGATTGTAGTAAGCCAATGGCAAGTTTGGCTCATCGTCGGCCGATGCATCTACATAAGCCAAATAATAATCGGCAGCATCATCATATTCCTCTTGAGCATAGTAGCAGTTGCCTAACCACAAGTCAACCTCACGAGCCAATGTAGCATCATATTTTGCATAACTCTTTGATTGGTTAAATCGAGAGATTGCTTGATCTACTTTATTTTGAGCGAAGTCGCGTGCACCAAGTGTATACAACACTCTTTGCTTTGCCTTCAATATGTTAGTGCTTGGATTTTTAATCTCTTCAATGCTCTTCAATGCTTGCTCGTAGTTATTGTCGGCCATATAACCTGTCACAACATACTCTTGCACCTTCGGAGCGAATGGGCTATTGGGGAATCGGCGAAGGAACTCTTCGAAGTTTGCCACCGAGTTGCCAAATGGAATTACACCACCTTGCGAACTTGCCACAGCATAGTTATAGAACGCCAATTCTTGCATTTCTAAGTCATGGTCCATTTTCACAGCCTTATTGAGAGCCAACATCGCTGCTTGATGGTCTTTTTTCTTCAAAAGCGATTGACCAATTAAGAGATATGCACCTTGTCCCATGGCATTATCTTCGCCCACTACCCCTTCAAGCGATTCAATTGCTTGAGTGTACTCGTGGTTTTTATATTGGCTCACACCAAGGATATAACGAGTTGTTGGCAGTGGCGACTCCACTGCATCAACATAGGATTGCAAATAAGGGATTGCGCTCACAATGTCGCCCATGTTATAAAGCGATTCGCCAGCAATGCGATTTGCTTCGGCAGTGTATAATGGGTCAACATCATCTCTTTTAAGGAGTTTTTGCGCTGTTGATAATGCACGCTTATAATCTTTATCCAAGAAATATACTTGACTCTTATAGTATTCCGACATTTCGCCAAGTTCCGAGTTGGGATTTACTTGATTGAAGTAATCGAGTGCCGCTTTGTAGTCTTTGTTGGTATAAGCGATATATCCGACATAGAATTTAGCCGAATTGCCATATTTTTTTGACTTCAATAATGAACGGAATCCATTTTCAGCATCGAGATAGTCGGCCAATCGCAAATGGCAATATGCTTTGCGATAAGCATAGTCTTGCGCACGAGAATAATCCAATGATTTTGGTTCAACCATTTTGTATTGTGCCAATGCAGTTGCATAATCTTCGTCATTGAAATAGCAATCAGCCACTGCCATTTGTGCATCAACTCGATATGTTGAAGCTGGATATTTAGCAATAAAATCTTCTAATAGTGTACAAGCATCGGCATCGCCCTTCATCATCGATGACATGGCAATGTAATACTCTGCCATCTCTTGTTGTTGAGCCGTGGGGTTCAACTCCAATAGTTGCGACATTTGGTCGATACATCCTTGATAATTTTTATCATCATACATTGATATCGCACGATTGTGATACCCCTCATTCATAGGAGAATTTATTTGAGCAGTAGCACCAAAAATCGCTGTGGCTGCGATAGCCGAAATCATGATTTTTTTCTTCATAAACTCGTATGCCGTTAATGAATTATTTGTCGTATTTATTTATTCACACAAAGATACAACCCTTTTAGGTTAAATTGCCATTTATTTATCAAAAAATTGCTAAATATTAAGCAACAAATAGATGCAAAACAAGCATATTGCACAATTTCGGTCATTCGCGTCCCGCACGACATCAACAATCTACAAACAACAAGGGCATTGACCATTGCCAATGCCCTTATCGTTTTATGTTTGCTTATTTATTTTTTAATGCACGCATTATATCACAATTTGGAATTTCAATTTCGGCAACTTCGCCGTCTCTATCTATGTAGCGATACACAATTGAACAACCTTCATCGACAACGGCTGTGAGCAATTCCTTTTCCTCATCGCCCGATGATGATGCTAACAAATCGGTTGTTGCGATTTCTCTTTCTCCTTCGGCAAACATTTCAGCCGTCATCCCTATTTCAGCAAATGACAAATCTAATTTTACTTCTACAACTAATTTATTATTTTCTTTCTTTACACCTGTAAAAGTCTTTTCTGGATTTGACATTTCTGGTTGATTTTTATTTAGAGTTTCCACATAAGAGTCAACCTTTGAAGATTGTGAACATGACACGAAGGTAGTTGCACACACAAACACTACCAACACGCAACATAGTAGTTTAATCGCCTTTTTCTTCACCATAAAATTTAAGGATTATAATATCACCAGCGTGTTTGTCCATCGCCTGTGATTATGTATTTATAAGTCGTTATCTCGGGTAGTGCCATTGGCCCTCGAGCGTGAAGTTTCTGGGTTGAAATACCTATTTCTGCTCCAAATCCAAATTGTCCACCATCGGTAAATGCTGTTGACACATTGGCATACACACATGCCGCATCTACGTCACGACAAAACTGAGTTATCGCCATTTCATCTTGTGCCACTATTGATTCACTGTGGCGCGAAGTGTGAGTTTCGACAAATTCTATTGCTTCATTGATATCGGCAACCACTTTTATCGACATCTTATAGTCGAGCCACTCGCGACCGAAATCATCGATCGTTGCGCGCTCTAATTTTTCATACTTTCCATCGAGCACAGCAAACGATTCGTCATCGGCATATATCGTTACTCCTTTATCAGCAAGAGGCGCGCAGATTTGAGGCAAATCGCTCAAACGTGCTCGGTCAAGCACCAATGTGTCGAGTGAATTGCACACACTCACACGGCGAGTTTTGGCGTTCAATACTATCTCACGAGCATGCTCAATCAATCCCGATTGATGCAGATAGGTGTGACACACTCCTGCTCCGGTCTCAATCACTGGCACACGCGAATTATCACGCACAAAATCAATAAGTTGCTTACTTCCACGTGGAATTATAAGGTCAACCTTACCCACTGCAGCAAGCATTTCGGCTGTTGCCTCACGCGATGTAGGCAAAAGTGTCACTGTATTTTCATCAAAACCATTATCGGCAAGCACTTGGCGAATAATCGCTACGGCACATTCATTTGTGTCGCGAGCATCACTACCACCTTTGAGCAAACATGCACTGCCTGCCTTAACACAAAGCGAAAACACATCAAACGTCACATTGGGGCGTGCTTCATAAATCACTCCTATAACGCCAAATGGCACCGACACTTTGTTTATTACCATACCATTGGGTCGTGTAACACTCGACAACGTTACATTCAAAGGCGATGGCAGTGATGCCACCGAGCGCATATCTGAAGCGATATCATGAAGGCGACCTTCGGTCAATTTCAATCTATCATACTTTGGGTCGTTCTCGCTCATTCGCGCCAAGTCAAGAGCATTTGACTCAAGAATTTTTGAAATATTTGCCTCTACAGCATCGGCAAGTGTCATCAACAATTCATTGATTTTTTGAGCCGATATGCGATTTAGCGCACGTGCTGCTATGCGAGCCGATTTATATATTGATTCACTCATAACTTTTAATCGATATAAAGGTAATCACTATGCACAAGTGGACGCGCTCCACTCTCACCCATCACTTGGCGAGCCATTTCAGAGTCGCAACCTACCTTACCCACAGCAATCATATTACCATCAGGAGCTACAACTTTTACAATATCATCTTTCTCAAAGTCTCCTACCACTGCAGTCACTCCCACTGGAAGTAAACTTGCTCCACGAGCCGACAATAGCGCATCGGTAGCCCCTTGATTGATATGTAATTCCCCCTTAGCAAAACCCTCACTATGAGCAATCCATTTCTTCACTCCCGAAGTCGATTCGGTAGCAGGATGGAACATTGTATATGGCACTACTCGCTCTGAGTTTACAACATCGAGCAATATATTATCGCGCTTACCATTGGCAATAATTACAGCAATACCCTCCGATGCCACTTTGCGAGCAATGCGATATTTTGTTGCCATGCCTCCACGACCAAACGATGATTTCCCCTCTTGAATATACTCCGACACATCGTTTTGTTGCTCTATGTCGGTAATCACTTTTGAATTTTCATCACTTGGATTGCCGTCATACACACCATCGATATTGCTCAATATCACAAGTGCTTGCATATCCATCATCGTTGCGATGAGGCCTGAGAGTTCATCGTTATCGGTAAACATCAATTCGGTCACCGACACGGTGTCGTTTTCGTTAACAATGGGGATTACTCCATTAGCAAGCATCACCTCCATGCAATGTTTTTGATTGAGGTAGTGGCGGCGAGTAGAGAAATTCTCTTTTGTAGTCAACACCTGCCCACAAGTCATGCCATGCTCACGGAAGAGTTCGTAATAGCGATTTATCAGTTTGGCTTGTCCCACAGCGCTATAAAGTTGTCGAGCCGACACGGCATCGAGTTTCTTATTTTCACGCAACTCGCTACGCCCCGAGGCTACAGCCCCCGACGATATCATAATCACACCCACCCCCATGCGATGCAACTCGGCGATTTGGTCAACGAGCGCACTCATGCGAGTGATGTCGAGCGTGCCATCTTTACGAGTTAGCACGTTGCTCCCTATTTTTACTGCGATGCGTGAATAGCGACTGTTCATAATCTTTGTTTTTATTTCTTATTACGAATCTCTACGCGACGAATTTTACCACTAATTGTTTTGGGTAATTCATCAACAAACTCCACAATGCGTGGATATTTATATGGAGCAGTAACACGTTTCACATGGTTTTGAATCTCTTTAACCAATGCTTCGCCTGCTTTATCTTTGTAATCTTTCGATAATACAATGGTTGCTTTCACTACTTGGCCACGAATTTCGTCGGGTACGCCTGTAATAGCACATTCCACTACGGCAGGGTGTGTCATCAACGCACTTTCTACCTCAAATGGACCAATGCGATATCCCGATGATTTGATAACATCGTCGGTGCGACCTACAAACCAGAAATAGCCATCTTCATCACGCCAAGCCACATCGCCAGTGTGATAAATATCGTCGTGATAAGCCTCGTTGGTGAGTTCGGGGTCATTGAGATACTCCTTAAACAAACCTACTGGTTTCACCCCATTAGTGCGAACCACTATTTCACCCTGCTCACCATCTTCAGCCCAACGGCCATCGGCTGTGAGAAGGTCAATGTCATAAACTGGACCTTTGCAACCCATTGAACCTGGTTTTGGTTCAAGCCAAGGATATGTAGCAATGGTGAGAGTAGTTTCGGTTTGTCCAAAACCCTCCATCAATTTAATACCAGTGAGGCGCTTCCACTCGTCATATACTTTAGGATTGAGAGCTTCGCCTGCAATAGTACAGTATTTAAGTGTAGAAATATCAAATTTAGTGAGGTCTTCGCGAATGAGAAAACGGAACACAGTAGGAGGCGCACAGAATGATGTGATGCCATAGCGTTGAATCATGTGAAGCACATCTACTGGTTCAAATTTTTCAAAGTCATACACAAAAACATTCGCACCAGCAATCCATTGTCCATAAAGTTTGCCCCACACGGCTTTACCCCAACCAGTATCGGCAAGAGTCAAGTGAAGACTATCCTCTTTAACATTGTGCCAGAATGAACCTGTTATGATATGTCCGAGTGGATATGTGAAGTCGTGAGCCACCATCTTAGGGTTGCCAGTAGTGCCCGATGTGAAATACATTAACGATACATCATCGTTGGTATTAGCCAACTCTGGACGCACAAATGGTGCTGCAGCCTCAATCTCTTTATCAAAATCCAACCACCCTTCGGGCACAATAGGTCCTGTAGAGATAAGCGTAGTCAACGATGGGCATTTAGGCAATGATTTCTGAATGTGATTTACCACTATTTCGTCGCCAGTTGCTACGATAGCCTTAATATTTGCCTTTTCACAACGATAAATGATATCTTTTTCGGTCAAAAGGTGTGTTGCGGGAATTACAGTAGCACCAAGTTTGTGTAGCGCCACAATTGCAAACCAAAATTGATAGTGACGTTTCAAAATCAACATCACCATGTCGCCTCGACCTATACCCTGCGCAGCAAAGAATGATGCAGTCTTGTCACTTTCGCGTTTAATGTCGGCAAACGTGAATTGTATCTCTTTCCCTTGGTCATTGGTCCAAAGGAGTGCTTTTTTATTTGGTTCTTTTTCAGCCCAAGCATCTACAACGTCGTATCCGAAGTTGAAGTTTTGGGGAACATTTATCTTGAAGTTTTGCATAAAGTCCTCGTATGATTCAAACGAGGCTTTTTCTAAAAACTTTTCTAACATGAATTTTTATATTTTGAAAAATATTTGTCTTAAAAACTTATGAAATAATAGCAAGGAATTTCACTGTTTCACCTCCCACTGTGCGCATGCCATGAAGCAATGTAGCATCAAACATAATACTATCTCCTACGCTAAGAATTGTTGATTTGCCATCAACTACGATTTCCATTTTTCCTTGCAACACGTAGTTAAATTCTTGACCTTGGTGAGAGTTCATTGTCATAGGTTTATCGGCATCTACTGGCTCTACTGTAACAATAAATGGCGACACCACACGATTAGCAAATCCTGCAGCGAGGTCTTGATAGCTATATGCTTTTGTGCGTTCTACCTTTATTCCTTTTCCCGCACGAGTCACAAAGTAGGATTGCATCTTAGGTTCTTCACCAAAAAGCAATGCTGTTAACTCAATTCCATATCTTGCGGCTATGCGATGAAGGAAACTCACAGGAATATCTTTTACACCTGTTTCATAATTAGTGTATTCTTGTGGAGTCACTCCACAATCGGCAGCAAATTCCTCTACCGACAATTCAAGAGCGTCACGCAATCCTTGCAAACGATTTGCTACTTCTTGTATATGATTCATAAGCAATATGTTTTTATGATTTTCTATTTTGACAACAAAAATAATACTTTTTCCCCTATAATTATAGCATATTGAAAGAAAAATGCGGTTTATACACACATTTTTTCATCATATTCTACTCTCATCACTCCAAACAAAAAAACAACCGACACACTTAAGTGCATCGGTTGTTTAGGTTATATGGAAGTAATCTACGATTATTTCACATGTTTCAATGACACAACGCCATCAGCAGTTGTAACTTTGATTACATAAGCACCTGTAGCAAGGTGGTTGATGTCGAATGTTGACAAACCTTCTACATTAGCCGACTCTACGAGTTGACCAGCCATATTGAAGATTTCAATCATTTCAGCATCAGCAAGCACGACTGCATTTTCGCTATTCACATACACCTTCGCTTCGTCGCTTGTTACACCTTCAACACCTGCACCTGCATTGTAAACAAATGAGATTACCTCAGAGTAGTCAGTTTTCTTCGATGCCGAAGCAGCTGTTTTGTATGCACCTTGAGCACGCACGTAGTAAGTAGTACCGTCAACAAGTTTAGCCGATGAAATTGTGATTTCGCCAGCAGGTTTTGTAGCATATTCAAGGTCGGTCAAAGTGTAAGCAGTTTTACCTGTACGGCCAAATGTTGCTGTTTTTGAAATTTCGATAGTTACCGAAGTAAGACCATCGTAAGGTTCTACTTCAATAGGCTCATTGCTAAACACAGTTGCACCATTAGAAAGTGGACGTGCTAATTTAGGAGCATTATATGAAGCCACTTCGAGTGTTTTGAATACTACAGCATCACTTGTTGATGTGATACCATCTTTTGCAGCTGTTACACGCACATAGTAGTCATTGTAAGATGAAAGTGTGCGAGCAGGCACTGTCAATGATGAATTTTTAGTTGTAGCAGAGTAAACTACCTTTTCAAAGTCAGAAGCTTTTGAAATTTCCATTGTAAATTCACAACCATCAATAGGAGTCCATGAGATAGTAGGAGTCAACGACACTCCTGTTGCTTCATTAGCAGGAGCAGTGATTGAAATTTTTGATGCTACAAACGAACCTGTTGCCGACATTTGATCAAGAGCATTAGGTTTCTTTGAAATCACACGCCAATAGTAAGTTTTACCAGCTTCTACAGTAGCTTCAAGAGCTGTAATCGAAACTTTCTTTTCATCAGTTTCAGCATC